>NZ_JBQFOY010000002.1:0-357326 GCF_056533985.1 Ruegeria sp. E8
GGGGGCGCTGCCCCCGGACCCCCGGGATATTTTTAGCCAGATGAAGGGGATCCCCGGACTCTCGCGAGGAGATACAAGATGAACAAACTGGCGGATTATGACGGACCTATTCTGGAGATCGACAAGCTTTCGATTTCCTTCTTTACCCGTCTGAGGGAAATTCCCGCTGTGATGGATTTTTCGGTCAGCGTACAGCCCGGCGAGGCGGTGGGGTTGGTCGGCGAATCCGGTTGCGGCAAATCAACCGTGGCGCTGGGCGTTATGCAGGACCTTGGCAAGAACGGTCGCATCGTCGGCGGAACGATCAAGTTCAAAGGCCGCGATCTGGCAGAGATGTCGACCGAAGAATTGCGTGACATTCGCGGCAATGAGATCGCGATGATCTATCAGGAACCTATGGCGTCGCTGAACCCGGCGATGAAAATCGGCAAACAGTTGATGGAAGTGCCGATGATCCACGAGGGCGTTAGCCAGGAAGAGGCTTACTCTCGCGCGTTGGAAGTGGTGACAGACGTACGCTTGCCGGACCCCGAGCGGATGCTGAATTCGTTCCCGCACCAGTTGTCGGGTGGTCAGCAGCAGCGGATCGTGATCGCGATGGCGCTGATGTCGAAACCGGCGTTGTTGATATTGGACGAACCTACAACCGCGTTGGACGTGACCGTTGAGGCCGCTGTGGTCGAGTTGGTCAAGGATTTGGGCAAGAAATACGGCACATCGATGCTGTTTATCTCGCACAACCTGGGTCTGGTTCTGGAAACCTGCGACCGGCTTTGCGTGATGTATTCGGGTGAAGCGGTTGAGCGCGGCTCGATCAAGGATGTGTTCGACGAGATGCAGCACCCTTATACACAAGCGCTGTTCAGGTCGATCCCACTGCCTGGGGCTGACAAGAACTCGCGTCCTCTGGTGGCCATACCGGGGAACTTCCCCCTGCCCCATGAGCGGCCTCCGGGCTGTAACTTTGGCCCGCGCTGCGACTATTTCGAAGAGGGTCGCTGTGACGCCAAGGACATCCTGATGGAAGCGGTGCCCGGGAATGACCGGCATCACACGCGCTGCCTGAAATTCCAGGAGATCGATTGGAACGCGCCGATCACGGTGGGCGAGCAAAAGGAAAAGGCCGAGATTGGTCGGACCGTTCTGAAGATGGACAACCTCAAGAAATACTATGAGGTTGCGGCAAACGCGCTGTTTGGAGGTGGCGAGACGAAGGTTGTGAAGGCCAACGAAACGCTCAGTTTCGAGGCGCACGAATCCGAGACTCTGGCGATCGTTGGCGAATCCGGTTGCGGCAAGTCCACCTTTGCCAAGGTTCTCATGGGGCTGGAAACGGCCACCGACGGGCAAATCCTGCTGGACAACCGCAATATCGAACAGGTGCCCATCGAGGAGCGTGATGCCAAAACCGTTGGCGAAGTGCAGATGGTCTTCCAGAACCCGTTCGACACTTTGAACCCGTCGATGACGGTCGGGCGTCAGATCATACGGGCGCTGGAAATCTTCGGCGTCGGCAATTCCGAGGCCGAGCGCAAAAAGCGGATGCTGGAGTTGCTGGATCTGGTGAAACTGCCGCGCGCCTTTGCGGATCGGATGCCGCGACAGTTGTCTGGTGGTCAGAAGCAACGTGTGGGCATCGCCCGTGCCTTTGCGGGTGACGCCCGCATCGTGGTGGCGGACGAGCCGGTATCGGCGCTGGACGTTTCGGTTCAGGCTGCGGTGACCGACCTGTTGATGGAAATTCAGCGTGAACAGAAAACCACGCTGTTGTTCATCAGTCACGACTTATCGATTGTGCGGTATCTGAGCGACCGGGTGATGGTGATGTATCTGGGCCATGTGGTGGAACTGGGCACCACGGATCAGGTCTTTGCCCCACCCTATCACCCCTATACCGAAGCACTGCTGAGTGCGGTTCCGATCGCCGATACGTCGATCGAGAAACAGCATATCGTTCTGGAAGGCGACATCCCATCGGCGATGAGCCCGCCGCCGGGTTGCCCGTTCCAGACGCGGTGCCGCTGGAAATCCGAAGTGCCTGACGGTCGGTGTGAATCCCATGTACCGCCGGTGCAGACCCTGGCGGATGGGCATCAGGTGAAATGTCACCTGGCCGAAGACATTCTGGCACGGATGGAACCTGTGATCAAAGTCGCAGCGGAGTAACCGTCAGATTGGATTTGGAAAGGGCCGGTCATGGACCAGCCCTTTCTGTTGGCGCCGTGGTTTTGTGGGGAGACTAACGGCGCTAGAACTTTCACGTGAGTGGCAGCCCCCGGAATGACCTCAACCGGTCATGACGTTATTGCCGAAATGCATGAACTCCTGATTCATTCCGGCAATCTCCCCGGCTTCGAGCTGCAGGCTGGCACTGTCGAGCATCTTGTAGCTCTGCTGCCCTTTCACCCAGTCGTCAGCAGTTTGCAGTGTCGTCAGAGTGTAAGACGTGACCTCATTCAGGTAATGGGTCGGGATGATGACCTTGGGCTTAAGCTTGGAGACGATGTCGTTTCCCTGATCAAAGCTGAGAATGTGTTCCGAGCCATCCACAGGCAGCGTCAGAACATCCACCTGTCCGATCGCATCCCAGAACTCCTGCGGCGGATTATGGCGGTTGTCGCCCCAGATCAGTGTGCGGATGCCCCCGGTTTCGACCAGATAGACGACCATATCCATGTGACCGACATTGTTCGGCGGGCAGGCTTCCACCCCGAACTCGGCCAGTGCGTTCGTCCAGTCATACCAGCCAGGCGCGACACAGGCGTGCTTATCGGCAAAGCCAGTGATCTTGACGTCGGCAAACTCAAAGTTACCCACCATGCGATCCAGCACCATTGTCGAGCTTGGGCGTTCAATCGCATCGTGATCGAAATGCGCATGGGTGGACAGGGTGATGTCCACAGGTATCTGGGGGAATTCATTGCGGAACCACAGACCCCACGCACCCGACGGATCATCGCGCCAGGGATCAAACAGAACGGTCGCCCCGTTGGGCGAGGTGATTTTGATGGCACAATGACCGTAATAGTCGATGCCAACGGCCCCGGTGCTGGCCTGACCGGTCGACCCTTGCAGGTCGATCACATGGTTGTTGTTCCCCGGCTGCAACCAGGCCTGCGATTGCGCCTCGGCCGGTTTTGCGCCCAGCACCGAAGCTGTCGCGCCGACACCAGCGGCGCCCGCCGCCATAAAGAACGACCGGCGCGACAGCCCCGGCGCCAGTTGATCCTTGTCTCCTTTCAGGATGGTCGGCTTCAGATCTTTTCGATCCATGTTTGTGTACCTCTCTGTTGGACGTGTGCAGTTTGTCCGCACCTCACCACAGAGGGTAACAAGCCAAGGCATACGGGCTCAGACCGGAAAATTAGGGGTGAAATATGGGGGCAAACCCCATATTCAGACATCACGAAATCGAGAGCAAATGGCTGCGCAGGTTCTTCTCGCGTCCCTCAAGGCCCAGTTTACGACGGATATTGTTGCGATGAAAATCGATGGTCGATGTTTCCCGCGACAAAGCCTTGGCAATGTCTTTGGTTGTTTTCCCAAACATCACCATCTGCGCGATTTCAATCTCGGTCGGGGTCATTGCCGCGAAGGCATCTGTCAGTTTGTCAGACAAGGACGACGTAATCTCGTTGAGGTTCTTTTCGGCTAGCTCAAGATAGACGTATTGCGCCTCATCCCCGGAAAGCTGCGCCCGAACTTTTTCGAGATATGGCAGAACTCGGCTGCGCACCTGTTCGACAATTTCGTGATCCCGGCTTTTGCGATCGTCATCCAGGCTGGACAGCAAAACGCGTAGAGCCGTGTTCGTTTCCTGCAATTCCCGCGTGCGATCCGAGACACGCATTTCAAGCTGCGCCAGTGTTTCGTTCAGTTTCTCTTCCAAAGCACGGCGCAGATAAACCTCTTGCAACAAAGCCAAATCCGACTCGACCATGCGTGCGAACTGCGCCAGTCCTTCGCGAAACAACAAAGCGCGTCGGTTCTGTTTTCGATCCAATACGCAGATTGTTCCGAACACCGATCCATCAGGCCATTTCAACGGCAGACCGATGTAAAAGGTCATCCCGTGTTCCAAATCGTCATTGTCTGCCCAGACCGGATCACAAGCGGCGTCCTCGACCACCAGTTCCCCGTCGCGTTGCAGAACGCCCTGACAATATAGTTTGGGATTCAGCTGGAAACTCATGCCAACTGGATAAGGGTTTTCAGGATGATCGGACGTGATCAGTACGGCATGATCCGGCGCATCGGTCTTCATGATCAGGCTTGCGGGGACATCCGCCAGCTCTGCGACCAGGTCCACCAGCTGTTGCCAGTTGGCCAGTGTTTCTTTGGGAATTTGCGGGTGATCAACAGGCATAAGGGGCCTCACCAGTGACTGGGCGATACCCTTTCAGGTTAGTTGGACAGTCTGTCCAGAATCAAGAATTGGACGCTCTGCACCGCAGCATCGAGGTTTACCCGCCCCAGATAACCTTCACGTAATTCTGGGTTTCCTTGTAGGGCGGAATACCGCCATGCTTTTCCACAGCCTTTGGCCCTGCGTTATAAGCCGCCAAGGCCAGAGGCCAGGACTTGAACTTGCGGTACTGCCAGGACAGGTATCTGGCCCCGCCTTCAAGGTTCTGTTTGGGATCATGCGGGTTAACCCCCAACAGTTCGGCTGTTTGAGGCATCAGTTGCGCCAATCCCAGCGCGCCTTTGTGAGATTTCGCCTGCGGGTTCCATCCGCTCTCCTGCTGCACAAGACGCAAGAACAAATCTTCGGGAATGTTGTGAAGTCGGGCCGCCTGCTTCGCCAGGTCCAGGTAATGGCCGCGATACTTCCCGGTATAACGCTTGCTGGTTTGCGCGCGGGATGTTTTGGGCTTCAACCGAGCGGAATCGCGATATTGCGTTGCAGCACGGGAATCCAAAACCTTGGATTGCTTCAGAAAAATATCCTTACGGCTTTTGGTCGACAGCGTTTGCGCCTGCACAGGCGCGACAGCCAGCACAAGGCAGACAACAGAAAACCCAGCAACCCAAGAACGCATCAATGCCTATCCTGCTCGATAAGAAACCAGTCAGAGTATAGGTATTCGCGGCGAAAATGAAAGCGTGGTAACGACCAAAGTAAGACTCTTGTTCAACACTGTTGTATCTACTGTTTTCAACCATGATGCAGGCCGTATAGGGTCTCACAAAACAAGTCGCGCCAGATTCGGCGCATATACGTGAAAACAGAACGAGGAATTACATGGCGGGTTCAGTCAACAAGGTCATTCTGGTCGGAAATCTTGGCCGCGACCCCGAGGTCCGGTCGTTCCAAAACGGCGGCAAAGTGTGCAATCTGCGCATTGCCACCTCGGAAAACTGGAAGGACCGCAACACAGGTGAACGCCGTGAGCGGACAGAGTGGCACTCGGTCGCCATCTTCTCGGAGCCGTTGGCCCGTATTGCCGAGCAATATCTGCGCAAAGGCAGCAAGGTTTACATCGAAGGCCAGCTGGAAACCCGCAAATGGCAGGATCAGTCCGGTCAGGACCGTTATTCGACCGAAGTTGTCCTGCGCCCTTATCGCGGAGAACTGACCTTGCTCGACAGCCGTGGTGAAGGTGGCGGCGGCGGTGGTGGTTACGGCGGCGGCCAAGCCGGTGGTGGATATGGGGATCCTTATGGTGGTCCGTCCAGCTCTCCGGCGCCTGCATCGGGCGGAATCGACGACGACGAGATTCCGTTCTAAGCAAAACGGAGACACAACATGACATGGTCCTTCTCTCTCGGCCGATTGCTCGGTTCCGAACTGAGGGTCCATGTCACCTTTTTCCTGCTTTTGGCCTGGGTCGGTTTTGCCGCCTACTCCGCCGGTGGCCTGCCTGCGGCTATTGAAAACCTGATCTTTGTTCTGGCGCTGTTTGCCTGCGTTGTTGCGCATGAATTCGGTCACGCCCTTATGGCCCGGCGTTATGGAATCAAAACCCCTGACATAACCCTGCTGCCCATCGGCGGGTTGGCCCGGCTGGAAAGAATGCCCGAAAAGCCGATGCAGGAAGTTCTGGTGGCCCTGGCCGGTCCTGCGGTAAATATCGTCATCTGGATCATTCTTGTCGCATTGGGCGCAGGGCTGCCGATTGAGACATTATCCCAGCTCGATTCACCGGGTGTCGGGTTTCTGAACAGGCTGGCTTACATCAATCTGCTGCTGGCTGTGTTCAACATGATCCCCGCCTTCCCCATGGATGGAGGCCGCGTTTTCCGCGCCCTTCTGTGTCTGCGCATGGATCGTGTCAAAGCCACGCGCGTGGCCGCGGTCGGCGGCCAGATCGTAGCCGTGGGCCTTGGCTTTTTCGGACTGAGTTCGGGCAACCCCTTCCTGGTTCTGATTGCAGTGTTTGTGTTCATCGCGGCCAATGCCGAAAGTCAGGACGTCGCGTTGCGATCTGCTGCTCGCCGTGTATTGGCACGCGATGCGATGATCACAGAATTTCACGCGCTATCCCCCAACGACACGCTGAGCACGGCGGCACAAGCCGTGATCCACACTACGCAGCACGAGTTTCCCGTGCTTGATGCTGAACATGCTCTGCTTGGTTTTGTGACCCGTGATCGGCTGTTCGCTGCGTTGGCAAGTGATCAACCCAGATCAGCACCGGCGACCTCGATCATGGACGCGGATATCCCTGCGGTTTCGTTGACCACCGGCCTGGAAGCCGTATTGGAACATCTGCACAAGGGTGCTCCGGCCATCTCGGTGGTCACCCGGTCCGGGCGCATGATGGGTTACATCACGCGGGAAAACATCGGCGAGCTGATGGTCATTCAGGGTCGTTAGGGTTTTCGGTCAAGCCGTCGCGAGGGCGTCCGACAAAACCGACAGAACCGCATCTTTCGGTACATCTGAGGTCACGAAAGCCTGCCCAATCCCGCGCGCCAGAATAAACCTAAGCTGCCCGTCCACAACTTTCTTGTCCTGTCCCATAAGATCTACCAGCGCCTCGGCGTTTGGTAGGTCGCCCGGAATATCGGCCAGATCGGTTTTCATCCCCATCGCCCGCAAATGCGCACGCACCCGGCTTGGGTCTTCTTGCGAACACAGGCCAAGGCGGGATGACAGTTCAAACGCCAGTGCACAGCCGATGGCCACGCCTTCGCCATGTAAAAGACGGTCGGAATAACCCGTCGCAGCCTCCAGAGCATGGCAGAACGTATGCCCAAGATTGAGAAGGGCGCGGTCGCCTTGTTCGGTTTCATCCCGCGCCACGATATCGGCTTTCATTTGAACCGAACGCGTGACTGCGTGCACGCGGGCCGCCATGTCACCGTTGGAAACACTTGGACCGTTTTTCTCAAGCCATTCAAAGAAGTTTGCATCGCCTAGCAGTCCGTACTTAACAACCTCACCATAGCCGGACAGAAAATCCCTCTGCGTCATGGTGCCCAGCACCGAAGTATCAGCCAGTACCAGCGAAGGTTGGTGAAACGCGCCAATCAGGTTTTTTCCCTGAGGTGCGTTGATCCCGGTTTTTCCACCCACCGAGCTGTCGACCTGCGCCAGCAAAGATGTCGGGATCTGCACAAACCGAACACCGCGCCGCAGAACCGCCGCTGCAAAACCAGCCAGGTCACCAATAACCCCACCGCCAAGGGCCACGACAACGTCCTGACGCTCGACTTTCTCAGCCAGCAGCCACTCAACGGCGCGTTCAAAATGCGGCCAGCTTTTGGTGGCCTCTCCGGCTGGCAGGGCCAGTGCGGACATCTCAATGCCCGCAGCGTTCAACCCGGCGCGTAGAGTTTCCAGATGCAGATCGGAAACGTTCTCATCCGTCAAAACCGCGACTTTTGACCGAGCCAGCAGTGGTGAAATCCATTCTCCGGCCCGCGCCAGAAGATCCGGCCCGATCTCAACGTCATACGACCGGTCACCCAGTTCCACATGTACTGTTTGATGCATTTACTTGTGTTCCAAAACATCAGGGCGCGCCAACAAAGCGTCGACAACGCGGCCAACCATATTTTCGATCGAAGTCTCGCCATCCGATTCAACCGTCAGATCAGCTTGGGCATATACCGGAACGCGGGCTTCGTAGAGGGACTTCAACGTTGCATACGGATCGGCGGTACGCAGCAACGGGCGCGTATCTTTGTGGCGAACGCGGTTCCACAGAACGTTTAGGTCCGCCCGCAGCCAGACCGCAGCACCTTTTTCGGTAATCATGCGGCGGTTCTCGGGCTGCAAGAACGCCCCGCCACCCGTTGAAAGAATGCCTTTCTTCTCATCCAGCAAGCGCCCGATGACCTGAGATTCTTTGGTGCGGAAAAAAGGCTCACCGTCGCGCTCGAATATCTCGGGAATGGTCATGTTGGCGGCTGATTCGATCTCAGCATCGCTGTCCAGAAACGGAACACCCAGTCTGGCGGCCAATGCACGACCCACAGCGGTCTTGCCAGCCCCCATCATGCCCACCAAAACAACGGTTTTGTGCAAATCAAAACCGGCCTGCGTGTCCGCTGGATGCGTGTTATGCTTAATTTCGCTCATTTAACCGTGAATGACGTGATCTTAGGAAAAATGCCAGTTATAACTTGGCCAAAATCAAAAATTGAGGCAGCGTGGCGCCATGGGCCGTCTGATTAAGTTCCTGATATATGTTCTTTGCCTGGGATTCATTGGGCTGGTTGCCTATGCCTATGTCGGCCCGTTCTTTGGCGCGGATTTCTCTGCACCGCAAAGTGAAATCCGCGAACCGGTCGAATTGGATGTCAACTAAACAGGCGCTGTTGGCGATCTTTCTGGCTGGTTCGGCGCAGGCGCAAGCCCCGCTATCTGCAATCGAATGGCTGGCGAACCCTCCGGAAAACCTGCCCGGAACGGTTTTGCTTGAACCTCCGGTCGCGCAGAATGGCGGATTGCCCGATGTCGAAGTGACCCCGCTCGAAGCGCTGTCACAACCGCTGGGTCTAGTGTCGTCTTCGGTGACTGGATTGCCGGTGGATTTGTGGCACAACAGCGATGCGGACCGACTTGCGGAATTGATTGCAAAAACACCCGTTCGCGGTAATCCGGCAATGCAGCGGTTGTTGTTTACATTGCTTCTGTCAGAAACCCGTGCTCCCGCCGGGCCGGAAGCTGAAGAGGTGTTGTTGCTGGCGCGACTGGATCGATTGATGCAGCTGGGCGCGGCCGATCCCGCTCAATCGCTTGTCCAACTGGCGGGACCAACGGATTCTCAGGACCGGTTTCAACGCTGGTTCGATGCCACGCTGCTGACCGGCGACGAGGATCGCAGTTGCACCGCCCTGATCGCTGAACCACATCTGTCCAGAGATTATGCAGCACAAGTGTTCTGCAAAGCTCGTCGGGGGGATTGGGCGTCCGCAGCGCTGACGCTGGAAGCCGCGCATGCGCTTGAGGTTTTGCCGCCGGAAGACCTTGCCGTTCTTGATCGATTTCTGAGTCCAGAACTCTACGAAGGCGCTGCTTATCTGCCTCAACCCGAAAACCCGGACCCGCTGAGTTTTCGCCTGTTTGAGGCAATCGGAGAGCGTCTTCCCTCTGCCCCGCTGCCCCGCGCGTTTGCCAACGCTGACCTGCGAGATGTGGCGGGATGGAAAGCGCAGATCGAAGCTGCCGAACGGCTCACGCGTATTGGCGCTTTGACACCCAATCAATTGCTGGGCCTTTACACCGAGCGGTCTCCGGCAGCGTCCGGTGCGGTCTGGGACAGGGTTGCGGCCATTCAACGGTTTGAAAGCGCGCTGGATACCGGCAATTCGGAAGCCATTGGTAAGACTCTGCCACCGGTCTGGCAGCAGATGCGAAACGTCGGGCTTGAAGTGCCTTTTGCCGAACTGTTCGCCGAGCGTTTGTCGCATTTGTCCTTGGATGTACCTGCGACTGAAAACTTGCGCTGGCGCGTTCTGATGCTGTCGGGTCTTTACGAACAAGCCGCCCTGTCCACGCCTGACGCGTCCACCGAGTCACTGTTCCTTGCGGCTTTGGCGCAAGGTGATCCGGGGCGTGCGACATCCCCTTCCCCATGGGCGGATGCAGTTGCGCAGGGATTTGCGTGGGCGGCACCGGTGCCCAACGACATCGACGCGCTACTTGCCAACGGTCAGCTTGGTGAAGCGATACTGGAAGCAGTGCAGCTTTTTGCGCATGGCGCACGGGGCAATCTGGTGGATCTGACCGCCGCAATCGCAACTTTCCGGCGCGTGGGCTTGGAAGACACTGCGCGGCGTGCAGCACTGACCCTGTTGATCCTGCAAGAGCGGTGATCATGAGCGCACCGGCATCAAACGAGCTATGGATTTCGACCTTCTTGCAGGCTCAGGCGGCCGAATTGGGGGCAGCGACAAATACATTGCTGGCCTATGGGCGCGACCTGAAGGATCTGGCCGCATGGTTGGAACACAGGTCTTCCGGGTTTGACCAAGCAGATCGTGATCAGATCGAGGCCTACTTGATCGACTGCGACGCACAGGGCCTGTCACGTTCAACCCGCGCGAGGCGCTTGTCGGCCATCAAACAACTCTATCGATTTGCCTTCGAAGAAAGCTGGCGCGAGACGAATCCCGCCATTCAGATCAAAGGTCCGGGCCGCCAGAAACGGTTGCCGAAAACGCTGGACGTGCCCGAGGTTGATCGCCTGCTCGAAGCCGCACGACAAACCGGACGCACCAAAGCAGATCGGGTGCGCAACACTTGTCTGATGGAGGTTCTTTACGCCACAGGAATGCGCGTGACCGAACTTGTGTCCCTGCCCGTCTCCTCGGCCCGAGGCGATCCGCGGATGCTGCTGGTTATGGGGAAAGGTGGCAAGGAACGCATGGTACCGCTGTCGCCACCGGCGCGGGACGCGTTGGCCGCGTGGCTGACAGTTCGGGACGAGATCGAAGATCAGGCCGTAGAGAAAGGCGGTCAAAGATCGCGTTTTCTGTTTCCTTCGCGCGGCAAATCCGGCCATTTGACGCGACACAGGTTCTTTCTGCTGGTCAAGGAACTGGCAGTTCAGGGTGGCGTGTCGCCGGAAAAAGTCACGCCGCACACCTTGCGCCACGCCTTTGCCACGCATCTGCTGGCGAACGGTGCCGATCTGCGCTCGATCCAAACACTGTTGGGTCATGCTGACGTCGCCACGACCGAGATTTACACCCATGTTCTGGATGAACGGCTAGCGGAACTGGTGTTGCAACATCACCCGCTGAGCAAAGACCCGGACGGAGACAAGGGCTAAGCCCTTGATCCAGCGGGGCAGTATCCCCATAACGGATGCATCACCCTAAACCACCAAGGACCAATGGAACCCTCACCTTCTCTGATCGACGGCGCATTCTGGTTTACGTCAGGCGCGATCCTCTTATTGCTGATCTTGTCCGGCTTTTTTTCGGGCTCGGAAACGGCACTTACGGCCTCTTCACGCGGAAAACTGAGGGCACAGGCCGACAAGGGTTCACGCGGGGCGAAAAAGGCGCTGGAAATCACCGACGACAATGAACGTCTGATCGGATCGGTTCTGCTGGGTAACAACCTCGTCAACATCCTCGCGGCATCGCTTGCGACGGCGTTGTTCACGCGGCTGTTTGGTGAAAGCGGCGTGGCTTTGGCGACGCTGGTCATGACCTTGCTGGTTCTGATCTTTGCCGAAGTGCTGCCCAAGACCTACGCCATCACCAATTCCGAGAAAGCCGCCGCAGCGGTTGCGCCGATCATCAGCGTGGTTGTCACGGTATTTTCGCCCATCGTCGCAGCCGTGCGATTGCTGGTGCGCGGTGTATTGCGCCTGTTCGGCGTGCAGATCGATCCCGACAGCAACATTCTGGCCGTTCGTGAAGAAATCGCCGGGGCCCTGCAATTGGGCCATTCCGAAGGTGTAGTCGAAAAGGAAGACCGCGACCGCATCCTGGGCGCGCTGGATCTGGGCGACCGGGCGGTGGAAGAGATCATGTTGCACCGCTCGAACATCGAGATGATCGACGCAGATGCCGCACCCGAGGCGATCCTGAAACAATGTCTTGAGAGCCCCCATACGCGTTTGCCTGTCTTCAGGGATGAGCCGGAAAATATCGTCGGCGTTGTCCATGCCAAGGACCTTTTCCGCGCGATGTACGCGCAGGCTGGAGGCAGCGACGGCAGCGCCGAACGACTGGCCAGCTTTGACATCGGCAAAGTGGCCAACGATCCCTATTTCGTGCCCGAAACCACCACGCTGGACGACCAGATGCGGGAATTCCTGCGGATGCACAGCCATTTTGCGCTGGTGGTGGATGAATATGGCTCACTGCGCGGCCTGATCACTCTGGAAGACATTCTCGAAGAGATCGTGGGTGAGATCGCCGATGAATTCGACATCGAGGAAGACGTTCCGGTGACCCGCACTGATGATGGCCAGTTCCTGGTCGAAGGTGCCATGACCATCCGTGACGCCAACCGCGCGCTGGACTGGTCACTGCCGGATGAAGAGGCCAACACCCTAGCCGGTCTGGTGATTCACGAGGCACAGATGATCCCTGTCGTTGGTCAGGTGTTTTCGTTCCACGGTTTCCGGTTCGAGGTCACGGCACGCGAAGGCAACCGCATTACCGGACTGAAAGTACGTCCCCTCTAGCTTATCCAAAAAGCCGGTGCCCGAAACGGAGCACCGGCTTTGGGTACTGGTCGTGCGCGAACCAACAACGCAAGAAATACATCCCCGTCAGGACACCAAGGGCGCTATCCACAACACGCGTTAGGTCGGGTGCATTTTCGAGACGGGCTCCGGGGCTTTTGCCCAAGTCAGCGAATGACTTCCGCGACAAGTTTTGTCGCTTTTGACATTGCGCTCTGACCCACGCCAAGCACACTGGCGAAAACCAGTGGGAGGCCCTTATGAAACTTCAAACTCGCGTGGTGGTCATCGGCGGCGGCGTTGTCGGCTGCTCGGTCCTGTATCACCTGACAAAGTTGGGCTGGTCTGACGTCATGCTGCTGGAACGGTCCGAATTGACCAGCGGATCGACCTGGCACGCGGCGGGCGGATTTCACACCCTGAACGGCGACACCAATATGGCTGCGCTGCAAGGCTATACGATCCGGCTGTATAAAGAGCTTGAAGAGATCACCGGCATGTCCTGTGGCCTTCACCATGTGGGCGGCGTGACGTTGGCTGACAATCAGGACCGGTTCGACATGCTTCTGGCCGAGCGCGCCAAACACCGGTTCATGGGGCTTGAAACAGAAATCGTCGGACCGGAAGAGATCAAGAAGATCGCTCCGATCACCAACACCGATGGCATTATCGGCGCGCTCTATGATCCTCTGGACGGGCATCTCGACCCATCCGGCACCACGCATGCCTATGCCAAGGCTGCCCGTATGGGCGGTGCCACGATCGAAACCCATTGCATGGTGCGTGAAACCAACCAGCGCTCGGACGGAACCTGGGATGTCGTGACCGACAAAGGCACCATTCACACCGAGCATGTCGTCAATGCAGGCGGTCTTTGGGCGCGTGAAGTGGGCGCAATGGCCGGGGTCTACTTCCCCCTGCACCCGATGGAGCATCAGTATCTGGTGACCGACGCGATCTCCCAGATCGAAGCGATCATCGACGCCGGTGGAGAGCACCCGCACGTCATGGACCCGGCAGGTGAAAGCTATCTTCGGCAGGAAGGGCGCGGTTTGTGCATCGGGTTCTATGAACAACCCTGCAAACCCTGGGCCGTTGACGGCACGCCGTGGGAGTTTGGCCACGAATTGCTGCCTGACGATTATGACAAGATCACCGACAGTATCGAGTTCGCATATCGCCGCTTCCCGGTTCTGGCCGAGGCCGGTGTGAAATCGGTTATTCACGGCCCGTTCACCTTTGCGCCCGACGGCAACCCTCTGGTCGGCCCGGTTCCGGGTATGCGCAACTATTGGTCGGCCTGCGGTGTCATGGCCGGGTTCAGTCAGGGTGGCGGCGTTGGCCTGACACTGGCGCAATGGATGATCGAGGGTGAGCCCGAACGTGATGTCTTTGCCATGGATGTGGCACGGTTTGGCGACTGGATCAGCCCTGGCTATACGCGCCCAAAAGTGATCGAGAACTATCAGAAACGCTTTAGCGTCGCCTATCCGAACGAAGAACTGCCCGCCGCGCGCCCCAATCGCTCGACCCCGATGTACGACATCTTTAGCGATCTCGGCGCCGTCTGGGGGCAGCAATATGGGCTGGAAGTCGCCAATTACTTCGCGCAGGGCGATGAGCCGGGTTATGAGACGCCTTCGTTCCGGCGTTCGGACGCGTTTGAGGCGACCGGTCGCGAAGTGCGCGCTGTGCGCGAAGGTGTGGGCATCAACGAAGTCCACAATTTTGGCAAGTACCGCATTACGGGATCAGCCGCACGCGATTGGCTGGATCGGATCATGGCTGGTCGTATTCCGAAACCCGGACGGTTGTCATTGACGCCGATGCTGTCGCACAAGGGTAAACTGATCGGCGATTTCACGGTGTCCTGCCTAAGCGAAACCGAATTTCAGCTTACGGCTTCATATGGCAGTCAGGCCTTCCACACGCGTTGGTTCGAGCAAAACGCCCAGGATGGCGTGACAATCGAGAATATCAGCGACCGTCTGAACGGGTTTCAGATTGCAGGCCCCAAGGCAACGCAGATTCTGGCTGCGTGTACCCGTGATGACCTGAGCGATTTCCACTTTCTCGACGTGCGCCGTATGACCGTTGGCATGACGGACTGCATCGTGCAAAGGGTCAGCTATACCGGCGATCTTGGCTATGAAATCTACTGCGATCCGATGGCGCAGCGGCAACTTTGGTGGACACTGTGGAAGTCCGGACAACCCCACGGCATGGTACCTTTCGGAATGCGCGCGATGATGAGCCTGCGTCTGGACAAGTTCTTCGGCTCATGGATGCGGGAATTTTCACCCGACTACACTGCTGCGGAAACCGGGCTGGACAGATTCATATCGTTCCAAAAGAACGTTGACTTCATAGGTCGTACAGCTGCTGACGCGGAACACACCGAAGGCACTTCACGCACCTTGGTTGCATTCGAGGTCGAGGCCGATGACGCCGACGTCAACGCTTATGAACCCATCTGGTTGGACGGCACTGTTGTCGGGTTCTGCACGTCAGGCGGCTATTCCCACTACGCTCAGAAATCCGTCGCCATGGGCTTTTTGCCGTCTGAACGCGTCGCCGACGGGCTTGAGGTGGAAATCGAGATCCTGGGACAGATGCGAAAGGCCAAGGTCATCTCGACGCCTTTGTTTGATGCGGATGGAGCCCGAATGAGGGGATGACTTGGGCTTGAGCCGACGGCATTGTGGCGAAATGACTGAGATTCCCATCATTCTGCTTGCCGCCGGCCAATCCAGCCGCATGGGCGGTATCGATAAACTGATGCAGCCCGTCGACGGAGTTCCGCTTCTCACCCGATCCGCAACCATGGCCCGCTCTGTCGGGCCTGTTATCGTCGCCCTACCCCCACAACCGCACCCAAGATATGAGGCGCTTGACGGTCTGGACGTTCAGGTCGTCCCGGTTTTAGACGCTGCGGAAGGTATGAACGCCAGTTTGCGCGCCGCGATCCAAAAGTTGCCTCCTGATGCACCAGCTGCAATGGTATTGCTTGCTGATTTGCCTGATCTGACTGCAACCGATCTGAGGATGATCCTGCAAGCGCGGCAAACCTATCCTGACAATTTAATCTGGCGCGGAACAACCGAGGATGGAAAACCCGGTCACCCAGTGGTGTTTGACAAATCTCTCTTCGGCCAACTTTCGGAACTGCAAGGGGATGACGGTGCGCAGGCGGTTGTACGGAAACAGCGCGGCAAGGTTCACTTGCAAACCCTGCCGGGCCAAAACGCGTTGTTGGATCTGGATACCCCGGAAGATTGGACAGATTGGCACGCGAACCGCACCCCATAAAAAACACGGCCCGGTCTTTCGACCGGGCCGGTGCCCAAAACAGGACTACCACTTTGTTCAATCTCCAAAGTGCGGCCAGTGCGCCTTCAAGACGCTCCGGCTATCAAACAGCCAAACCTAAACAAGACCCCCTCGTTAACACGCCGCTATCACTTTTGGTGATCGAGTTGACCGCCAGCGCCCCCTAGCGCTTTTGGTCCCCCTCACTTGGGCACCTTCATCCTCACTGATCTGATCCTTCGAAACAATGTAAAATTGGAGGAAAGGGTTAATTTGGCTTTGAGACGAATGACTTTTGCGCAACATCACGCACGCGCACACTCAACCCTAGGGAGAAAGTGAAGTTGTGAACACGTCAACGATTCGAGATTAAGCGCAAACTTATGAGCTTATTCACCCAGTCAGCAGCACAATAATTGTGTCAAGCCCCGCGCAACACGGGCTCGCCCACAACCATTGGAAGAGCAGTCTTTTTGCCCCCAAATCAGGGAAATCATTGTCAACAAAACAAAGCAAATTCAATGTTTTTGAAAGTTTGACGTCAATTTTAGCAACAATCCTCCGATTCGCCCGTGCCCGAACCGGGAAATTTTGCGAATCCCGACTGACGTCCGCCGTCACACAACACCGGCTTTGTGGCAAAATTAAGATTTATTAATTGAGCAGTCAGGAAACCCCAATCCTGAACAGGCATCTGGTGTCTCAACGCGCATTCGCAGCTGCGTGATAATAACAGGAGACACAAATGAGCATCCGCAAATCCTCGCTTCTACTTCCCCGTACATCGAACTGGGTGGGCGTCAGCGCACTCGGCGCCGCATTGCTGGCAACGACCGCCATGCCGTCGATGGCGGACGAAGCGCTGGCCGATCTGGTCGAAACCGTTTCACCGTCGGTCGTAACCATCATCGCCGAACAGGACACGGCCCCCACTCCGGCTCAGAACTTTGATTTCGAAGGACATCCCTTCGGTGAATTCTTCAAACGATTTGACGGTCCTGAAGGGTTCGACATGCCACAGCGCGGCCCGGCACAGGGCCTGGGCTCGGGCTTTGTTCTGGATGAAGCCGGATACATCGTCACCAATCACCATGTCGTCGACAACGCCTCGACCGTGACGGTTCGGCTCAGCGATGATCGCAGCTATGAAGCCGAAGTGATCGGAACCGACCCGCTGACAGATATCGCAGTGCTGAAAATCGACGCCGATACGGACCTACAAGCTGTTGAACTGGGTGACAGTGACACGATCCGCGTAGGCGAAGACGTTGTCGCCATCGGCAATCCCTTCGGTCTGAGCTCGACTGTCACGACCGGCATCGTTTCGGCCAAAGGACGTAACATCTCGGAAGGTCCGTATGCGGAGTTCATCCAGACGGACGCTGCGATCAACAAGGGTAACTCGGGTGGCCCCCTGTTCAACATGGAAGGTGAAGTTGTTGGCGTGAATTCGGCCATCTATTCGCCCAGCGGTGGATCAGTTGGCCTGGGTTTTGCGGTGACATCGAACATTGTCGAGCACATCGCAGCCGATCTGCGCGACGATGGCCAGGTTAGCCGCGGCTGGCTGGGTGTTTCGATCCAAAACGTCAGCCCGCAACTCGCGGCGGCGTTGGGCATCGATGCCTCTTCTGGCGCGCTCGTGTCCGACGTGGTTACTGACAGCCCGGCAGATGGCGTCCTGAAACAAGGTGACGTGATCCTGTCCTTCAATGACGAGGCCGTCGACTCAAGTGGTGATCTGCCGATCCTTGTGGGCACGACCAAAGTTGGAACAGACAGCACTCTGACCGTTTTGCGGGATGGCAAACAGGAAACGGTTACGCTGACCGTTGGTCAGCATCAGGCCGCGTCCGCTCAGGTTGATGAACCGGTCGAAGCTGAGGTCGCAGGCACATCGCTTGGTGTAACGGTCGCCCCTCTGACTGAAACGGCCCGCGCGGAAACAGGTGTTGCCGAAACCGTCGAAGGCGTTGTGGTCACAGATCTGAAGCCGGACAGCCCGGCGGCAAAAGCCGGCCTGCAGCGAGGCGATGTGATCGTCAAGCTGGGCAATCAGGACACCTTTACACCTGATGCGCTGATGGCAGCACTGGACAGCGAAAAAACCGATCCTGCCCTTGTGCTGATCAATCGCGGCGGCAGCCAGATATTCGTCGCGGTCGAACTGGCCTAATCTAAAAAAGCGTGCGCCGCTTGATGGGGATTTTCGGCGCGCGCCTCACCCGGCGGAACAGAGTTGTCCACTATCCGCCGGGCTTGCCGGGTGCAGGCCCAGCACCCGGCAAGAACTTCTTCAAACCATGTGCTTTACCCGAAATTTGTGTTTAAATCCCGAAAGAAAGGAGCCCGACCATGAGCCGCCGCCTGTTGATCGTCGAAGATGATGCTGACACCAGGGACTTCATCGCCAAAGGATTTGGGGAAGAGGGTTACGTGGTCGAAACCGCAGCCGATGGTCGCGAGGGGTTGTACCATGCCACCGACGGAGGGTTTGACGCTATTGTTCTGGACAGGATGTTGCCCGGCCTCGATGGGCTGTCGCTGATCAAGTCCCTGCGGGCAGCCGGGTTGAAAACCCCTGTATTGATGCTGACGGCCATGAGCGCCGTGGACGAACGGGTAAAGGGCCTGCGTTCGGGCGCTGACGATTATCTGGTCAAGCCCTTCTCGTTCCAGGAGTTGCACGCCCGGATCGAGGCTCTGCTGCGCCGCCCTCAGGAATCCGAAGAGGCGCCGACCTTGACCTGCAAGGATCTGCAAATGGATCTGTTGACCCGCAAGGTCACGCGCGACGGGCACGAGATCACCCTGACCCCTCGTGAGTTTCAGATCCTTGAGTTCTTCCTGCGCCGCAAGAACCGTGTGGTGTCGCGCACCATGTTGCTGGAAGGGGTTTGGGACTATCACTTTGACCCGAACACCAACGTTGTGGACGTCCATATCTCAAAACTGCGGCGGCAGTTGGATGAAGGCGGCGATGCGCCGTTGATTGAAACTGTCCGCGGAGCGGGTTACATGATGTCCGATGGATAACCTTCGGCTTTCCCTGAATAATTCCCGCACAAGGCTGGTCGCCACCAGCATGTTCCTGAGCACCTTTCTAACAGCATCTGTGCTCGCAGTTGTTTATGTGACCGCCAACCGAAGCATCGAGTCGGAAACCCGCTCGGTTGTATCAGCCGAATTGACGGGGCTGGCAGATGAATATGAAAGACGTGGGCTAATCGGTCTGATCACCGCCATCGAACGCCGCCTGCCAAGCGCTTCAGAGCGTGACGCGCTCTATCTTTTGACGGATCGGCTGGGCGTGAAGCTGGTGGGTAATTTGAAATCCTGGCCAGTGAACATTGCCGCCGGAAGCGGTTGGGTAGACCTTGAACTGCGTCGCGCCGACAATGATCAACTCTTGCCTGTTTCAGCCGCGTCCATCCGCCTGCCCGGTGGGGAACGTCTTTTGGTTGGCCGTGACGCCGCGACGCGCCAGCAGTTCGACAGGGTGCTGTTCCGATCCGTCGCACTGGCGCTGGGAATTGCCTTGGTTCTCAGTGTCATCACCGGTTGGCTGTTCACACGGCTGGTGTTTTCGCGCCTTTCCGATATGGCCAGCACGGCCGAGAATATCGTATCGGGCGATCTGTCCAGACGGATGCCCCTTCGTGGAACCGGGGACGAGTTTGATCAGGTCTCGGGCACGTTAAACAACATGCTCGACCGGATCGAGGAGTTGATCAGCAATCTTCGCACGACCTCAAACTCAATTGCACACGACCTGCGTTCGCCGCTGTCTCGCCTGCGTCAAAGGGTCGAAGCCCTTTCGGAACCCGGCAAAAGCGAGCTGGATCGCGAGATCGACATTGCGCGGGCAACGGGTGAGATCGATCATGTCTTGCGGGTGTTGGGGCAGCTCACCGAAATTTCACGTGCTGAGGCCGGTCTGGGGCGCGAGCAATTCGAAACCATCGACTTGCAGCAATTGGTTGGTGATGTCGTCGAACTTTATGATCCCGTCGCCGCCGATCAGCGAGTGCAGCTGGAGGTTACAGGTTCCGCCCCGTCCATTCAGGGGCACCGCCCCCTTCTCTCGCAGGCGCTGTCAAATCTGCTTGAAAATGCGATGCGATACGCGCCAGAGGACACGGCGATCACGATTACAATCGGCGCGCATGATGGGTTTGCTCGGTTGAGCGTCAGGGACCGTGGACCCGGCGTTCCTGTGGAAGAGTTGCATCGCCTTCAGCTTCCTTTCGTGACTCTTGATCCAGCGCGGACAGAGCGTAATGCGGGTTTGGGTCTGGCCCTGGTTGCTGCAATCTCACATATGCATGGCGGGAAGTTTGCAGCGCGGAACTGTGACCCCGGGCTGGAAACCACGATCAACCTCGCGCAATAGCGTCAATCCGGAATGCCGTTTATCGCCAAGGTCTTGTTTTTATAACGCTTGTCGTCCGTCACATCCGCACCGAACCAATCAGGTGGAACGTATTCTTTAGCCTGCTCCTCCGAGGTGAATTCCACCTCCACCAAACGCAAAGGCGCCAGATCGCCTGAAAAGATATCCAGTTCGAACACCAGACCGTCCGGCAATTGACCGGTATAGCGCTCCTTTTCAACACGGCGCCCTTCTGTTTCTGGCCAAAAGGTTTCGAACTGATCCGCAGTAATCTCGGCCTCACGTTCAACTCGCACCAGCCCACCGCTGCCTTTCAGGGTCAGGAAAAACGCATCGTTCTTCTGCCTCAACCGCAGTTCGGTCGAGTCGTCGGGCGCCGTCAAGTAACCCTGTCGCACGACCGCTTTTTGCGCCTTGCTCAGGTCCGGTAGTTCCGACACCAGAAACTTGCGTTCTATTTCTTTGCTCATCGGATTGAAACCACTCCGTTTTCCAATTCGTCAAACAGCGCATTATACGCAGCGCAGGCCACGCTGCGCCCGGCATAGGTGCTGACCGGGGCACGGTGCTGACCCATTTTCTCAATGTCCGCCGCAAAAGGCACCGTCGTCTGCAAAAAACGCTTCGGATACAGTGCGCGCATCGACACCATCGTGTCCTGATGCAAAATCTTCCGCTGTTGCACCATCGAAAAGAACGCCCGCAACTTTTTCTTACGCAGTTTGTGTTTATCAAAAAAGCGCACCAGTTGATCGAATGTCCGTTCAGACAGCGTTGTGGGTATGACTGGCACCACGATCTCATCGGCTGCCTTAAAGACATTCTCGGACAGGATCGAAAAGTTGGGCGGACAGTCCAGAATGATCACATCATAGTCGCTGCCAGCCGCCACAAGAGCCTTTTTCAACCGCGAGCGCTTGTTCCGCATCCGCGACAGGAACACATCGAAATCGCGAAAGGTCAGGTTTGCAGGAAGCACGTCCAACCCTTCGAAATCGCTGGCCCGGATGCCTTTTGTAAACCGTTCTACATCCTCGAAAAACCGAGCCTCCGTCAACTTCTTCGATGGCTTCACCCGAAAGTAGAACCCAGACGCGCCTTGTGGGTCGAGATCACACAGCAACACTTGTTTCCCGGCTTGCGCATACGCATAGGCCAGATTCACCGAGGTCGCGGTTTTACCGACACCGCCCTTGTTGCTGTAACAGGCAATGATCTTCATTCCTCACTCCTTTTTTGGTGAAATAAGCTGCGGAACAGGTGTCGGGTTTCAGGCCCGTTGAATTGCTGAAAGCTTGAGATGACGCGGCTTCGTTCGGCCTTTTGGCGCTGATCCAGCACGGCAATCAATCCACCCACCGCCAGACCGATCTGGGCATCCACGCGGCCCTGGGTGTTGCTTTGTTGCGAAACGAAGGCCAGCAATGCCTCTTGCTGCACCGAGTAGTCGTTGAATAGACCCAGATTATCCTGAAGCTTTTTCAGAGGCTTGAGTATGGATTTGAAACTCTTTGCGTCAAAGAGCGGGGCAAAGAACTCCATCAGGTAGCGTAGCTTTTTGCAATCAATGCGGAGGTCATGCACCGTTTCGTCCGGGGTGTCTTCGGTAATGCTGCGCGCGATCTTGCACACCTTGCGATAGCGTTTCCAGATCAGCGCGCAGGCATAGTCAAATGCGCCCCGGTTTGCGTTTAGCCCGGGCTGCAAGCGTGCTGTGCCATCGAACAAAGCGATCAGCTCAGTCATTGACGCGTCGTAGGCGTCGCTGCGTAATCGTCGGGACAAGCGGGATAATTCCTGCGCGCGCTCCTTCTGGAAACGATCAAACATTTCCTGCAAACCTGCGTGAAGATTCGATGGTATCAATTTGAAATACATATCTTTTTCCAAAAGATACACATCCAGATCGCGCATTCTCCCAGTGGGGGCCATGAGATCGGAAAAGACCTGTTTCAACTCTGCGGTCTGCGCATCAGAGAAAACCCCTTTGAACAGGCTGAGCACGGAACGGATTTTCCGAAGAGACACCCGGTAATCGTGCAGAAACTCTGTATCAATGTCAGCAATCACACCAGCTTCGTTCTGTCGTGCAACCTTAAGATATGTTTGGATAATATCTGCAGCCACCTCGATGGAAGGTTCCGTTTTTCCCAATTTGATCTCAGGCTTGGCCTGATAGGCGACCATGTCCGGATACAGCCCGGCATAGAACGCATCCAGACCCTGCTCATCAGCAGTCATAGCGGCAATAGCTGCGCTAACCTTTTGATACGCTCTTTCGTACCCTCTCAGCCGCTGAAGTTGAACAATCGTCGCTTGCCCTTTTGGTGAGGACATGGACCAAATCGTTCCCCTGACCTGCGTTTTCTGCAACTCGTCCAGCACAATGAGAGAATTCACCTGAATCTCTCCGGTTCCGATCTGCATTAACGCGCGCAGTTCGGGAAACTTGTTCAAAGCCGACCGCACCGGCCCCTGTGGCAGGTCTAGAACAAACCGCCCTTGCCCTTTGCAGCGCTGAGACAGTGGGAGGCCGCCGTGCTGCCAAAGATGCAGTACACCACCAGTTTCAATCAGAATCCGACCAGACGAGCGCAACGACTGATCGTGACAATCCAACAGTGAAAACGGTTTGGCGGCCCCTTTTGTGTCAATTCTTACAGACAGCCCCGAAAGGGAATTGGCAAAAAGCGCCTCGTCAAATGGATTTGGCAGAATGAACTGATCAGCGGAAGGCCCGGTCATGGTCCAACCTTCCGAGGCTTTTTTCTTGCCCTTGGCTGACTTCCTTCCGGTCTCTTTGGCATTTGACACCCGACCCTCCATGACAGCGTAACGTCAGGCAAACTTATTCCCCGAAAAACATCAAGACATTCTGTTTTGACCAAACGTAATCATCGGGTGACAGAAGTCGGTGACGTAAGTATGACCAGCGTATGAGTGACCCCGTTTCATCGATCCGAAACCTCGGCCCCGCCTTTGAACAAGCTTGCGCGCGGGCTGGTATTCATTCGGCTGACGAGCTGCGAGAGCTGGGGCCCGACGAAGCCTATGCCCGCCTTTTGCGTGCTGGGACCAAGGCACATTTCATCGGCTATTATGTTTTGGTGATGGGGCTGCAAGGCCGCCCGTGGAACGATTGCAAAGGTGAAGAGAAAAAAGCCCTGCGACAACGTTTTGATGCCATCAAGGCCGGTAACAGCGCAGCGCCAGAAAACAAGATGGTTGCTGATCTGGACGCCATCGGCGTGCGCGTCGCACCCAAAGATCTGAAACAAATCTGAACAAAAAAGGCCGCCCCAACCGGAGCGGCCCAATCGTGCAGCATAGGCTACGGCTTAGCCGACCAGCTCGATGCCCGAGAAGAAGTAGGCGATCTCAACCGCTGCGGTTTCCGGAGCGTCGGAACCGTGAACCGAGTTTTCGCCAACCGATTCAGCGAACTCAGCGCGGATGGTGCCGGGTGCCGCGTCTGCGGGGTTGGTTGCGCCCATGACTTCGCGGTTCTTGGCAATGGCGCCTTCGCCTTCCAGCACCTGAACGACGACCGGAGCCGACGACATGAATTCGCACAGTTCGTCATAGAACGGACGCTCGGCGTGCACGTCATAGAACTTGCCAGCCTGAGCTTTGGTCATGTGGATGCGCTTTTGCGCAACGATGCGAAGGCCGGCTTCTTCGAACTTGGCGTTGATCTTGCCAGTCAGGTTACGGCGGGTTGCATCGGGTTTGATGATCGAGAATGTGCGTTCCAGTGCCATGTCGGCCTCTCCTTAGTGCTAGGCGCAGCATCTGCGCCGAAATCCATCGCGCGCCGCCTAACACGGTATTTGCCGCATGAAAAGGGTGCCGCGCGGTTTGAGGATCAGATTGTGTCGGGTAGCGGGTCCATTGCGTCAACG
This sequence comes from Ruegeria sp. E8, assembly GCF_056533985.1. Classification (NCBI taxonomy): domain Bacteria; kingdom Pseudomonadati; phylum Pseudomonadota; class Alphaproteobacteria; order Rhodobacterales; family Roseobacteraceae; genus Ruegeria; species Ruegeria sp. E8. The sequence goes on from NZ_JBQFOY010000002.1 coordinate 24,204, forward strand.
CGGCGAACATATAGCACGGCAAGAAGGCCAATAAAGCTGCTGGCGAACATCATTCCCAGCACCAGGTACGGCCCGTTTTCGGGGTTGACCAAAGCCCCCGTCATTGTGGTCAGAATTGCACCCAAGGCCACGACCATGGCACCGGACAGCCCCGCCGCACTTCCGGCCAGTTTTGGACGAACCGACATCACCCCGGCCGAGGCATTGGCGTTGGTCAATCCGTTTCCAAAACCCACGCAGATCGCGGACCCGAAGAACACCCAGACCGACCCCATTTCCCCCAGAAACAGCAGCAGCCCGCAGAACGGACCGGTCGAGGCGACGATCCGTCCGATCAGGATCATCGTCGTCAGGCGAGTACGCGCGGCAATGCGCCCGGTAACGAAATTACCCACCATAAATCCACCGGTGATGATTCCGATCCCCAGCCCCAGCATCGCCGGGCTCAGATCAAACCACACGGCAGCCACCAAGGGTGCGCCGGTGATGAAACTGTAGAACCCTCCGATCGAAAACGCGGCACACAGCGCATAGCCCCAGAACCGGCGAGCGCGAAACAGGTGCGGATATTCCCGCAACTGCGCGGCAAAGGTCGCGGATCGGTTGGTGTTGGTCTCGCCCATATCCGCCCACAAGAGCAGCAGCATCCCGGCCCCCAGCGCAGAATACAGAACAAACCCGGCCCGCCAGCCAAACAGCATGTCCAGCGCGCCGCCCAGCATCGGCCCCAGCATCGGAGCAAGCGCCATCGCCATAGCGACATAGCCCAGCTTGCTGGCCGCCTCGTTCGGCGTGTAGAGGTCGCGGATGGACGCGCTGGACAGCACCGGCCCCGCCACCACTGCCGCTTGCAGCAGGCGGAAACCAAGGAACACCCAGATCGACTCGGCCAGCACACAACCCAGCGAGGCACAGGCGAATATACCCATACAGATCAGCAGGATGGGCCTACGGCCAAACCGATCCGACAAAGGCCCCATGATCAGTTGCAACACGGCAGAGACCGCCAGATACCCGGCCACCGACAGGTTGATGAGGCCATAGTCAACCTGAAAATCCTCTCCCATCCGGGCCAGCGACGGCAGGAACATGTTCAGTGACAGCACCGACAGTGCCGTGGCGAAGATCAATGTGACCAAAGATGGGGGCGTCTGAGCCGCGCGCATGATGAAAACCGTCGAGAAATGCCAACCGGAACAGCGCTAACACATCGCCTTTGTATTGAACATGTCAAGCTGCTGGCGGCGGCATCACCGCTCTGCTAAGAGCGCGTCATGTTACGGATCGAAGACATAACCTACGCGGTTGAAGGCCGCCCCCTGTTCGATGGGGCCAGTGCGACAATTCCTGACGGCCACAAAGTCGGCCTTGTCGGGCGGAACGGTACGGGGAAAACCACCCTGTTCCGGCTGATCCGGGGCGAGTTGGCGCTGGAATCGGGCAACATTGCTGTGCCGAAACGCGCCCGCATTGGCGGGGTAGCGCAAGAGGTGCCCTCATCCGATGTCTCACTGATCAATACGGTTCTGGCTGCCGATACCGAACGCAGCGCGCTGATGGCCGAGGCCGACAGTGCAGAAGACCCCGCGCGCATTGCCGAAATTCAGACCCGTCTGGCCGATATCGACGCCTGGTCGGCCGAGGCGCGCGCGGCCTCTATCCTCAAAGGCTTGGGCTTTGACGATGAGGACCAGCTGAAACCCTGTTCCGATTTTTCGGGCGGCTGGCGGATGCGCGTGGCGCTGGCGGCAGTGCTGTTTTCTCAGCCCGATCTGCTGCTATTGGACGAACCTACCAACTATCTGGACCTTGAAGGCGCGCTGTGGCTCGAGAGCTATCTGGCCAAATATCCGCACACGGTCATAATCATCAGCCACGACCGCGGGCTGTTGAACCGCGCGGTGGGCTCGATCCTGCATCTGGAAGACCGCAAGCTGACCTATTACGCGGTTCCTTATGACAAATTCGCAGAACGCCGCGCCGAACGTCTGGCGCAGGCAGAATCCGAAAACGCGAAGGCCAAGGCCCGTATCGCTCATTTGCAGAGCTTTGTTGACCGCTTCCGCTACAAGGCGTCCAAGGCGGTTCAGGCGCAATCGCGTCTGAAGATGATCGAACGCATCCAACTGGTCTCAACCCCGCAAGAGGCCGCTTTGCGCGCGTTTTCGTTTCCGGAACCCGAAGAGCTGTCGCCTCCAATCATCCAGATCGAAGGCGGTGTGACCGGTTATGGCGAGACCGAAGTGTTGCGCCGCCTGAACCTGCGCATCGATCAGGATGATCGCATCGCGTTGTTGGGCAAGAACGGTCAGGGTAAATCGACTTTGTCAAAACTGCTCTCGGATCGCCTGCCACTGATGGCGGGCAAGATGACGCGCAGCAACCGGTTGCGCATCGGCTATTTCGCGCAGCATCAGGTGGATGAGCTGCACGTGGACGAAACGCCGTTGGACCACCTGCGCCGCCTGCGCCCGGATGAGGCTCCGGGCAAGTGGCGATCACGTCTGGCCGGGTTCGGGATGAACGCCGATCAGGCGGAAACGCTGGTCAGTCGTCTATCGGGCGGCCAGAAAGCTCGGCTGTCGCTGCTGATCGCCACCATCGACGCGCCGCATATGCTGATCCTCGATGAACCGACCAACCACTTGGATATCGAAAGCCGCGAGGCGCTGGTCGAGGCGCTGACCACCTACTCCGGAGCCGTTGTACTGGTCAGCCACGACATGCACCTGCTGTCTCTGGTCGCGGACCGGCTTTGGCTGGTCTCGGACAAAACGGTGAAACCCTTCGATGGTGATCTCGAAGCCTATCGCGCCATGCTGCTGGCCCGCGACAAACCGGCAAAGGAAAAACCGCAGGTTGCGAAACCCAAGCGCCCTTCGCGTGATACCATGCTGGCGCTGCGTGCCGATCTGCGCAAATGCGAAGACCGGATCGAAAAGCTGACGGACATGCACGAGAAACTGTCAGCTAAACTGGCGGATCCGGCCTTGTACGAAGATGACAGGATTAACGATCTGGAAACTTGGAACCGCAAGTTCACCGAGGTTACCGAGGCCATGCAAAAGGCCGAGGCCCTGTGGGTGGCGGCCGCCGAACGGCTTGAGCAGGCAGAAACTGCATGAGCGCGCCTGTCAAAGACACCGACGCCATGATTGCCGGTATGCGTCCCGTTTTACAGCCCGGCACATTTGCCTTTATCGTTTGGCCCGCGAACGAACCCTGGCCGGAAGGCACGCGTGCAAGCTGTGTCGAGGCTGAGGGATTGTCCCTTATTGTTCCGTTCAAACATGCGGCTCAAGATGCCGTGGCCATGCACTGCATCACATTGCAGGTTCATTCCTCGCTGGAAGGTGTCGGTCTGACCGCTGCCGTGTCCGCTGCTTTGGCACAGGCGGGCATTCCTGCCAACATGGTCGCGGGGTACCACCACGATCATGTTTATGTCCCCTCAGATATGTCAAAGGACGCCTTGAGCATCCTGCAAGACCTGCAACGGAGCAGCAAATAGCAATGGACAGCGCTTTCCTTATTACCGCGTTCACGACACTTTTCGTCGTTCTCGACCCGCCCGCGCAAACGCCGATCTTTGTTGCGCTAACACAGGGTATGGACTGGAACACCCGCCGATCCATTGCGGTTCGGGCCTGCCTGACGGCAGGTGTCATTCTGGCCATGTTCGCCGCCTTTGGTGAAGCGCTTCTGGGGTTCGTTGGCATTTCGATGGAGGCATTTCGCGTTGCCGGGGGTGTTCTGTTGTTCCTGACGGCGCTGGACATGCTGTTTGAACGCCGCACCAAACGGCGCGAGAGCAGCGCCGAGGAAGAGGAACACCCGGACCCTTCGGTCTTTCCGCTGGGCATTCCGCTGATCGCCGGCCCCGGTTCGATCGCAACGATGATTCTGCTAGCGGGCCAGCAGCCCGGCATTCAGGGTCTTGCCGTTGTCATTGGCGTCATGCTCGTCGTTCTGGCGATGGTTTTCGTGATGTATCTGACATCCGGCGCGGTGGCCCGTGTTCTGGGCAAAACCGGGCTGAACGTCCTGACACGCCTGCTGGGTATGCTGCTGGCGGCTTTGTCTGTTCAGTTCATTCTGGACGGCCTCAAGGCCTTTGGTTTTGCGTCTTAAATCCCCATATACAGTTCATGTAACTTTAGTGGGGTGAACCTGTTGGAAAGCGTCAATATTGGACAATTGGTCTATCTGGTCGTGCTCGGCCTGGCGGTCGCGTTCTGGTTCGTTTCGCAAAACCGCCAGTCGCTGAACAAGACCCTGCAACAGGTGATGGCCTGGGTGTTCATCTTTGTCGGTGTCATAGCGGTCATTGGGTTGTGGGAAGATATCCGGTCCTCGGTCAGCCCCGCCCCGCAGATGGCCGTCACCGGCGACGCGATTGAGGTGCCGCGTGCTCAGGATGGGCACTATTACCTGCCGCTCGTCGTGAACGGCGAACCGATTGTTTTCCTTGTGGATACCGGTGCCAGCCAGATCGTGCTCAGCGCACAGGATGCGGAGCGCGTGGGCATTGACCCGGACCAGCTGAACTATTTCGGACGCGCGATGACGGCGAACGGAGAGGTGCGGACCGCACCTGTGCGACTGGACAGTCTGGAACTTGGGCCGATCACGGATCGCAATGTCTCGGCCTGGATCAACGAAGGTGAGCTGCATCAGTCGCTTCTGGGCATGGATTACCTGCATCGGTTTTCGAACATCCAGTTCACCGATGGCCGTCTGATCCTGTCGCGTTAGGCTCTCTCGCCACTTGAGAACAAAATGAGAACATGATATATCTCTATCATGTCTGCTCAGCTTCTTGGTCAAAAGCCCGCGCGCGCTGCGCCGGGGGTCAAACTTCATGAGGAAATCGCCCTGCAACTGGGCCGCGTGCACGAAGCCTGCGGCCCGGCCCGGCGCAGTTTCGCCATGTGGCTGGCCGGTCAGACGCAGGGGCCGGTCTTGTGGATTTCCCCCGCGTGGGAGCCCGGCCAGTTGAACCCGGACGGGATGATGCCCTTTGCCGACCCCGCCCGGTTCATCTTCGTCCACCCCACCCGTGCCGAAGACCTGCTGTGGTGTATCGAAGAGGCGCTGCGCAGCGGGGCCGTTCCGCTAATCGTCGGCGACCTGCCCGGCGCGCCGGGGCTGACCCCGATACGGCGGATGCATCTGGCTGCCGAACAGGGCGGCACGATGGGGCGGGCTCCGCTGGGTCTGTTGCTGACGCCCGGCGACGGTGGCGCGCAAGGGGTCGAGACGCGTTGGCACATGGCCGCCACCCATCGGGGTGAGGCCCGCCGCTGGGCCCTGACCCGCCGCCGCGCCCGCGCCCTGCCCCCGGTTACGTGGCAGGCCACCATGACCGCCGCCCGCGCCGGTCTGAACCTGAAGCGGATCGAAACAGAGGACACCGTGGCGTGAGTCCACATGGTTCACGCAAGATGTGACTGGTCAAACCCCGGACCGCGCCCTAGCGTCACCGCATGAGCCATCCGATCCATGACAGCCGCTATTCCTGGCTTCGCCTACTGATCACGCTCGCCATTGCAACAGTGGCGAATGTGGGGTTGTGGGCGGCGATCGTAGTCATGCCTGCGATTGAAACGGAATTTGGCGCTGGTCGTGCCGAAGCCTCGATGCCTTATACGCTTGCGATGATCGGTTTTGCACTGGGCAATATGTGGCTGGGGCAATTGGTAGACCGGCTGGGCGCAACAATGGCCCTGATCGGAGCAGCCGGTCTAAGTGCCCTGAGCTATGTGCTGGCAACGCTGGCGCCAAACATCATGCTGCTGTCCGCGGCGCATCTTTTGCTTGGGTTGGGCACTTCGGTCGGATTTGGCCCCCTGATCGCCGATATCTCGCATTGGTTCATGAAACGTCGCGGTATTGCCGTCGCGCTGGTGGCCAGCGGGAATTACCTGTCCGGTGCCATCTGGCCCACCCTGCTGTCCGGCATTCTGGCGCGGGACGGCTGGCAACAGGTCTATTTGTCGCTTGCCATTCTGACGCTTTTTGTTGTCATCCCCTTGTCGTTGCTGCTGCGTCGTCAGATCCCGGCAGAGGCGCATAACTCCTCCGCCGCCTCAGCCCAAATCAATGCGCGCAGCGTCGGTATCTCACCTCGGGCGTTGCAATATATTCTTGGTCTGGCCGGGATCGGTTGCTGCGTGGCGATGTCCATGCCGCAGGTCCATATCGTCTCGTATTGTGTCGGGCTGGGTTATGGCCCCGCAGTCGGGGCCGAGATGTTGTCACTGATGTTGTTGGGAGGTGTCGTCAGCCGCGTAATTTCGGGCTTGGTTGCAGATCGGTTGGGCGGGGTCATGACGCTTTTAATCGGCTCGGTCCTGCAATGCATCGCGCTATTTCTGTTCCTGCCCTATGACGGGATGGTCTCACTCTACTTCATCAGCCTGCTCTTCGGGCTGGCACAGGGCGGTATCGTGCCCAGCTATGCGCTGATTGTCCGCGAATACATGCCACCGCAAGAGGCGGGCGCGCGGGTCGGATTCGTCTTGATGATGACCATACTCGGCATGGCTCTGGGCGGCTGGATGTCAGGATGGATTTACGACCTCACCGGAAACTATCAGCTGGCCTTCGTGAACGGTATTCTGTGGAATGGGCTGAATATCGCAATCGTTCTGATGCTGCTCAGGCGGTCCCGCCCCAGAAGAGAGAGGGTCATGGCATGACGTTCATAACTCGCCGCAATGTACTTGCCGGGATGGCCGCCCTGCCCTTGGCCCAGACTGCGCATGCCGCGTTGCAGCCCTACATTCTGTCAACCAAAGACACCCGGGTCGGTTTTACCTTTGATCTGTCGGGCGTAACGCAATCGGGAACCATGCCAATCCTGTCCGCTGACGTTCAGGTCGACACACACCGCCTGCAGAACAGTCGGGTATCCGTGACGCTGGATGTCAGCAAAGCCAGAACACGGCTACCCTTTGCGCGTATGCCCATGCTCAGCCCCAGTGTGCTGGACGCAAAAAACCATCCGACGATTCGGTTTGTATCAACCGACATTCAGTTGGGTGTAGATGGGCGCATATCAAACGGCGCTCGGGTAACGGGTGATCTGACCGTACGAGGCGTGACCCGCCCGATCACGTTAGAGGCCAACCTGTACCGTAAGGCCGGAACTGCGGTGAACGACCTGAGCCGTTTGTCCATTGGCCTGAAAGGGGCTTTGAACCGGCACGACTTCAACGCTTCGGGCTATCCGGATCTGGTTCAGGACAACGTCGGTCTGGACATCCACGCCGAGATCATCCGCGTAACCTGACCGGGGATCAGCGAAAAACGACTCGATAAGGTCGAATTGATGCGTGCATAGTGCGTTGACCCTGCCAATCTGAGATCACTATGCGCACGATCATTTCATTTGCGGCCCTGTTTCTTTCGGTCATTCTGCTACAGCTCTCGACAGGAGGTGTCGGGCCGCTCGATGCCATCTCGGGCATTACGCTGGAATTTACGACAGAACAAATCGGTCTGCTGGGGTCGGCGCATTTCATAGGGTTCTTCGTCGGATGCTGGTGGGCCCCGCGCCTGATGGGCAGCGTTGGACATTCCCGCGCCTTTGCGGTGTGCACCGCCTTGGGCGCGATGGGGTTGATCGGGCATACCCTGACCGAAAACCCTTATATCTGGGCCGCCCTGAGGATCGCGTCAGGCACCTGTGTCGCCGGCTGCTATACGGTGATCGAGGCCTGGCTGAACGCCAAGGTCACCAATGAAACACGCGGGCGCGCCATGGGGACCTACCGCATTGTGGATATGGGGGCCTCGCTGACCGCTCAGTTGATCATCGCGGTTCTGCCACCTGCCTCTTACGTGTCGTATAACCTGTTGGCCATTCTGTGCTGCGCCGCCTTGTTGCCGCTGACACTGACCCGAGCGAGCCAACCGAAAACACCCGATGCACCGCGTCTGCGACCAAAGCTGGCCTGGCGCAGCTCCCCACTGGCCGTTGCAGGGGTCATCGTAGCAGCGCTGAGTTCTGCTTCGTTCCGAATGGTCGGTCCTGTTTATGGTCAGGAAGTGGGTCTGGGCGTGGACCAGATCGCGTTCTTTCTGGCATCGTTTGTCTTGGGTGGAGCGCTGGCACAGTACCCGATGGGATGGCTTGCGGATAAATACGACCGACGCTGGGTGCTGATCTGGTTGTCCGTTGCAGCGGTCCTCAGCTGCGGCGTGACCATGGCGGCCAGCGGTACCGGAACCTTGGGGGTCATGCTGGCGGCGGGTCTCTTCGGCTTCACGACCTTCCCGATCTTTTCGGTTTCGTCGGCACACGCAAACGACTTTGCCACTACCGAACAACGGGTCGAGTTATCTGCGGCACTGATGTTCTGGTACGCGCTGGGGGCAATCGCATCGCCCTACATCTCATCCACATTGATCCAGCAATTCGGTCCTGGAGCACTGTTTGCCTTTGTCGCACTTGGTCATGTATTCCTGATTGGCTTTGGCTTGGCCCGAATGAAATCTCGCCCCACGCCCGAAGAGCGAACCAACTACGTCTATGCGCCACGGACGTCATTCACCATTGGTCGCCTGTTGAAGCGATCTCGGGAAGGGCGATAGATCAAAGGCCATGGGGCCAGTCCTCTTCAAAGACCTCCGTCGGTTTTGGTAGTGCCTCAATGCTAATCCGCAGGCGGCGGGGATGGGATCATTTCATCTAAAAGTGATCCTGCCTCGTACCCCAGCAGATCAACTTCCATACGCGCTGGATCGCCGAAGGCCCAAACACCAACATGGCGCTGCATACTCTCATAGCCGACGAAATCGGCCATTGCCTGATTGCCATGTGCATTTTCGGCAAACATGACCTGACCCGCAGCAACTTTCTGCGGCATCACGCGCTCCAGATACAATTCAACGACATTGATCCCGGTCACGTTAGACCCACCGTGATGGACAACATACATGTCGTCCCAGACCTCTTCACTCACTGTCGCACGCGCATCCGATACAGCCCTGTGTAACGCAGCAATCTCGGCCCGCGCTGCTTTGCGCATGTTCGCGGCCCAAATCGGACGCATGTCGTTGATCGCATCTGCCACGTCCTGCTTTGTCAGGGTCCCGCGCTGGACAGCTGTGCTGGTAAAGGTCCGCGCAGCCTCAAGCATTTGCCGTTGCCAGGCAATCTCGTCTTCCGGCAGGTCGAGTCCTTCGATCCATGGCAGCAAGGTATCGATTTCCTGCGCTATAGTCGCAAAGTCAGTTTTCCAACGAGTGTCATCTTCTTTGGGCCACGGAGTAACCGCACCGATAATTCCCAAAAGAACATGGGACGTGGATTTGAAAATCAGATAGTTTGGCGCGTCCCTTGGAAAGGACACCTCCCCATTTTCGGACAGGATCGTAACATCCCGGGCAATCACCATGACCGGCCGTGTCTGCGATGTCAGCGCATCCTGACCACGCCGAAAAACCGACAGCATCGCCTTGTCAAAACTATCAATCGCATCCATGGCTTCACCCTGTTCGGCCTGAACATTCGGCGCGACGAATAGAGTCAGACAGAGAGTCGCCGATACCTTCAGCACGCTTTGAACCCAAAACAGCTTCATTTTGTCCCCCATGCGCAATTTACACAGCAATCATACATGGTTCTGCACCGCCACGCGAAGGTCGCGTTGAACCGGCACTTACACGCCTTTTCGGGCGTTTATCGGTGAAAGCGGGGTTTTGCTGGCCGGTGACATAAGGTAGACGGACGCGCAGTTAGATATGCGGAAGCGAAACATGGCTCGGATTCTCATCACCTCGGCGATCCCTTACATCAACGGGATCAAGCACCTCGGCAACCTGATCGGCTCGCAATTGCCGGCTGATCTATACGCGCGGTATCAGCGCGGCCGGGGAAACGAGGTCATGTTCCTGTGCGCCACGGATGAGCACGGCACCCCAGCGGAATTAGCCGCTGCGAAAGCTGGCAAGCCGGTCGCGGACTATTGCGCCGAGATGTACGGAATTCAGGCCGACATCGCCAAGCGCTTTGGCCTGAGCTTCGATCACTTCGGTCGCTCTTCCAGCGAGCAGAACAAGCGTCTGACCCAGCATTTCGCAGGCAAGCTGGACGAAGCCGGGTTGATCCGTGAAGTCAGCGAAAAACAGGTCTATTCCAACGCCGACAAACGCTTTTTGCCTGATCGTTACATTGAAGGCACCTGCCCCAATTGTGGCTATGAGCGCGCACGGGGCGACCAGTGCGAGAACTGCACCAAGCAGTTGGACCCGACGGACCTGATCGAGCCGCGCTCGGCCATTTCCGGTTCGACCGATCTGGAGGTGCGCGAGACCAAGCACCTGTATCTGCGCCAGTCGGCGATGAAGGATCAGCTGGACGCGTGGATCGACAGCAAAAGCGACTGGCCGATCCTGACCACCTCGATCGCCAAGAAATGGCTCCATGATGGTGACGGGTTGCAGGATCGTGGCATCACCCGCGATCTGGACTGGGGTGTGCCGGTCAAGAAAGGCGATCAGGACTGGCCTGGGATGGAAGGCAAAGTCTTCTATGTCTGGTTCGACGCCCCCATCGAATACATCGCCTGTGCCAAGGAATGGGCCGATGCCAACGGCAAATCCGATGCTGATTGGGAACGCTGGTGGCGCACCGACAAGGGTGCGGATGACGTGCGCTATGTCCAGTTCATGGGCAAGGACAACGTGCCGTTCCACACGCTCAGCTTCCCGGCCACCATTCTGGGTTCGGGCGAACCGTGGAAGATGGTCGACCACCTGAAATCGTTCAACTACCTGAATTATGACGGCGGCCAGTTCTCGACCTCACAGGGCCGTGGCGTGTTCATGGATCAGGCGCTGGAGATTCTGCCCGCCGATTACTGGCGCTGGTGGCTGCTGAGCCATGCGCCCGAAAGCAGTGACAGCGAGTTCACATGGGAGAACTTCCAGCAGTCGGTGAACAAGGACCTTGCCGACGTGCTGGGGAACTTCGTCAGCCGGATCACCAAGTTCTGCCGCTCGAAATTCGGCGAGGCAGTGCCTGCAGGTGGTGAGTTCGGCGAGCGGGAAAATGCCCTTGTCGAAGAGCTCACCAAACGTATCCGCGCCTATGAAGGCCATATGGAAGCGATGGATGTCCGCAAATCAGCGCAGGAATTGCGGGCAATCTGGGTCGCGGGCAATGAATACTTGCAAGCCGCAGCCCCGTGGTCGACCTTCAAGGAAGACCCTGAACAGGCCGCTGCTCAAGTGCGATTGGGTCTGAACCTGATCCGTCTTTATGCGGTTCTCAGCGCACCCTTCATCCCCGATACCTCGGCCCGGATGCTGAGCGCGATGAACACGCTGGACACCAGCTGGCCCGATGACGTCGCCATGGCGCTGAACGCCCTGCCCGCTGGTCATGACTTTACAGTACCTGACGTTCTGTTCGCCAAGATCGCGGATGAACAACGTGAAGACTGGCAGCAAAAATTCGCCGGAACGCGCGACTGAAGCCTTCTGGCGTCAAGAATTGACGGGGGCCATCATGGCCCCCTTTTGCTCTGGCCCTTAGTTCGGGCCAAGGCCTAAACCAGCCTAAGTGCTGAAATTTTTGGCGCCGCCTCTGACGTGCCCGAGATTCATCACCTTGAGAAATCACCGCAAAGAAGTCATCCTGAGACCAAGTCCTTCCGACTCGGGCCGCTTGGGCGGCGGGGTCGGCTTCAATTGTTTCTGCATCGAACGAGGCTTTCGCCATGTCCCCAGCGTTTAACTTACCCACCCTGACCAGCAGGCCACTGGCCGTTATTTTGATGCTGTTGTCCCTGGGTTTGGCGCATCCTGCGACCGCGCAGGAGGAAGGGGCACCGCCAAAGGTCTCGATCGCGGCGGCCTATACCGAGGAAATCACGGACGAGGCCACGTTCATCGGTCGCGCCGAGGCGATCAACAACGTCGACATCGTGGCCCGCGTGAACGGGTTCCTCAACAGTCGCGAGGTTGAGGATGGTGCAACCGTCAAGGCAGGCGACCTGCTGTTTACCATCGAGCCTGACCTTTATGAGGCTACGCTCGAAGCGCGCAAGGCCGATCTGAACCGGGCAGAGGCAAATCTGGAACTGGCCAAGGTCGACCTGGCCCGTAAGGAAGAGCTTTACAAACGCGACGCTACACCGGAATCGGAACGCGATATTGCCCGCGCCAATGAACTGGTGGCCGAGGCTGAGGTCAAAGCCGCCAATGCCGCCATTCAGCAGGCCGAATTGGATCTGAGCTATACTCAAATCCATGCGCCGTTTGACGGTCGTATCGGCAGCATCACCACCAGTGTCGGCGATGTGGTTGGCCCGACCAACCCTCCGCTGGTCAATATCGTCAGTGAGTCACCGATCTACGTGAATTTTTCGCTGAACGAGAAGCTCTTTACTTCGGTTCTGCAAACCTACGGCGAAAGCTCGGCCTCGCTTGCCGAAAGCCCACAAAGCCCAAATGTGCATGTCGTGCTGCCAAACGGAACCGAGTTGGATGAAACCGGAAGGATCGTCTTTGTCGACAACCGCATCGATCCGCTGACCGGTGCGATCACGGTCCGCGCGCAATTCGACAACGCCGACCGGCTGATCCTGGATGGCGCGTTTGTAAATGTGCAAATCGAAGCCTTAGAGCCGACCTTGCAGGTCCTGGTGCCGCAAGCAGCCCTGCAGCGCGATCAGCGGGGTGAGTTCGTTCTGGTGGTCAACGACAAGCAGATGGTGGAACAACGCTATATCACCACCGGCGATACGGTCGGCACCGCCATCATCGTGACAGACGGTCTGCGTGAAGGCGAAAGCGTGATTGTCGAGGGATTGCAGAGGGTCCGCCCCGGCGTGGCCGTTGACGCGGTCGTGGCCTCTGAGCAGCCGGGAGAGTAACAGATGTTCTCAGCCCTGTTCATCAGCCGGCCCAAGCTGGCGCTTGTCATTTCGCTGGTGCTGACCATCATGGGCGGCATCGGCTATCTGGTGCTGCCAGTGGCGCAGTTCCCTGATATCACGCCACCGGTTGTCAGCGTTACAACAACCTATACCGGCGCCAATGCCGAAACTGTGGAAAACACTGTCGCCGCCCCCATCGAGGCGCAGGTCAACGGTGTGGACGATATGATCTACATGACGTCCACGTCTTCGGATAACGGGTCCTATTCGCTCAACATCACCTTCGAGGTCGGCACCGACCCCGATATTGCTTCGGTGAACGTTCAGAACCGGGTCGCGCAGGCTATGTCATCGTTGCCAACCGAGGTGACATCGTCGGGTGTGGTCACGCAGAAATCCTCGACCAACATGCTGATGCTGGTCACCCTGACATCGCCGAACGGCACGTATGACAGCGTCTTCTTGTCCAACTACGCCTCGATCAACCTGCGCGATGCGCTGGCGCGTGTGCAGGGTGTTGGTAAAGCGGATGTTCTGACCAACCTTGAATACGCCATGCGGATCTGGATGGACCCCGACAAGATGGCTGCCCTGTCCATCACACCGGGCGATGTGATCAACGCGATCCGCGAACAGAATATCGAAGTTTCAGCCGGTTCGATCGGCTCCCCTCCGGTACCCGAAGGACAGACGTTTCAGTACACGATCAAGTCCAAGGGCCGTCTGACTTCGGCTGAAGAGTTTAGCGACATCGTGATCCGCACCGGTGCCGATGGCGCGATCGTTCGCGTCAAAGACATCGCGCGTACAGAGCTGGGCGCGCAATTCTACTCGGCTTCCGGTTATTTCCAGGCGGTTCCAGCCACTGTGATCGGCATCTACCAGGCGCCCGGCGCCAACGCTCTGGCGGTCTCGGAGCGCGTGCAGGCAGAGCTGGTACGCCTGTCTCGCGCATTCCCAACGGACGTCGAATATGAAGTGCCCTTCAACACCACTGACTTTGTCGAAGCTTCTCTGAACGACGTGGTCTCGACCCTGATCCTGACCTTCACTCTTGTGATCTCGGTTGTGTTTGTGTTCCTGGGAAGCTGGAGGGCCACGATCATTCCCGCCGTGGCCATCCCGGTCTCGTTGATAGGTACGTTCGCCTTCTTGCTGGCCTTCGGCATGTCGTTGAACACGATCTCTCTGTTCGCGCTGGTGCTTGCCATCGGGATCGTGGTCGATGACGCCATCGTCGTGGTCGAAAACGTGGAGCGCATCATCGCGGACGAGGGGCTGCCCCCTGCCGAAGCGACCCGCAAGGCGATGGGGCAGATCACAGGCCCGGTTATCGCGACGACGCTGGTTCTGTTGGCGGTCTTTGTGCCAGTGACCTTCATGCCCGGCATCTCGGGGCGACTGTATTCCCAGTTCGCCATCACGATCTCAACCGCGGTTGTGATTTCGTCCATCAACGCTCTCACCCTGTCACCCGCGCTGTGTGGTCTGGTTCTTCGTGCACGGTCAGGCCCGCCCAAAGGACTGCTTGCGATGTTCGAAGGGTTCATCGGCACAGTGCGCAATGGGTATGTCGCCATAGTACGTAAGCTGTTGGTTTTTCCGGCCATCGCTTTGGCCATCGTGGTTGGACTTGGCATGGGAACGGGAACGATCATGTCGAACACCTCAGCCGGGTTTATCCCGCTTGAGGACAACGGCTATCTGTTCGTTGACGTGCAACTGCCCGACGCGGCGACACTGGAACGGACCGAGGCCGTGACCGCCCGTCTTGACGATCAGCTGCGTGAAATCCCCGGTGTGGCCAGCACGGTTCTGGTCAATGGCTTTTCGCTGCTGAACGGCACCACCACAAACGGCGCTGCAATCTTCGTGAACCTCGACAACTGGAGCGAGCGGCAAGAAGAAGACCTGAGCGCGGATGCCATCCTCGCCAAGGTGCTGGCGATTGCCAACAGCGAGTCTGCCGCCTCGATCGTTGCCTTCAACCCACCGCCCATCCAGGGTCTCGGCATGTCTGCCGGGGTCGAGATGGAGGTACAGCAAACCGGTGGCGGCACCCCTCAGGATCTGGCCTCGGCCGTGGGTTCGTTCGTGTATTCAGCTAATCAGAGGCCCGAGATCGGGCAGGCCTATACAACCTTCCGCGCCAACGTTCCTCAGCTGTTCGTGGACCTGGACCGTGAGAAAGCCAAGACGTTGAATGTCTCGGTGGCTGAAGTGTTCCAGACCATGCAGGCGCAACTGGGGTCTTACTATGTCAACGACTTCAACCTGTTTGGCCGCGTCTACCGCGTAATGATCCAGGCCGATGGCACCTATCGCGACAATGTCGAGGATATCGCCAATCTCTACGTCCGGTCGCAAAATGGCGACATGGTCCCACTGGGCACTTTGATCGACGTTGAAAACGTGCTGGGGCCGGTTCTGTTGAAACGGCACAACCTGTTCCGGTCGGCCACGGTGACAGCGGTGCCTGCGCCCGGCCTGTCCAGCGGCGACGCGATCACGGTGATGACAGAGGAATCTGAGACCGCCCTGCCCCCCGGATATGCATTCGAATGGACCGGAACGGCACAGCAGCAGTTGGCATCCGGCAGTCTGGTCATCATCATTCTGGGGCTCGCGATCCTGTTCGGGTATCTGTTCCTGGTGGGCCAGTACGAAAGCTGGACGATGCCCGTTTCGATCCTTCTTTCGGTGGTCGTGGCCCTGTTTGGCGCCGTGGCAGCGGTTGCGATTGTGGGCAGTGACATCAACCTCTACACGCAGATCGGTATGATCATGCTTGTGGGGCTGGCGTCCAAGAACGGTATTCTGATCGTTGAATTCGCGATGGAACAGCGCGCCAAGGGTTTGTCCATCAAGGATGCCGCCGCCGAGGCGGCGTATCAGCGTTTCCGCGCCGTGATGATGACCGCCCTGTCCTTTCTGCTGGGAGTTGTGCCGCTGCTCGCCGCAAATGGTGCCGGTGCCGCCAGCCAGAAGGCAATCGGTGTTGCGGTGTTTGGCGGCATGCTGGCCGCGACGCTGGTTGGTGTGATCGTGGTGCCCGTGCTCTATGCCCTGATGCAAAGCATGCGAGAATGGTTGAAGGGTACCAAAAACGATCCTGGCCCTTCAGAAGAAGCAGCCTGAACACCAAAAAGCCCCGCCTGAGTAGGCGGGGTTTTTTCTTGCAAATTCGTTTGTTTTTTACGGCTGACTCACGCCACTTTTTCGTCCCGTAGCCGTACGGACATCCAATGATCAATCCGCGCGATTTGCTCGGCAGTAAGACGTAAGCCCAGTTTGTTGCGACGCCAAACCACATCTTCAGCCGAACGGGCGTATTCCTTGTCCATCAACCAACTGACTTCTTGTGTGGTCAGGGTGGCGCCGAAATCCTCACCCAGATCAGAAGCCTGCTTCGCATCCCCCAAAACATCACGCGCCTCGGTCCCATAAGCGCGGATCAGACGCGCAACCCATTTCGCATTGAGGAACGGATAAGCAGCCAGAAGATCGCTTTTCAAAGTTTCCACGGCATCAACAGGAAAATCTCCACCCGGCAGAGCAACTCCGGCGGTCCAAGGGCCGGGCAAGTCCGGGAAGAACTCTCCTACCTTTTCCAGCGCGCTTTCCGCAAGCCGACGATAGGTGGTGATCTTGCCGCCAAACACATTCAACACAGGTGCCCCGCCCTGCGCATCCACTTTCAAGGTGTAATCCCGTGTCGCCGCCGTGGCGCTGCTGGCCCCGTCGTCATAAAGCGGGCGCACCCCGGAATAGGTCCAGACGATATCATCGCGGGTCACGGCACGTTTGAAATACTTCGATGCGAAGGCGCACAGATAATCCTGCTCGGCCTCGGTACAGACCGGTTTGGTGGACGGATCCGGATGGTCCTGATCCGTTGTACCGATCAGGGTAAAGTCCTGTTCGTAGGGAATGGCGAAAATGATGCGCCCATCCTCGCCCTGAAAGAAGTAACATTTGTCGTGATCGTACAGCCTGGGCGTTACGATATGGCTGCCCCGCACCAGCCGAACCCCCTCGCGTGAGTTCACGCGGATCTTGGTCTGGATAATGTCACCCACCCAAGGCCCACCCGCATTGATCAGCATCTTGGCCCGGATCACACGGGTCTCTCCGCTGTCCCGCTCCCGAACCGACACTTCCCAAAGATCACCAACCCGCTCAGCCGAAGTTACTTCGGTCCGGACCATGATCTGCGCGCCTCGGGCCTCAGCATCGCGCGCATTCAGAACCACCAGACGGGAATCTTCGATCCAACAATCGGAATACTCATAAGCCGTTTCAAACTTGTCCTGCAAAGGAGCGCCTTCCGGAGCCGAACTCAGGTTCAACGACGTCGTTCCCGGCAGGATTTTGCGCCCGCCCAGATTGTCGTACATGAACAGGCCCAACCGGATCAGCCAGGCCGGGCGACGCCCGCGCATCCATGGCATAACCGTGCTCAACACTCGCGAGGTCGGAGTTTCCGAGTCGAACCGCATGTCTTTGTGATACGGCAGCACAAACCGCATCGGCCAGCTGATATGCGGCATCGCACGCAGCAGGGTTTCACGCTCGATCAGAGCCTCGCGTACCAGCCGGATTTCGAAATACTCCAGATACCGCAACCCGCCGTGAAAAAGCTTGGTCGAGGCAGAGGACGTTGCCGACGCGAGGTCGTTCATCTCGGCCAGCGTCACTGACAAACCCCGCCCGGCCGCGTCCCGAGCAATGCCGCAGCCATTGATCCCGCCACCGATGATGAAAAGGTCTGTGATCTTGTTGTCCGTCGACCGCATATCCGATGATTCCCCGCCAAGCATGGTTATCGGCATTAGCCAGAACAAACTTCGCTTCGTCAACGTTTATGTTCGTTTATTTTCTTTTTGCAACACGGGTATGTATTTCAAGCAAATCTTCTTGCCAAAGCAAACAAAAAGAACAAAAACGAAAGCGACACTTTTGCACCGGAACCCCTCATGTCCTTGTCCTTTCGCCAATCCGATATTCTGGAAATCGCCAGCGCCGAGGGCCGCGTGACTGTTGACGGGCTGGCCGAGCGATTTGGCGTCACGGTTCAGACAATCCGGCGCGACCTCTCCGAACTGGCGGATGCGGGCAAACTGGACCGGGTCCATGGCGGCGCAGTTCTGCGTTCAGGCGTTTCCAACATCGGGTACGAGGACCGGCGCGCGCTGAACTCCGACGCCAAAGCGCGCATCGCTCTGGCCTGCGCCGCCGATATCCCAGACGGGGCTTCAGTTTTCATGAATATCGGAACCTCAACCGAGGCTGTGGCAAGGCAATTGCTGAACCATAAGAACCTGATGGTGGTGACGAACAACATGAACGTCGCAAACATCCTGATTGAAAACCCCGATTGCGAGATCGTTATGGCCGGTGGTGTCCTGCGGCGGACGGATGGCGGGTTGATCGGTAATTTGACCGTTTCGACCATCCGGCAATTCAAATTCGATCTGGCCGTCATCGGATGCTCGTCACTGGACACGGACGGCGATCTCTTGGATTTCGACTTTCAGGAGGTTCAGGTCAGCCAGACCATTATCGCACAGGCACGCCGCACATTTCTGGTTGCCGATCATTCCAAATTTCAGCGCTCGGCCCCCGCGCGCATAGCCTCATTGGCCGAGATCGACGCGGTCTATACCGACGCACCCCTGCCCGGTAACCTGCCCCAGCGCTGTCAAGAGTGGCAAACAGACGTTGTCATCTGCGACTAGACAAAAACAGCTTTCAACGTTCAGGCGAGTTGCATGGCTTGCCAGATGGGACCTGGCCTGACACTATCCGGGGAATAAGGAATTGTGCACGGGAGGGGAGAACCGGGCCATGATTGCGCTTTTATTTGCATTACTTATCGCCACGATGGGGCTGAACTATTTCAACCTGACAAGGGCCAGCAACCTGCTTTTTTTCGCCACGCTGGTCCTGTGTGTGTATTGGCTGAAATTCCACGCCACCACACCTTTAACGATTCAACTCTGAGGGAATTGCCATGACACCTGAACTGTCCCGCACCCTCAACGCACTCGGTATGCTGGCTGTCTGCCTCGTTCTGGCACTGGCGTTTTTCTATCAACTCGTTCTTTACGAACTGCCCTGCCCGCTTTGCCTGCTACAACGCGTCGGCCTTGTCGCCGTTGGCGTGGGGCTTGGCTTGAACCTTCTCTACGGGGTAAGGCCGCAACATTACGCCATCGTACTGATCGCCGCATTGTACGGCGGCAGTGTTTCGATCCGGCAGATTCTGCTGCACATCGTGCCCGGAACGGGTCACTATGGCTCTCCGGTTCTGGGGCTGCACTATTACACCTGGGCTGGAATCGCCTTTTTCCTTGTATTGCTGGGCACATCGATCATGCTGCTGTTTGAACGCCAATACGAGGGATCCTCACATCACGAACCCAGATTCGGTGGCAACGCTCTGGCCAAATACGCGTTTTTCACGATGTTGGCATTGGCCGTGCTGAATGCGGGTTCAACCTTGTTGGAATGCGGGCCCGGTATCTGCGCTGACCCGCCGACAAGCTACAAGTTGATTGACGAATTGGACCCCGGCAATTGATGATACCCTAACCTTCCCAAAAAAGGAGGCGCGAGCATGGGACTATTGGGACAGCCCCTTGGCTATTACGACTACCTGACTTTCGTGGCACTGATCCTGCTGCTGGCGGCGGTGATGGCACTGTTTCTGTTTGTCATGGGACTGCCGGGGCGGATCGCCATAAAGCGCAATCATCCCCATGCCGAAGCCGTCAAGATTATGGGGTGGATGGGGTTTTTGGCCGTCGTGCCCTGGTTCCACGCTTTTATGTGGGCCTTCCATGACGGTGTAACGGTCGATATTCGCCGCGGTCCGGAAGAAGAAAAAGACGCCATTCGCGATGAAATCAAACGCTTGGGCGGCAAGGTCAAGCCAGAGTATCAGGATCGTCTGGACACAGACGACACTCAACAAAGCTAAGGCCGAAGGAAACCAACACACATGTTCGTCGCCCTTGGCATCACGCTTTTCTACATCATTTTTGTCTGGCTCATCTTCTTCAAGCTGGAATGGCTGAAATTCAACATCGCCTGGGGCATCGTTTCGTTCTGGGTCGGCGCGCATCTGTTGTTGATCTTTCTGGTGGCGCTGCGTTTCTTTCAGCCCTTTTCGGTGGACAGCCACGTTGTACGCTCGACCATACAAATCGTGCCCAAGCTGACGCAGCCGACGATATTGACTGAGGTTCTGGTAGAGCCGAACACACAGGTGACCAAAGGCGATCCGCTCTATCGTTTTGATGACACCGTGTTTTCGCTGGCGGTGGACAATGCGAAGGCGCAATTGGTTGCAGCCGAGCAGAACGCCAAGATACTTGATCAGGACGTTATAGCCTCGACCGAATCCGTGGAACGGGCCAATGCGCAATTGGCTTATGCTCAGACCCAGCAAGCGCGATATGAAACCCTCGTGCCCGCAGGTGGAGCGCGTCAGGACGATCTGGACCGCTGGAACGAACAGGTGACCGAAGATCTGGCCGCCGTCAAACAGGCCGAGGCAAATCTGGAAAAGGCGCAACTGGCTGTGGAATCGCAAATAGACGGCGTGAACACAGGAATTCTTCAGGCGCAGGCGCAATTGGCCGAGGCTGAGTATTTTCTGGAAAACACGACGATCTATGCCCCCGAAAACGGCATGATCGTTTCTCAGCAGGCGCGCCCCGGACTTGTCGTCGGTGACATTCGGCTGGGCGCGATCGCCAGTTTCGTGACTGAGGACAGCCCCTATATTCTTGCCACCTTCCGCCAGCAGAACCTGAAGTTCGTCGAACCGGGGCAAGAGGTCGAGGTGGCGCTGGATCTTTATCCCGGCGAAATCCTGACTGGTAAGGTCGAGGCGATCTGGTGGGCCACCCGACAGGGGCAATACCTTCCATCTGGCCGCCTGCCCGGTTTTGAACTGCCCGAACTGCCCGGTCGCATTGCCGTGCAGATCACTGTTGACGTGCCCGAAGGACATACTTTCCCCGCAGGCGGCCACGCGGCGGTGGCGATCTACACCGGCATGGGCAAAAGCTTTGAGTTCCTGAGGCGCATCAACATCCGCCTCTATTCCTTCGCCAACTTCATCCGACCGCTGGATATCTGAGGATGCGCGCCATGACACTCCGCCGGTTGTTGGGAACTGCCATCTGCGCCGCTACGCTGGCGGCCTGCACGCCGGTGGGACCGGATTTCGTACGCCCGAATTCCCCGGTCGTGAAGCAGTGGATCGAAGTGAACAACCCCAGCGCAGGGCAAAGCGGCCTGACATCGCGCAGCGCCCCCGTAGTGAAGTGGTGGGAAACGTTCAATGACCCCACCCTCAACAAGCTGATTGCCGAGGCTTATGCCCAGAACCTGACGCTTCAGGTCGCCGGTGCACGGGTATTGCAAGCCCGGGCACAGTTGGGGATCGCATTCGGCGAGCTTTATCCGCAATCGCAGGCCATTGGCGGGTCGTTGCAACGACGGCAGATCAGCGACAATCTTGGGCCGATTTCCGATATCAACCGGATCATCCCACTGGATACCGAGTTTTCGACCTCACAAGTCGGCTTCGATGCCCAGTGGGAACTGGATGTCTGGGGCGCGCAGCGGCGTGGCGTTCAGGCGGCACGGTCGAATCTGGCGCTGCAGGTGGCGAATTATGACGATGCTCTGGTCACGTTGACCGGGGATGTGGCTGCGCTTTACGTCAACATCCGGGCGTTACAGGAATCGCTCGCAGTTGCCCGTGAAAACATCAAGTTGCAGCAGGAGTCCGCAGATCTGACCCAGCTACGTTTCAACAACGGGGTTACCACGGAACTGGACGTTCAGGAATCCACCGCCCTGCTCAACAACACGAAAGCCTTGGTGCCCGAGCTGGAAAGTGACCTGCAACAGACCAAGAATGCCTTGGCCGTACTGCTGGGGGCCACCCCGTCCCGTATGACAAGCCTGTTGGGGAATTCCGGCCGTATCCCGTCTGCGCGATCCAACGTAGCCGTGGGCGTACCCGCGGAGCTGTTGCGCCGCCGACCGGATGTCCGCGCGGCAGAACTGGCTGCCGCGACGCAATCGGCGCAGGTTGGTATCGCGATGGCAGACCTGTATCCGCAATTTGTGCTGTCAGGCTCGATTGGCCTGCAGGCATCGGGCGGGCGTGATCTGTTCAGCGGTAACAGTACAACCGGGTTGGCCAGTGCCGGTGTGGTCTGGAACGTGCTGAACTATGGGCGCATCAAGAACAATGTAAGGGCTCAGGATGCGGCTTATCAGGCGCTGATCGCCAATTATCAGAACACCGTGCTGACCGCCTATTCCGAGGTGGAAAGCGCCATGGTCGCCTATGCGCAGGCGCGTAAACAGGTTGGGTTTTATCAGCAAAGCGTCGACGCCTCGCGCAAGGCCGTTGATATTGCCGTCAGCCAATACACAGACGGCATCGCCAGCTATTCGCGTATTCTGAACACTCAGACAGCCCACTTGCGCTCGCAAGCCAATCTGATCGAAGCGCGGCAGCAAGTGTCCAGCAATCTGGTCGCGGTTTACAAGGGTCTGGGTGGTGGCTGGCAAATCCGTCAAAATCAGGAATTCCTGCCTGAAACCGTGCTGGCCGAGATGGCTTACCGCACCGACTGGGGTGATCTGCTGCAGAAAACCCCGACCCGAGCCAGCCTGAACTGAGGTTACTTGGTCAGCCCACGCAACCCACCGGAAATCAGGATATTGACCTCATACAGAATGCGCGGCGCAGCTAGCCCCCCCGGGCTGGCCAGGTAATTCGGGCTCCATTCCGGGTCGAACTTTTGCTTGAAGCTGCGCAGACCTTCGAAATGGTAGAACTGCTCTCCATGTTCATAGACGAACCCGCCGATGCGGTTCCACAGCGAGGCGAGCTGACGGTTTTCTATCCCCGAGAATGGGGCCGCCCCCAGTGAGAACCAGTGGAATCCCTGATCTGCCCCCCATTGCATCATCTCGGCAAACAGCGCGTCCATGACAAAGCTGGGGCTGTCCGGTTCATAGCGCATCAAGTCCAGCGAAAGCTCGGATTTGTTGCCGCCCTGAAACAAGTTGGCAAAGGCTTTGATCCTGCCTGTGTTGCCGTCCCGCAGAACTGCGTGATCGAAATAAGACAGGTACTGATCGTCGAACCCGCCCAGCGCAAAGCCTTTTTCGGCACCAGCCTTTTGCGCCAGCCAGTGATCAGAAATCTCGCGCAGTTCCGGCAAGACAGGAGCCAATTCTTCTTTCGGAATGATCTCAAAAACATAACCTTCACGCGCGGCCCTGTTTTTGGCCTGGCGGAACCGCTTGCGCGACTTTCCGTCCAGCGAGAAGTCCTGCAAGGGCACCCGTGCAACCTCGCCAATCTTCAGGATCGACAGCCCCAGATCCAGAAAGGTCGGTAGGTATTTGGTCGAAACGCTGTAAAAGGCACAAAGCTTCCCTTCACGATCTGCCATTTCTCGAAGCTGCCAGATCAATTGTTGTCCGGCGGCCTCATCGCCGACTGGCTCTCCTTTCGAGATCAACGCGTTGCCAGTATCGGCGTAGGCGATGAATGCCGTCTCATCCGGCGAGATCAGGAATTGCTTGTCGCCGGTAAGTGAGATTTGGGATTCAGTGTCTTCACACTCCATCACCAACCGTTCAACAACCTCGGGAATTTCAGTGCGCTGCGGTGCCGGTATCTCACGCCCGAACAGAGAGTTCACGGCAACAATGCCCACGATCACCGCCACAACAAGGCTGGAGCGTAAAAAGCGCGATGCATCGCCGGTCCACGCAAACTCCCACCATAGGGCATTCTGGTACTCGACATGGGAATAGGCAAACAGCCCGATCCAGAAGATCACGGCCAATAGTACCACGACGCTGATCAGCCACGGGATGTTTAGCCTGAATATCGACGCGCCGCTGACCCGGTAAAACGCCCCGCGGAACAGAGCCAGCACACCGATAGTGCCCAGCATCGACAGCGCTTCGTGGGTATCCAGCCCCTTTGTCAGCGAGGCGAAGAACCCAGCCACCATCAACAGCATGGCGACCACCCAAGCACGGTAGAGCTTGCGGAACAATCCGCGTGACACCAGCAGAAGCAATACGCCGATAGCACTCCCGGCGAGGTGCGAGGCTTCGACAAATGATAGCGGCAAAACTTCTCTCAGAACGCCAAGGTTCTGGGTGCTCGCCGGTAATGCGCCGGATACCAGCAGGACCACCCCGGCCACTGCAGCGACGCCCGCGGCCACCATGGGAACGATGGGCCGGATGACCCGGTAGACCCATGTCGCGGCCCCGCCGATCCTATGCCTCTGGGTCAGAGCCGATGCGACCGCTATGGACAGGCTTGCGATACCGAATGGCAAAAAGGTGTAGACGACCCGATAGAGCAACAAGGCCGCGATCACATCCGACCGTCCCGATGCCCCAAGCCCCGCGATCAGCGTTGCCTCGAACACGCCGATCCCGCCCGGAGCATGGCTGAGAATGCCGACGGCGATTGCGGCGATGTAGATCGTGAAGAAATACGGGTAACCAACGCCCAGATCGTCCGGCATGAGCACATAGAGCGCCATGGACGCGCCAAACAGATCCCCGATTGCGGCCAGTGTCAGAAGGCTGGCCAGTTTGCCACCCGGCAAATTAAACCCGATGCCAGCAACGGCAAACCGCCTGCCCCCACTGGACAGCCATATGAACATGGCAACCAAAGCCGCCAACAGGCACAGGCCTATAACGGTCTCGACCGTTTCGCTGACAGGCATCACTTTGGAGATTCCGTCTGGATGCAAGGTCAGCAACAACCCCAGAATCAGAATAAGACCCATCCAGAA
Source organism: Ruegeria sp. E8 (assembly GCF_056533985.1). NCBI lineage: Bacteria > Pseudomonadati > Pseudomonadota > Alphaproteobacteria > Rhodobacterales > Roseobacteraceae > Ruegeria > Ruegeria sp. E8. Next base: position 48,961 of record NZ_JBQFOY010000002.1, read on the forward strand.
CGCGACCCAGGACGTGGCAATCACCCCGGCCACACGCCCCAGGTCCAACCCTAACGAAGCGTAGATCCGGTATCGAATCGCGGTCCCGGTAATGTAGGAAAAGCCAAGACAGTTGGACACGGCATAGCCGCTGGCCCCTGCCATTCCGGCCACAGGCAATGGCACCTTGCCGCCTGCCACGCTTTGCACGGCAAACACGTCGTAAAGTGACAGTGAAAAGAAACTGAGCGCCGTCCAGCACAACGCAAAAAACAACAGCTTCCATGACGTCGCCGAGATATCAGTCTGGACATCCGACCATTTCACATGCGCGGACAGATCATGCAAAACCGTCAACGCAATCCCGGTTATCAGAACCGGTATTGCTACCCGCAGCCAGGGTTTTTCCAGCGTGGCCGTAACCTTTTCGGCCCAATGCACGGCTAAAGGTTCACCGTCTTTTTCTGCATTGGTCATGCTGCACGTCCCCGCCAGTTTCTGATCGAAGATAAAACGCGCGGCTTGCCCGCCCGCCAATCAACTTCACTTCATCTGCCAGCAAACTCTGGCACATTTTGCTTTCATCTCAAAGCGCTAGAGCCGCCCTTTGCGCGTCGACAGCAACAGATTCGTTTCTGACCGCGTTACACCGTCGACCTTTCGGATCTTGAACAGAACCTCGTCCAGTTCAGCCAGAGTTTCGGTGCTGATCTCGGCGATCAGATCCCAGCTGCCATTGGTCGAATGAACCGCCGTAACCTGACGCATGGCGCCGATCCGGGCCATCACCCGTTCTGTCCCGCGCCCCTCGATCTCAAGCATCATCAACCCGCGCACCGGGCTTTGCGCAAGATCGCGGCGTGTTAACACGGTAAACCCCACGATTTCACCGGATTGCTTCAGCCGCTGCAACCTGCTGCGCACGGTTGTACGCGTCACGCCCAACGTCTCCGAAAGCTCTGACAGGCTGGCTCGTGCATCCCGCTGCAAAGCATTAAGCAGGCGATTATCCAATTCGTCCATTACTCTTTCTCAATTAGGATTTTCCGAACACATTTTGAGCAATTTGCTGACTTCACGCAAGACAGTCTGACATCCTAAATGGACATATGGAAATCAAAGATATCATACTGGTCGGCGCTCCGATGGACGTCGGAAAGCGCCGTCAGGGTTGCCGGATGGGCCCTGACGCGTATCGCGTGGCGGGGCTGGATCAGGCATTGACCGATCTCGGTCATTCCGTTCACGACTGGGGCGACGTGCAACCCGACGACGTTGACATTCCCCAACATCCGCACCTGTTCGCTCTGCCAGAATGCGTTGGCTGGACAGAGGCGCTCAGCAAGGCTGCGCAAACTGCGGCCCAGCAGGGTGTTCCCATCTTCCTGGGGGGCGATCACGCGCTGTCCATGGGCACGGTTGCCGGGATGGCCGCATACGCCGCGCAGGTAGAGCGCCCCTTGTTCGTACTGTGGCTCGACGCTCACAGCGACTATCACACGCCGGACAGCACCGACAGCGGTAACCTTCATGGTACACCCGTTGCGTATTTTACTGGCAGACCTGGGTTCGAAGCCTTCCCGCCTTTGCCCTCTGTCGTACCAACGGACCGCGTCGGCATGATCGGCCTGCGTTCTGTCGATCCGGCCGAACGCGCAGCTTTGGAGCAGGATCGCGCCATGCTGGCGGATATGCGCAGCATCGATGAACACGGCATCAAGGCCCCGCTTCTGGCCTTTCTGGATCGCGTCAGGGCCGAAAACGCCCTGCTGCACGTCTCGTTGGACGTTGATTTTCTGGACCCGGCAGTGGCACCTGCTGTTGGCACCACGGTTCCGGGTGGCGCAACCGAGCGCGAAGCCCATCTGGTGATGGAATTGCTGCATGAAAGCGGGCTGGTTTGTTCACTTGATCTGGTCGAGTTGAACCCCTTCCTTGATGAGCGTGGCCGCACAGCAAAACTGATGGTAGATCTCGCCGCGTCGCTGATGGGACGCCGTATCTTTGACCGCCCCACCCGGAGTTTCTGATGCTGTCGCTGCAAGCACCCTCTGCCGCTGTTATGATCCGGCCACATGCATTTGCATCCAATCCGGAAACGCGCGATGACAATGCCTTTCAAACACTGAGCGTTTCATCCGCCGAGGCCACGTCAGACGCCGCCAGAGATGAACATGACCGGGCGGTGCAGCAACTGCGCGAAGCAGGTGTTTCGGTTCATGTCTTTGACGATTACGGCGACCTCAACACGCCTGACAGCGTTTTCCCGAACAACTGGTTCTCAACGCACCCAGGCGGCCACATAGCGATATATCCAATGTTTGTACCGTCTCGCAGACGCGAGCGGCGAACCGACGTGATCGAATTGCTGAAACATGAATACCGCGTACAGGACGTCATCGACTATTCCGGTCTGGAACAAGACAATCTGGCACTGGAAGGGACTGGTGCGATGGTGCTGGATCACGTCGCGCGCATCGCCTACACGGTCACGTCCAATCGCGCCGATCCGGTCTTGCTGGAAAGGTTCTGCACTCATTTCAACTATGAGCCAATCGCCTTCGAGGCCCGCGACGCCAAAGGCCGCGACGTGTATCATACCAACGTGTTGATGGGGATCGGCACGCATTACGCATTGATTTGCCTGGATATGATAACGGACCCAACTCGCCGCCAGACCGTGCGCAACCGGTTAGAGGAATCCGGCCGAACCGTGATTGATCTGACGCACGAGCAAATCGCCGAATTTGCGGGCAACGCGATTGAGCTGACGGGGCGGGATGGATTGGTTCTGGCCTTGTCCAGCCGTGCACTTGCTGCCCTCACACCGGATCAAGTCGCGACAATCCAGGCCAGTGCTACGCCTTTGCCACTGTCCGTTCCAACAATTGAAACTGCCGGTGGATCCGTGCGCTGCATGATTGCAGGCGTCCACCTTGCCCGCCGATAGGAGAGCATGATGCAACCTTCAGATAAGGCCTTGGTGCCGTTCGTATCCGTCGACAACATGATGCGGCTGGTTCACCATATCGGTGTCGAAACGATGATCACGCAGATCGCCGCACAGATCGAAGCCGATTTCAAACGATGGGAAAGCTTTGACAAAACCCCGCGCATTCCGGCGCATTCCCCCCATGGTGTGATCGAACTGATGCCAACCTCGGATGGCGAAGCTTACGGGTTCAAATACGTCAACGGCCACCCCAAAAACACTTCCGAAGGTCTTCAAACAGTCACTGCATTTGGCCTGCTGGCAGATGTCTACACCGGATATCCGACCCTGTTGACCGAGATGACAATGCTGACCGCTTTGCGGACGGCGGCAACTTCGGCTCTGGTCGGGAGCTATCTGGCCCCGAAAAATGCCACGACAATGGCCATGATCGGCAATGGTGCGCAGTCCGAATTCCAATGCCTGGCCTTCAAGGCCATGTGTGGGATCGACACCGTTCGGCTTTATGATATCGATCCGAACGCCACCGCAAAATGTGCCGCGAACCTTCAGGGCAAAGGCCTGACCGTCGTCTCTTGCAAGACACCGGAAGACGCTATCGAGGGCGCGCAGATCATCACCACCTGCACGGCAGACAAGAAATACGCCACGATTCTGACCGACAATATGGTTGGTCCCGGCGTCCACATAAACGCTATCGGCGGCGATTGCCCTGGCAAGACAGAATTGCATCGCGACATCCTGTTGCGTTCGGACATCTTCGTCGAATACCCCGAGCAGACCTGGATCGAGGGCGAGATTCAGGCGCTAGACGCAGATCATCCTGTGACCGAGATGTGGCAGGTCATCACCGGTGCCGCCAAAGGGCGAACCGATGAGCGGCAGATCACCCTATTCGACAGTGTCGGTTTCGCGATCGAGGATTTCTCAGCCCTGCGCTATGTCAAACAGGCAATTGAAGGCACCGCGTTCTTTGAACCTCTGGACATGTTGGCGGACCCGGACGATCCGCGCGATTTGTTCGGAATGCTGATGCGGGCCGGATAGCACAATCTTGGGGGCTCTGCCCCCGTCGCGCTGCGCGCGCCTCCCCCGGGATATTTTCAGCCAGATGAAGCAAGGGATCCTTTATTCATCTGGCCATAAATATCCCGGAGCGCGAGGCAGAGCCTCGCTTCTTGGCTATCCCGCAAGCGATGGCAGGTAGAGAACAATACCGGGGAAGGCCACAAGCATCGCGATGGTCATGGCATCAGCGATGAAAAAGGGTGTGACGCCTTTAAACACATCCTGAACGCTCAAATCCGGGCGCACGCCAGCTACGACAAAGCAGTTAAGCCCTATCGGCGGAGTGATCAGGCAAAACTCGGCCATTTTGACCACCAATATGCCGAACCAGATCGCGCACATCGGGCCTGACATGCCAAACGCACTGTCTGCGGCACTGACGGTTTCGCCGCCATTCAGGGCCATGACCGCAGGATAAACAACCGGCAAGGTCAAAAGCAGCATTCCAATCGCGTCCATGAACATGCCCAACACCGCGTAAGCCAGAAGGATGCAGATCAGGATCATCATGGGCGACATTTCGAGCCCTGTGATCCAATCCGAGAATGCGCCCGGCAGATCTGCAAAGCCCAGAAAGCGCACATAGATCAGAACGCCCCAGATGATCGAGAATATCATCGCCGTTAGCTTGGCGGTTTCCAGCAAAGCGGATTTGAACTCGGTCCAGCGCATTCCGTGGAACAGAGCAAAACAGAACACGATGAAAGCGCCGATTGCGCCGCCTTCTGTCGGTGTGCCCCACGCCTTTTCACCAAACGGGTTATAGACAAAGCAGATGATGATCAGGATGACGGCGACAATCGGGATGGCACCGGGCAGCGCGGCAAGGCGTTCTTTCCACGTAAAACCCGTGACTGGCGGGCCGACGGATTTGAAGATGACCGCAATCCCGACGATCAGCAGACCATAGACAACGGCAGAAAACGCGCCCGGTATGAAGCCGGCCAACAGCAATTTGCCCACATCCTGCTCGACGATGATCGCGTAGATGACCAGAATGGCCGATGGCGGGATCAATGAGGCCAGCGTGCCTCCGGCCGCAACCACGCCTGCAGCAAAGCGCTTATTGTAGCCGACCTTCAACATCTCGGGGATCGCGATGCGGGCAAAGACTGCGGACGTCGCGACCGAAGCTCCGGACACTGCGGCGAAACCAGCAGTCGCAAAAACAGTCGACACCGCCAGTCCCCCGGGAACCCAGGCGACCCAGCGCTTGGCGGCCTCGAACAAGGCGCGGGTGAGACCGGCGTAGTAAGCCAGATACCCGATCAGGATGAAGGTCGGGATCAGGCTGAGGGTGTGGGATGCGACCTTGGAATGCGGCACCTGCCCAGCAGTCTTGACGGCCACTGTCAGCGCTTTGCCAAACCGCTCCGGATCGTAACCGAACTTGGCCCAGAATATCCAAACCAGCCCGACAAGCCCCGCCAAACCCGCAGCGAAAGCAACGCGCATGCCTGCCACGACAAGGACCAGTAGACCGCCGGTGACCCAAAGGCCAATCTCAATCGTGTCCATGTATCAGTCCTGCCCTTCGAACTGCTCGGCCTCGGCCGCTGCCTGTGCCGCCGCATCCTGTATCAAGGGAACCGCGGCCGGAGCCTCCAATCCCAACCAGAATGCGCGCCCATACCCCCAAACCTGCAACGCAAGGCGCAGGCAAAGGACGGAAAACGCAACGGGTGCCAACAGTTTTGCGGGCCAAAGGGGAATGCCGATGTCAATGGAACTGTCCCGGCTCCACAGTGGCGCGCCGAAATCGAACGACCGGTCGAAATGTGACCAACTGCCCCAAACCAGAGCCAACATCAGTAAAAGGATCAACACCACCGAGATCAGCTCGAACAACCACAACGCTCTTCCGTGCAGGCGCGAGATAACGATGTCCATCCGAATGTGACCACCGTCGCGCTGAACGTATGAAATGCCCAGAAAGGCGATAAGCGGCATCGCCTGCTCAATCCAGTCGACATAACCCGGCAATGGCGCATTCAGGGCGTTGCGTCCACTGACCGAAATGACGGCCAGAACCATCAAACTAAACACTGCCAAACCGCTGATGAGTGCCAGAAAACGCTCCAGCTTCAACAAATGCTGATCCAGCTGGCTCAGACGGCTTCCGTCCGCCAGCACCGTGGCCTGTCCTGCCATTCTGGAAGTTCCTTGTATTCCAATCAGAACCGGGCGCCCAGTTTGAGCGCCCGGTCAAAAGATCAGTTGCCGCCGCGCTGTTGCTTCAGCGTCGTTTGCACAAGATCATACAGATCCTGAGCTGGAAGGCCCTGTTCGGTCATGTCCGTGATCCACTTTTCACGGATCGGGTCGGCCGCCTTGGTGCGAAACTCTTCGATCACAGCGTCGTCGATCATGACTTTTTGCACGCCTTTTTCCTCAAGAACGCTGTCCCATTGCTCGAGCAGCCCGCCGTAGTTTGCGAGGTAATGATCAATTGCCTCGTCGATCGAGCTGTTCAGCGCTTCACGATGTTCCGCTGGCAAGGCTTCATAGGCCTCGATATTGACAACAACTGGGCAATTCACGGTTCCCGGGTTCAGGTTGGCCGTCCACCAATCCGCTTCGTTGATCGTGCCAAAAGACAGGTGCGCGTGCTGGGCAAAGGCGACCGTGTCAACAACGCCGGATTCCATCGCATTGAATGCTTCGGTCGCAGGTACCGAGGTCGGAACACCGCCGACAGCCTCGAAGGCCTGCCCCAAACCGCCGGTCGCCCGGACCCGCATTCCATCAAAATCCGACAGTTCATCCCGCGGCTCGCCGGTTCCGACAATGTTATATTGCGGCATCGGTGAGGTCATGATGATGCGGGCGTTCCATTGGGCCATCTCATCCTTGACGGCTGGATGGTCATAGACCGCATGGCTGACTGCCACCTCTTCCTGCAGGTTATTTACGCCCAGGAATGGCAGTTCCAGAACGGTGATCGCGCGGTTCTTGTCGCGGTGATAGCCAGCACAGAACTGAGCCATTTCGAAGGCACCGATTTCGATACCGTCCAGATTCTCTCGCGGTTTGGACAGCCCACCGTAGCTGACGTTGATGGTAAACTCACCGCCTGTCTTTTCGCTGACAAGTTCGGCCAGTTTTTCAACATGTTCCGTGAACGCGCGGCGCTTGCCCCAGACGGACGCGTTCCATTCAGTTGCCGCAGCTTCGGTTACAAAAGCCACGCCAAGGGCGGCGACGGCGGCACCGCTCAACATCTTTTTCATAATTTTGTCTCCCATTGGTGCGCCTCCTCCCGAGGCGCTTGTCGATCAAGCTAGCGCCAACATTCGATTGTGCCAACCCTGACCGGAATATCCTAAGGCTCACGAAGACGTCGGGATCGTAACCTTGATCGCTGGAAGGATAGCGAGCGACTGGTCCTTGCTCTTGCAATCGCCGCACAGCGCGCCAGTCGCTTGTTACATCTATTCTCTTGTTTTAGCTCATCTTTATTCAGATTTCTTGACTTCATTTACAAATATCACCCTAAAACAGAAATTTCTTTACAAAGAAATTCAAGGATTACGGCAATTTATTTATTTATTTTCTGAACGCGGTAATATTCGGTCTTGGGGAGGAACGGGATCGACATTGCCTAAGCGACCGGCAAAAAATGTCCCAAAGCAATCCAGTCCAGAGGGAGGAGCCTCAAAGATGACCACCGCTGCCCAGGCAGATGCCAAGACATATCCGCCATCCGCAGAAACCGTCGCACGTGCGCATGTCGATGCTGCAAAATATGCCGACATGTACGCCGCCTCGATCAATGATCCAGATACCTTCTGGGGCGAACAAGGTAAGCGCGTCGACTGGATCAAGCCCTTCTCAAAGGTCAAGGACGTCGATTACAGCTTTGGTTCGGTTAAGATCAACTGGTATGCCGATGGCACGCTGAACGTGTCCGCCAACTGTCTGGACCGCCACCTGAAAACGCGTGGCGACCAAACCGCGATCATTTGGGAGCCGGATGATCCAAACGAACCAGCCCAGCATATCTCTTACGCCGAGCTGCACCGCCGCACCTGCCGCATGGCGAACATTCTGGAATCTCTGGGCGTGCGGAAAGGCGACCGTGTTGTCATTTACCTGCCGATGATCCCCGAGGCCGCTTATGCCATGCTGGCCTGCGCGCGGATCGGCGCGATCCATTCTATTGTTTTCGCGGGATTTTCACCGGATGCTCTGGCGGCACGCATTAATGGTTGTGACGCCAAGGTTGTGATTACCGCTGACGAAGCACCGCGCGGCGGTCGCAAGACACCGTTGAAATCAAACGCGGATGCGGCACTGTTGCACTGTAAGGACAGCGTGAAATGCCTTGTGGTCAAGCGGACCGGCGGTCAGACCACATGGATTGACGGACGGGACTACGACTATAACGAAATGGCGCTTGAGGCCGATGACTATTGCGCGCCTGCCGAGATGAGCGCCGAAGACCCATTGTTCATCCTCTACACCTCCGGCTCGACCGGTCAGCCCAAGGGCGTTGTGCACACAACGGGCGGCTATCTGGTTTATGCGTCTATGACCCATGAGATCACGTTCGACTACCACGATGGCGATGTTTACTGGTGTACTGCGGACGTGGGTTGGGTTACGGGCCACAGCTATATCGTTTACGGCCCTCTGGCCAACGGCGCGACGACGCTGATGTTCGAAGGGGTTCCGACCTATCCGGATGCCAGCCGCTTTTGGCAGGTTTGCGAAAAGCACAAGGTCAACCAGTTTTACACGGCTCCCACAGCGATCCGCGCGCTGATGGGTCAAGGCACCGAATTTGTCGAGAAATGTGACCTGAGTGATTTGAAGGTTCTGGGGACTGTTGGCGAGCCGATCAACCCAGAAGCCTGGAACTGGTACAACGAAGTTGTTGGTAAGGGGAATTGCCCGATCGTGGACACCTGGTGGCAGACCGAAACCGGCGGTCACCTGATGACGCCTCTGCCCGGTGCGCACGCGATGAAGCCCGGCTCGGCCATGAAGCCCTTCTTTGGCATCGAACCCGTGGTGCTGGACCCGCAGTCCGGCGTCGAGATTGAAGGCAATGGGGTCGAGGGCGTTCTGTGCATCAAAGACAGCTGGCCCGGTCAGATGCGCACCGTCTGGGGTGATCACGAACGGTTCGAGAAGACCTATTTCTCGGACTACAAAGGCTACTACTTCACAGGTGACGGCTGCCGACGCGATGAGGATGGCGATTACTGGATCACCGGTCGCGTGGATGACGTGATCAACGTGTCCGGGCACCGTATGGGCACTGCCGAGGTCGAAAGCGCGCTGGTCGCCCATGCTGCCGTGGCCGAGGCCGCCGTAGTCGGCTACCCCCATGAAATCAAAGGACAAGGCATCTATTGCTATGTCACTTTGATGAATGACCGCGAGCCTTCGGACGAACTGCTGAAGGAACTGCGCACATGGGTCCGGACCGAGATCGGCCCGATTGCCTCGCCTGACGTGATACAGTGGGCCCCTGGCCTGCCTAAAACCCGCTCGGGCAAGATCATGCGCCGTATCCTGCGCAAGATTGCCGAAAACGATTTTGGCAGCCTGGGTGACACGTCGACGCTCGCCGATCCATCGGTTGTTGAAGACCTGATCGAAAACCGTGCGAACAAGTGAGGATGTGATGGACGCTGCCACGATCACCACACCCACCGTTCTGATCCTTCTCGGCCCTCCGGGCGCCGGGAAGGGCACGCAAGCGCGTATGCTGGAAGAGAAGTTCGGGCTTGTACAACTCAGCACCGGAGACCTGCTGCGCGAAGCCGTTGCCGCAGGCACCGAAGCCGGCCTTGCCGCCAAGGCCGTCATGGAAGCTGGCGATCTGGTCAGCGATGAGATCGTCATTGCCATCCTGCGCGACCGCATGGTTCAGCCCGATTGCGACAAGGGCGTCATTCTGGACGGCTTTCCGCGCACAACGGTTCAGGCCGAGGCACTGGACGGTCTGCTGGCGTCGACCGACCAGAAGATCAACGCGGCGATCAGCCTTGAGGTCGAAGACGCCGAAATGGTGATCCGCATCTCGGGCCGCTACACCTGTGCCGGTTGCGGCGAAGGGTACCATGACCGCTTCAAGAAGCCTGCGGAAGACGGCAAATGCGACAAGTGCGGCCATACCGAATTCAAGCGCCGCGCCGATGACAATGCCGAAACCGTGGCCTCACGCCTGGCCGCGTATCACGCGCAGACCGCTCCGCTGATCACCTACTACGACGGTCAGGGCGTGCTTCAGCGCACGAATGCCATGGGCAGGATCGAAGACATCGCCAACGATCTCGAAGGGATCGTCGGCAACACGATGAGTTAAGGGGAGGAGATAAGCCGCAAGGCTTTGATCCTAAAAAGAATACTTCAAAAGACCGCCTTGGCGGACCGGAGAAGTTTTGCCTGATGCCAAGGGGTATCGGGCACAATCGAGAAGCGGCTCGCGTCACTGGAGGATTTGGGCACGGGTCGCCCAACGAGGAAGCTAAGGAGGAACCCGCAATGGCGGATCATTCAACAAACTCCGCGCAGACTGCCGAAGCCGATAAGGGCTATTGGCAGGCCAACCTGCGCCTCATCTACATCAGCCTCGCGATCTGGGCGCTGGTGTCGTTTGGATTCGGCATTCTGCTGCGTCCGTTACTGTCGGGCATCGCCGTCGGCGGAACCGATCTGGGCTTTTGGTTCGCTCAGCAGGGATCGATCCTGGTCTTCCTGGTGCTGATCTTCAACTACGCCTGGCGCATGAACAAGCTGGACGCCGAATACGGCGTAGACGAAGAGTAAGGGAGAGCGGGGATTATGGATCAGTTTACCATCAACCTGCTGTTTGTTGGCGCGTCCTTTGCGCTATACATCGGCATCGCGATCTGGGCCCGCGCAGGTTCCACATCGGAATTCTACGCCGCCGGTCGTGGCGTTCACCCGGTCACCAACGGTATGGCAACAGCGGCGGACTGGATGTCTGCGGCCTCGTTCATCTCGATGGCGGGCCTGATTGCCTTTACCGGCTATGACAACTCGACCTTCCTGATGGGTTGGACCGGTGGCTACGTGCTGCTGGCACTGCTGCTTGCGCCCTATTTGCGTAAGTTCGGTAAATACACCGTGTCGGAATTCATCGGCGACCGTTTCTACAGCCAGACCGCACGTGTCGTTGCGGTAATCTGTCTGATCGTTGCGTCGGTCACCTACGTGATCGGTCAGATGACCGGCGTGGGCGTGGCCTTTGGCCGCTTCCTTGAGGTGTCCAACACGTCCGGTCTGCTGATCGGTGCCTGTGTGGTCTTTGCCTACGCGGTGTTTGGCGGGATGAAAGGTGTGACATACACACAGGTTGCTCAGTACTGCGTGCTGATCACCGCCTACACCATCCCGGCGATCTTCATCTCGTTGCAGCTGACAGGTACGCCGGTTCCGGCGCTGGGTCTGTTCAGCGACACTGCAAGTGGTGAGCCGCTGCTGACCAAGCTGGACGCGATCGTGACCGAGCTGGGCTTTGCCGAGTATACGGCGCACCATTCGAACACGCTGAACATGGTTCTGTTCACGCTGTCGCTGATGATCGGTACCGCCGGTCTGCCGCACGTGATCATGCGCTTCTTCACCGTGCCGAAAGTGTCTGACGCACGCTGGTCCGCCGGCTGGACTCTGGTCTTCATCGCCCTGCTGTACCTGACCGCCCCTGCGGTTGGCGCAATGGCGCGTCTGAACATCACCGACATGATGTGGCCCAATGGTGGCATCGAAGGTGGCGCTGTCTCGGTCGAGGAAATCGACACCGATCCGCGCTATGACTGGATGAAAACCTGGCAGAAAACCGGTCTGCTGGACTGGGAAGACAAGAACGGTGACGGCAAGATCCAGTACTACAACGACAAGTCCGAAGCCATGACTGCAATCGCAGAAGAAAAAGGCTGGGTTGGAAACGAGCTGACCAAGTTCAACCGTGACATCCTGGTTCTGGCCAACCCCGAAATCGCCAACCTTCCGGGTTGGGTGATCGGTCTGGTCGCTGCCGGTGGTCTTGCGGCTGCTCTGTCGACCGCTGCGGGCCTGTTGCTGGCGATCTCGTCGGCGGTGTCCCACGACCTTGTCAAAGGTGCGATCAACCCGCAAATCTCTGAAAAGGGTGAACTGCTGGCTGCACGTATCGCCATGGCCGTAGCCATCGTTGTTGCAACCTATCTGGGTCTGAACCCACCGGGCTTTGCGGCGCAAACCGTGGCACTTGCCTTTGGTTTGGCGGCAGCTTCGATCTTCCCGGCGCTGATGATGGGGATCTTCTCGACCCGCATCAACAACACCGGTGCGGTTGCTGGTATGCTGGCGGGTCTGGTTGTCACACTGGTCTACATCTTCCTGCACAAGGGCTGGCTGTTCATTCCGGGCACCAACTCGTTCACCGATGCTGACCCGCTGCTGGGTCCGATCAAGTCGACTTCGTTCGGCGCAATCGGGGCGATGATCAACTTCGGCGTTGCCTACGTTGTTGCAGGCATGACCAAAGAGACCCCGCAGGAGATCAAGGATCTGGTCGAAAGCGTGCGCATTCCCCGTGGTGCGGGCGCAGCTCAGAACAAGTGAGCATGATGCGGTCGTTGGTTCTTGCCTTCGACCGCGTCTTTCGATCCACTGTTCCCGCCCGGCATACCACTGGGCGGGATTTTTTTCACCAGAACACCGGAGACAACAATGCCCCTGTCCCACGATGAAATCGCCCGGTTTCTGAAATCCGTTCATCCCTATGATGCGTTGCCCGCGGACGCTCTGGATCAGGTCGTCAAACAGATCGAGGTCTGGGAGGTTGAAGAAGACGCTTCGGTCTATGAGTTGGGCCACACGCTGCCCGGGGTGTTTGTCATCTACGAAGGACAGGTAGAGATTACCGATGAGAACGGTGCCGTCGTCTCTCATCTGGGATTGCGCAATTCCTTTGGCGAGCGCGGTCTGCTGAAAGACGGCAAGGCCGCCACCAAAGCCCGTGCGCATACACCGTCTGTCCTGATGGTTCTGCCTCCGGATCTGGTGAGGCAGCTGATTGACGGGCATGATGTCGTCGCCAATTTCTTCAATCGGACCCGGGGTGATCGCAGCGGCCCTCAAAGCCTTGCAACCAGTTCGATCGACGTTCTGATGGCGCATAACCCGGCCACCTGCCCCGTGGATACTCCTGTCCAGGAAGCGGCACGAATGATGCGGGACAAACATATCTCGTCGCTCTGCGTGACAGATGGAGAAAGTTTAAAAGGTATCGCGACCTTGCGGGATATCTCGGGCAAGTATGTTGCTGACGGATTGCCGCCGACCACACCGATTTCCGAAATCATGACCGTCAATCCGATTACACTGTCGCCCAGCGATATCGGGTCGGATGTTCTGCACATCATGATGGAGCGAGGCATAGGCCACATCCCGATTTCCGAAGGCGGTCGTCTGGTCGGAATCGTGACGCAGACCGATCTGACCCACTATCAGGCCGTGAACTCGGCCGAACTGGTACGCCGCATTGCTCAGGCTGACACAGCGGGTGAAATGGCCCGAGTGACCGAAGAAATCCCGCAGCTGCTGGTTCAGCTTGTCGCTGGTGGAAACCGGCACGAAATTGTCACCCGTCTGATCACCGATATTGCCGACACAGTGACCCGCCGTCTGCTGGCTTTAGCCGAAGCCGAACTGGGCCAGCCCCCGGTTCCGTATTTGTGGCTGGCCTGCGGCTCGCAAGGGCGACAGGAACAAACAGGCGTGTCTGATCAGGACAATTGCCTGATGCTGGACGACAGCGTTACCGATGCCGATATGGCCTATTTCACCAAACTGGCCAAATTCGTCTCGGATGGGTTGGACACCTGCGGGTATTTCTATTGCCCCGGTGACATGATGGCGACCAATCCGCGCTGGTGTCAGCCTGTACACGTCTGGCGCGATTATTTCAAAGGTTGGATCGCCAAGCCGAACCCCGAGGCGCAGATGTTGGCTTCGGTCATGTTTGACCTGCGCCCCATTGGTGGTGCGTTTGAGTTGTTTGCAGACCTGCAAGCCGACACTCTGGCAGCCGCCAAGGCGAACTCGATCTTTGTGGCGCACATGATTTCGAACTCGCTGAAACACACACCTCCGCTGGGTCTGCTGCGCGGTTTCGCCACGATCCGCTCTGGTGAACACCGCAACACGCTGGACCTGAAGCACAACGGGGTTGTGCCCGTTGTCGATCTGGCGCGCATCTACAGCCTGCAAGGTGAACTGACCGAGGCCAACACCCGCGCCCGCCTGAAAGCCGCCGAGGTCAGCGGAGTGCTCAGCCCCTCGGGGGCTCGTGACTTGCTTGATGCCTATGACCTGATCGCCGAAACCCGGTTGGAACATCAGGTTCGATTGGTCAAATCAGGCGAGAAACCCGACAACTATCTGCCACCGTCCGACTTGTCAGACTTTGAGCGAAGTCATCTACGCGATGCCTTCGTGGTGGTAAAAACGATGCAATCGGCGGTTGGCCACGGCAAGGGAATGCTGGGCTGACATACGTCAGACGAACGGAGAGACCATATGTTTCTGGAATTGATCGGCACCATTTTTGCGGGCTTTGCCTTTGCAGGCATCGTTCTTGTGCTGAACAAATTGACTGGTGGGCGTTTGCCGAAATGGACCACTCCGGTTGCCGCCGGTCTGGGGATGATCGGCATGACCATCACCAGCGAGTATTCCTGGTACGACCGTACGCGCGACCAGCTGCCCGACGAAATGGCCATCGTGCAAGAGGTTGAAAGCCGCGCTTTTTACCGCCCCTGGACTTATGCTGTACCCTTCGTCGACCGATTTGCTGCTATTGACACCGTATCGGTACGCACCAATGAAAACGTTCCGGATCAACGACTTGTCGATCTATATTTATTCGGACGCTGGGCACCGGTTTCGAAACTGCCCGTGGCTGTAAACTGCGCCGAGAATAGCCGAGCCAACTTGGTCGACGGCGCGGAATTTGCCGATGACGGGCGCTTGATAAATGCCGACTGGATTTCAGCCGAAGCCAACGATCCCCTAATCGAGGCCACCTGCGGGGTCTGATCATGCTAACCGGATTGAGCCTGAGACTCAGGATTTTTCTGTTCTTCTGTTTGCTGGCGTTAGGTGGAATAGCGATCAGCGCGGTGGCGCTTTGGGTCGCCTATTCCCGCGCAGGAAACCCCGATCTGTTCAGTGACTTCATCTTCGCCGAAATTCTGATCGGGTTTGGTTTGCTGGCCCTGATCGCAGGTGTATGGCTGCTGTTCGATGACAATGTCGCCAAACCGATCGAACGCCTTTCGGCCCAGCTGCGCGCCCGTGCCCATGCTGGTGTCAGCACGGATCTGGATATGCAGGCCGCACGCTATCTGGGTGATCTCGGCCCTGCTGCGGCGGGGCTGGCCGAACAACTGGCCTCGAACGCCATGCGCACCGCCGAGGCGGTGGCGTCAGAAACCGCCCATCTGGCAGCGGAGAAACAGCGCCTCACTGCCCTTTTGACGGAAATCCCTGTTGCCATGCTGTTGGCAAGCCCGAAGCATCAGATCGTTCTGTACGATGGGCAGGCGGCTGAGGTTCTGGCGCAAATCGCGCATCCTCGCCTGAATGCGTCATTGTTCGAGTATCTCGAATCCACGGGCCTGACAGACGCTTACGCTCAACTTAGTAAAACCGGCAAGGACGTCTATTGCACCCTGTCCAGCGTTGACGGTCGGCAGACCTATTCCGCCCGGATGAAGCCGCTGGGGGATGCGCCCGGCTATATGCTGGTCTTCGAAGACAGCGCCCTGCACATGTCACCCGATGAGGCCCGCCCACTGGTCTATGATTTCGAACTGCTCGACACGCCGGGGGATGACGCGTTTGAAAATCGCACCCTGTCGGAACTGTGTTTCGTGGTCTTCGACACCGAGACAACCGGCCTGCTGCCGCACAAGGATGAGATCGTACAGATTGGCGCGGTACGCGTTCTGAACGGCAAGATTGTTCAGGGTGAGCATCTGGACATGCTGGTTGATCCGGGCATACCGATTCCGGCAGCCTCGACCAAGGTACACAAGATCAGCGACCGCATGGTTCAGGGCGCGCCGGATATTGCCAAAGCCGGGCGCGTGTTCCACCAGTTTTCGCGCGATGCGGTGATCGTGGCGCATAACGCCCCATTCGACATGGCCTTTCTGCGTCGTCACGCAAAACAGATGGATGTTGAATGGGATCATCCGATACTCGACACCGTTTTGCTGTCCGCAGTGCTGTTCGGAGCCAGCGACACACACACATTGGACGCCTTGTGCGAAAGGCTGGAAATCACCATTCCCGAAGCACTGCGTCATACAGCTCTGGGCGATGCGGTGGCCACGGCTGAGGCGTTGATCAAGATGCTGCCGATCCTGCAGGCCCGAGGCCTGACGACGTTTGGTGAGGTGATTATCGAAACCCGCAAGCATGGGCGTTTGCTGGAAGACCTGAACTGACAGTTAAAATTGCAAACAGCAGTCAGCTTTCCATGGACAATCCGGGCCGCGCATGGCACCTGATGCGCGGCCAAGGAATAAGCGCGCAATGACCGAAAAGACCTTCACACCCTCGCCTGATCAAAGCCCGGCCTTCCGCGAGGCGTTGGGATGCTTTGGCACAGGCGTCACTGTGATAACCGCGCAATCCGAAAAAGGCCCGCGCGCCATCACCGTGAATTCCTTTGCGTCGGTCTCGTTGGATCCGCCACTGGTGTTATGGTGTCTGGCCAAGGAATCGAACCGTTTCAATACGTTCAGTTCCTGTGATCACTATTCGATCCACGTCATGGCGCAGGAGCAGCAGGATCAGGCACTGCGTTTCGCCCGCGACGGTACGGATTTTTCTCATGCGGACTGGGTCGCTGATGAGGCGTCCCGCCCGCAACTGGCAAATTGTCTGGCACGGTTTGATTGCAGCTTGCACGCCCGTCACGATGCCGGGGATCATCTGATCATCGTGGGTCAAGTGGATCAGGTGATGTACCGCACAGGTAAGGGCCTGATCTTCAAACGCGGACAGTTCGGTGGTTTCGTCGACCTGATTTAATCGTCCAGCGAGCCGTGAACCGCCAGCGCCTCCAATTGTGCGTCTTGCGGAGTGATCACGCGAAAGGCCTCATGCACTCCTGTCTCGGTCAGCTCTCGGGCCACAGTCAGCAGCGTGTTGGCGGCATGGTCATCGCACAGTTCCGACATGTGATCGATTTCGGCTTGCGCCACACCCATTGCCGCTTCGACCGAGGGCGCGCCGTAGAGTTGCACAAAATGTTCGGCCAGATTGCGCGTGATCTGATCTTTCTCTGCAGCTTCGATCTGAGTCACGGCGACAAAGGTCACCCGGCCAAAGGTTTCCAACCCCAGCCAACCATTGGCAAAGGCCTGACGCGCTTTGCCCTCAAGATCGCCCTGGCCCCAGTTCGAAAACTCGAACCCGCCAGAAACGCACCACTCACCAGTGCGGGCCGGAGAATGAAACACGTTCATATCGCTTTCATCGAAATGGATCGCTCGGGCCAGTTTCATCATCCGTTCTCCAACAATTCAGTCAGGGGGCGCAGATGCGTGTCGACGCCATCGCGGATCAGCATCCCGAACCGCTCATCTGTTCCAAGGAACACTCCGCCATCAATCAACGGTTCCCCGACCCCGCGCAGCAGGCCCATCCATTCGGCGTGCAGAGGGGCGTTGCCATCCTCTTGCCAACGGTTGAGCCAGGTCAGCATATGACGTGACCAGCTTTCGACCAGTTGCGTGGCCGTAACCTCGGCACAGCCTTCATCGTAAAGCGCTGTGATATCGGGATTTTCACCCGGTGCGTCACTGGTTTGCAGCAACGTCAATTCCCAACCAACGACCAGCCAGTCCGGCTCTTCCTCGGGAACCGTGGTAGAGGCCGCAATTCGGAACCGACCACAGCGGGCCCCGTTCACGCAAATCAGGCCATCCCACCCCAGATGAACCGCGACTTCGGGCGGGGCCAGCGCGCCCAGCGCGTTCTGGAACCCTACGGCGCAAAGCGGCAGCATCGCCATCGCATCGTGCAGAGGAACTTC
Organism: Ruegeria sp. E8; assembly: GCF_056533985.1. NCBI lineage: Bacteria > Pseudomonadati > Pseudomonadota > Alphaproteobacteria > Rhodobacterales > Roseobacteraceae > Ruegeria > Ruegeria sp. E8. Next base: position 67,029 of record NZ_JBQFOY010000002.1, read on the forward strand.
GGGGGCGAAAACAATCGCCACCCGCAGGAAATCGGCCTGAATGTTGTAAACCACCGTCCCGGCATCACAGCCCAGCGCCGCCATGGCTTGCGCGCGCTCGAACGGGTCTTCCCCACCCTGAACCGGGTGGCCCGTCAACAAGGGGGGAAAGACCGGTTCGCTCATGCCTTGCCTTTGGCGATCATGTCGCGGGCGATCTTGCGGAACGCCTCGGCCTGCGGGCTGTCGGGTTTGCTGACCACGATTGGCGCGCCTCCATCAGCGGCAACACGAATCTCCAGATGCAGCGGAATCTCACCCAGCAACGGCACGCCCAGCGCTTCGGCTTCAGAGGCCACGCCGCCATGACCAAACACGTGCTCTTCATGTCCGCAGTTCGAGCAGATATGCGTGGACATGTTCTCGATCATCCCAACGATCGGGGTCTTGAGTTGGTTGAACATGTCGATCCCTTTGCGGGCGTCGATCAGCGCCACATCCTGCGGGGTTGAGACCACGATGGCACCGTCCACCTGAAACTTCTGGCTCAACGTCAGTTGCACATCCCCGGTACCGGGCGGCAGGTCGACGATCAGAACGTCCAACGCGCCCCACTGCACCTGCCCCATCATCTGTTGCAGGGCCCCCATCAGCATCGGACCGCGCCAGACAACAGCCTGACCTTCATTGGTCATCAGACCCATCGACATCATGGTGACGCCATGGTTGCGCAACGGCAGGATCGTCTTGCCGTCAGGGCTGGCCGGGCGGCCTGAGACACCCAGCATCCGGGGTTGCGACGGCCCGTAAACATCCGCATCCAGCAGACCCACACGTCGCCCTTCGGCAGCGAGTGCACAGGCGAGGTTGGCCGAAACGGTCGACTTACCGACACCGCCTTTACCTGACGCTACTGCAATGATCCGATCCACACCCGGAACCGGCTGCGGCCCAGTCTGCGAGGGCTTGGGTTTCGGTTTCAGATCGGGCGGTGCCTTGTCGGAATGCGCGGTCAGCATGGCCGAGACGGTGGCCACACCGTCTACCATTTGCGCTGCTTTCTCGGCGGTGGCGCGCACGGGCTCCATCTTTTCGGCGTGCTTTGGATCGATCTCAAGCACAAAGCGCACGGTGTCACCTTCGACATTCAATGCACGTACGATACCCGCACTGACAATATCCTGCCCTGACACAGGGTCGGTGATCTTTTTCAGGTTCGCCAGAACCGCGTCACGAACACTCATGCCTTTCTCCCAAGTATGTGCCCTGCTGACAGGGGCGTGCGTATCGACGTATTCTGGTCGCCGCTCATTGCATGTGTCTCCGTCTCTTTCTGTTTATTTGACGCATCCCGCCCGGCAAAGTTACGCTGAGCCATGCGCTTTGTCCTTATGTGCCTGAGCCTGACGCTCTCTGCCACCCCTTCCTTGTCCCAGGAGGCGATTGGCCTTGCGGCCCCGGCCGAGGTGAACGACTCCGGTCTGTTGCAACATATCCTTCCTCGCTTCTCTCTCAAGACCGGGATACGCGTTATTGCGGATGATGCAGGGGTTATGGTGCTGGAAACTGCGCCGCCCGGTGACCCGGTCTTTGCCCGCGACGGGGTGATCTATCATCTGCGCATCGAAGACAATGACCGTCAGGCCCGTTTTCTCGACTGGCTGCAGTCGGATATCGGCAAACGCACGGTCGAGAACTTTGCCCCGGCGCAAGGTGCGCCATTTTCTGCGAGTTTCGAAATCACAGCTGCGCAATCCGATGGCACCGTCGATGGCGATACCGCCTTGGGCGAGGAGCTGTCGATGACCCATTGCGGGCGGTGCCATGTCATCGGACCGAAGAACCGTATGAACGGGTTGGGATCGACCCCCTCTTTTGCCGTTTTGCGGGCAATGCCAGACTGGACTGAGCGGTTTGAGGCGTTCTTTGCGCTGAACCCCCATCCTGCCTTCACCCAAATCGACGGTCTGACGCCCCCCTTTGACCCCGAGCGTCCTTCGCCCATCCACCCGGTCGAAATGACGCTGGACGATCTCGATGCGATCCTTGCTTTTGTATCGCATATCGACGCGGCTGATCTGGGGGCTCCGCTCCAGCTTCAGTGATCCTTTCTGTCCGAATAGTAATCCTCGGTGGTGACAACCCGAGGTCTTGGGTTTGACTGGAACGGATTGTCCTGCTGATTGAATTGCGCATTCACCCGACAATTGTCACACATCTGGATCATCCGTGCCTGATCAGATGTGGCAAACATCGGATGCGTGCCTGACAATTTCTCCATGATCCGCTCAACGGTGGATTTCACCCCGAACAGCGCCCCGCATTCCACGCAGGCAAAGGGTTCTTCCTCGTTTAGAACCTGCTGTGACAGAGCCACATCGCTCAGATCCAGCTGTGGCACCAGAGTGATTGCATCTTCGGGGCATATGGTCTTGCACATACCGCATTGCAGACAGGCGTCCTGCTGGAAGTTCAGTTGCGGCATGTCCGGGTTATCTATCAAAGCACCGGAAGGACAGAGGGACACACAGCTGAGGCACAGGGTGCAGCTGTCCGTATTTACCGCGACGGCCCCATAAGGCGCGTTCTCCGGCAACGGCAACGGTGCGTCAGCCTTAGGGTTCAACGCCTGCGCCGCCAAACGCGCGATTTGCCGGCGATTGCCCAGCGGCAAAACCGGATCACCCAACGGCTGCGGTACTGCCTGATCATATAGCAGCGCAGCCATGGCATCGGGGTCAGCTTCGTCGATCAGACCTATCCCGTCCGAGCCTGCGATAGCGCGTGCCAGTTCAAGTTCACGGACCAAAGCATCTCGTTCGGTCGTTGGGGCGAGCAGCACATCCACCCGGGCAAAACCATGCGCCAAAGCCGCCAGCATCTCGGCATGTCCGAAACCGGATATAACGTTCATTTCCAACGGAATAACAGCCGAAGGTAAACCACGCCCGAACCGCGCTGCTAACCGGATCATCTCGGCCCCATGGGCATCATGCACAAGCAGCCGGGGCGCGGTACCGCCCGCCCGCCGATAGGTGCGCGCCAGAATGTGCATCCGCGACAACAGCGCCGAAACGGTTGGGTCCTCGTAGGTTATGGCCGTCGAGGGACACAGGGCAGCACACGCCCCGCAGCCCGCACAGACCATTGGATCGATTGCGACATGCTCGCCCGCGGGGGTAATCGCTCCGGTTGGGCAGATGTCCAGGCAGTTGGAACACCCCACCTGTTCGGCCCGGGAATGGGCACAAAGGGTTTCTTCCATCCGTACATAAAGGGGTTTTTCGAATGTCCCGACCAGATGCACGGCCTCAAAGGCCAGCCGTTCGATTGCGACGGCATCTTTTGGATCGGCCCGCAGGTAGCCTTCGCGCTTGGTCGGGGCCTGCACAAAAGGCGTACCGCCGGTCAAATCGAGAATAATGTCGCAGGCCGAATGCGCCCCGTCCTTTGGGTCAGTCCATGCAAATGCGCCGCGTCCTCCGGGCACGACCTGCTGCAGCTCGTCCAAATGCAACGAAAACCCACCAAGCGCACCGGAAACAGAGCGCAGCCTTCCCCGAACCACATCAAAAGCCCGCGAGACAGGTTCAGATTGTTCCGTCGTCAGAACAGTCACTGCCAAAGTGCCTGCCAACCGCTCTGCCAGATCAAAGGCCACTGCGCCTGGACCGATGATGAAACAGGTGCCTTCGCTGAAAACATCCACGCTGGGCGTCACGGGTTGCGGCAATAGCGCCTCGGCTGCCAGGGCGGCCATCTTCGGGGTCGCATCAGCGCCCTGATCGGACCATCCGGCCCGGTCACGCAGATCGACAAATCCGGGCGCGTCGATGTTCAGGTCTTCGGCAAGGGATTGGAACACCTCCTGCTCTTGCTGGCAGGCAACAACCGTTTCGCCATCCTGCATCAACTTCGCGGCCGATTGCAGTTCGGTCGTGCAAAGCGCGGTATGCACCTTGGAACAGCTGATACCACAGGCGCTCTCGATCCTGTCCGGGTCCAGCGCCTGAGTACCGGCGCAATCGCATAGCAGTAGTTTCGTACCCATGTCCCCTCCCTCGGGACACGGTCCCGATCTCATGCACTTTAGGCTGTACATCCGGCACGGCAACTTCAACCCCTCGCCGAATGTCAGGTACAGGGCTGTATTCCGCAGCAAAATGTCATGAAACAAAAGCGTTCTTTGGACCTGATCACGCAGTTGCTACCCCGAACTACGACCAAAGTCGTAGGGCGTGGACTTGGCACGAAGCTAACTTGTGTACCATAGTGGACTGGGAAAGGCAGGGGAGAGCCTTTCGGGGAGGAAACAGTGGCCAAGGCCGCAAGCCAGATCGAAATGCCGGTTGGCGTCATAGTGCGCAAAACGCCCGGGGTCACCCGTTGGGCTCGATGGAATTGGCGCGCGGTGGCTTTGTTACCTGGCGCGGGGCCTGCCGAGTGGCAGGAACTGCGCCGCGAAGGCGATGCCGTGGAGTATCATGCCGCCACCCTCCCCCTTACCCTCTGGGCCGACGAAACCGAGGCCTATATGGTCAACCTTTCCGATGGCCAACCTTCTATTTACCTGGTGCTGCGGGATGAGCTGAAGGGCGACACCCCTCTGAACGCGGTGTTGATCACTGCCTCTCCGTTCGAAGGGCAGGATTACGCGGACACAGGTGAAGAGATTGTCGAGAAAATCCCCATGACCGAAGGGCTGATCGCCTGGGTGCGAGATTTCACCCTTAAGCATCATCAGCACGAAGTCTTCGTCAAACGCCGTCGCGACAAGAAGCGGACCGATCTGGTAGAAGACGGCAAGGGCGACGCGCGCATTCGGCAGACATCCGATGTCTACCGTGCCCCGCGGAGGGTACTGCAATGACCGAAGCCCGCGATTTCTGGTCGCGCCGGAAGGCAGCGGTTCAGGCCGAGGCCGAAGCTGAGGTTGTAGCGGCGCAGGAACAGGCCATCGCAGAACAGCGGGCGGAACTGGAAGAAAAAACCGACGCCGAAATTCTCGCGGAATTCAACCTGCCCGACCCCGATCAGTTACAGGCCGGAGACGATGTCTCAGGCTTCATGGCCAAGGCCGTTCCCGATCGCCTGCGCCGCCGTGCGCTGCGGCGATTGTGGCGATTGAACCCGGTCCTGGCCAATGTCGACGGGCTGGTGGACTATGGCGAAGATTACACCGACGCCGCCTGTGTGATCGAAAATATCCAGACAGCCTATCAGGTGGGTAAAGGCATGTTGGCCCATGTCGAAGCGCTCGCTGCCGAGGCGGAAGAGATTAAAGAGATCGCCGACGAAAGCGACGACCCGGAATCCGAGCTTGAACCGGCTGAACCGGAACCTGTGCCCCAGCCTGTGCAGGTGGCTCAGGCTGATGAGCCGGAAGACATCGATCTGCCCCCGGCCCCACGCCGCATGACTTTTGAATTTGAAGGATGACCGAATGACCGCAAGCAACGCGCAAAACATGGATGTCTCGGCCGAGGATCGCCTGCGCGCGGATTTCTACAACTTTCTCGGGCTGTTGCTGTCAGGACCGCCGGATCAGATGCTGTTGGAACAGATGGCGGGTTTGACCGGGGACGACACCGATCTTGGTCAGGCAATACAGGCCATGGCGCGGGTGGCCAAAGTCACCAAACCCGCCGCTGCGGAACGCGAATTCAACGCACTGTTCATCGGTCTGGGCCGAGGCGAGTTGCTGCCCTATGCCAGCTTCTACCTGACGGGGTTCCTGAACGAGAAACCTTTGGCGCAACTGCGCAACGATATGGCGGTCCGTGGGATCACCCGCGCCCAGAACGTGTTCGAACCCGAGGACAACATCGCCTCGCTGATGGAAATGATGGCGGGGATGATCGTTGGGCGTTTCGGCGCCCCCGCCTCTCTGGAAGACCAGAAAGCGTTCTGGAGCAAACATATCGGCCCCTGGGCCACGCATTTCTATTCGGATTTGGAAGCCGCCGAGAACTCGGTTCTCTATGCATCCGTCGGCACCGCCGGTCGGGTGTTCATGGAGATCGAACGCGAAGCCTTCCGAATGACGGCGGAGTAATCCGCCTTTCGCCGATGCCCATGGCATCAAACCGCAATTGGGACAGGAGGAGCCCATGAGCAAGACCAAGGAAGAAGGCGCAACCCGCCGCGACTTCCTGAAACTGGCCGGAACCGCAGCCCCCGCTGCCGTCGCCGCTGCCAGCCTGAGCGGACAGGCCGAAGCAGCCGAGCTGCCGACGGATGAAACCCGCATTCAGGATACCGCGCACACGCGCGCGTACATAGAAAGCACACGCTTCTAGCACGAGGAAAGCACCCGGTTCATGACCGGACGCCTTCACCCCGACAGACGGTTGCGATTGGCCCTGACGTCGGCATTAGCAGTACCAAGCCAGCCGTGGCTGACACGGCGCGCAAGGGAGGAAAGAAATGCTTAGGAAAAAGACCAACGGGGTTGCGAGACGCCCCCAGCGGACAAGTATCCTGTCCCAGGTCGGCGAGAAAACCGTCGATCGCCGCGCATTCCTGCGTGGCTCGGGCCTGACGATCGGCGGCCTTGCCGCGATCAGCGCCACGGGTGGAACCGTGACGCCAGCCAGCGCCCAAACAGCGGCCAACACCGCCGTTGAGAATATCAAATCCGTATGCACCCACTGCTCGGTCGGCTGTACAGTCGTCGCCGAAGTGCAGAACGGCGTCTGGGTCGGGCAGGAACCCGGCTGGGACAGCCCGTTCAACCTGGGTGCGCACTGTGCCAAGGGGGCCTCGGTCCGCGAGCATGCCCATGGCGAACGCCGCCTGAAATATCCGATGAAAAAGGAAGGTGGTGAGTGGAAACGCATCAGCTGGGATCAAGCGATCAACGAGATCGGCGACGGCATGATGAATATCCGCGAAGAATCCGGGCCGGACAGCGTATACTGGCTGGGGTCCGCGAAACATAACAACGAACAGGCCTACCTGTTCCGCAAGTTCGCCGCCTATTGGGGCACGAACAACGTGGACCATCAGGCCCGTATCTGCCACTCGACCACTGTTGCGGGTGTTGCGAACACATGGGGCTACGGCGCCATGACCAATTCGTACAACGACATCCATAACTCGCGTGCCATCTTCATCATCGGCGGCAACCCGGCCGAGGCGCACCCCGTCTCGCTGTTGCATGTTCTGCGCGCGAAAGAGCAGAACAACGCCCCGCTGATCGTCTGCGACCCGCGATTCACGCGCACTGCAGCACATGCGGATGAGTATGTGCGGTTCCGTCCCGGCACCGACGTTGCTCTGATCTGGGGTATCCTGTGGCACATCTTCGACAACGGATGGGAGGACAAAGAGTTCATCCGCACCCGTGTCTGGGGCATGGACCAGATTCAGGAAGAGGTCGCCAAATGGACTCCTGATGAGGTTGAGCGCGTCACCGGCACACCCGGCTCGCAGCTCAAGCGTGTTGCGCGCACCATGGCCAACAACCGTCCCGGCACGGTGATCTGGTGCATGGGCGGCACGCAGCACACCAACGGCAACAACAACACCCGCGCCTACTGCGTGCTTCAGCTTGCGCTTGGCAACATGGGCACCTCGGGTGGTGGCACCAACATCTTCCGCGGCCATGACAATGTTCAGGGCGCGACGGACCTTGGTGTTCTGTCCCACACCCTGCCCGGCTATTATGGCCTGTCGAAAGGCGCATGGGGTCACTGGGCACGAGTCTGGGGTGAAGAACCGGAATGGCTGGCTGGTCAGTTCGCTTCAATCAAGGACAAGGAAGGCAAGGACAAGTCGCTGCAGAACGAGCGCGGCATCCCGGTCTCCCGCTGGATCGATGGTGTTCTCGAAGACCCGGCCAACATGGATCAGGACAACAACGTCCGTGCCATGGTGCTGTGGGGTCACGCTCCGAACTCGCAAACGCGAGGCCCGGAGATGAAGACGGCGATGGAGAAGCTGGACATGCTGGTCGTGATCGACCCGTATCCCACCGTTTCCGCCGTTCTGCATGACCGCACCGATGGCGTCTATCTGTTGCCCGCCTGCACACAGTTCGAAACCCGTGGCTCGGTCACGGCGTCGAACCGGTCGCTGCAGTGGCGCGACAAAGTGGTTGATCCGCTGTTCGAAAGCCTGCCGGACGAGGTCATCATGGCCAAGTTCGCCAACAAGTTCGGCTGGGCGGATCGGTTCTTCCGCAATATCGAGATGGAAGACCCGGAAACCCCGAATGTTGAAAGCATCACGCGTGAATTCAACGCGGGACTCTGGACCATCGGTTACACCGGTCAGTCGCCGGAACGTCTGAAAAGCCACATGGCCAACCAGCACACGTTCGACAGAACCACGCTGCAAGCCATTGGCGGACCAAACGACGGCGAGTATTACGGTCTGCCCTGGCCCTGCTGGGGAACGGCCGAGATGGGTCATACGGGGACACCAAACCTGTATGACATGTCGAAACCGGTGGCCGAAGGCGGCCTGACCTTCCGCGCCCGCTTTGGCGTGGAGCGCGATGGCGACAACCTTCTGGCCGAAGGGGTCTATAGTGTTGGATCGGAAATTCAGGACGGCTATCCCGAATTCACGATGCAGATGCTGATGGACCTTGGCTGGGACGGCGACCTGACAGCCGAGGAACGCGCAGCTATAGACGCTGTTGCGGGACCAGAGACAAACTGGAAAACCGACCTGTCCGGCGGTATCCAGCGTGTTGCGATTGAGCATGGCTGTGCGCCCTTCGGGAACGCCAAGGCCCGCGCGGTCGTCTGGACCTTCCCGGATCCGATCCCACTACATCGTGAGCCGCTCTATACCAACCGGCGCGATCTGGTGGAGGACTATCCGACCTATGAAGACCGTCAGGCTTATCGCCTGCCCACCCTTTACGCTTCGATCCAGAAGAACGACTTTTCAAAGGATTACCCGATAATCCTGACGTCAGGTCGTCTGGTCGAATATGAAGGCGGCGGTGAGGAAAGCCGGTCGAACCCGTGGCTGGCCGAGCTGCAGCAGGACATGTTCGTCGAGATCAACCCGCGCGATGCCAACAACCTTGGTATCCGTGACGGGCAACAGGTCTGGGTCGAAGGTCCGGAAGGCGGCAAGGTCAAGGTGATGGCAATGCTGACCAACAGGGTCGGTGCCGGTGTGGCCTTCATGCCGTTCCACTTCGGCGGCCATTTCCAGGGCGAGGACCTGCGGCACAAATATCCCGCAGGAGCCGATCCCTATGTCTTGGGTGAAAGTTCCAACACCGCCCAGACCTATGGCTACGATTCAGTAACCCAGATGCAAGAGACGAAATGTACTCTCTGCAAAATCTCGGCAGCGTAAGGAGGACGATTAATGGCTAGAGCAAAGTTTCTCTGCGACGCTGAACGCTGCATCGAGTGCAACGCCTGCGTGACCGCGTGCAAGAACGAACACGAGGTGCCGTGGGGCATCAACCGCCGCAGGGTGGTGACGATCAATGACGGCAACCCGGGTGAACGCTCGATCTCGGTGGCCTGTATGCATTGTTCGGATGCGCCTTGCATGGCGGTGTGCCCGGTCGACTGCTTCTATCAGAACGAAGAAGGGGTCGTCCTGCACTCCAAAGACCTGTGCATTGGCTGCGGCTATTGCTTCTACGCGTGCCCCTTCGGCGCGCCGCAATACCCGCAGGCGGGCAACTTCGGATCGCGCGGCAAGATGGACAAATGTACCTTCTGCGCCGGCGGCCCCGAGGAAACGCACTCGACCGCAGAGTTCGCCAAATACGGTCGCAATCGGATCGCCGAGGGCAAGCTGCCCATCTGCGCCGAGATGTGTTCCACCAAGGCCCTGCTCGCTGGTGACGGCGACGTGGTGTCTGCCGTTTACCGCGAACGTGTCGTCGCGCGCGGCTTCGGTTCGGGCGCATGGGGTTGGGGCACGGCCTACGACCAGAAAGACGGCTAAGATCTTTATTAAGAGCGACAGCCCCTGCTTCGCGTCGGGGGCTGTCTTTAAGTTGCGCGGGGTCTTGAAAAAGTCGTCGCAGCATATCCTCAACGTGGCGGAGCGACGATGACCGACGATATCTACTGGCTGCTGAAACTGAACCTCAACCCCGAAAAGAAAGCCGAGTTCCAGGCCCTTATGGCTGAGATGGTCGAAGCCACGTTGCAGGAAACCGGTGCCAACAGCTATGAGTGGCACCTGACCGACAACACGGTCCACATCTACGAACGCTATGCCAGTTCCGATGATGCAATGATCCACATGCAAAATTTCGGTGCAAATTTCGCAGACCGTTTCCTGTCGCTTCTGACTCCTGTTCAGTTGGACGTGTACGGACCTGCGAATGACGACCTGCGCGCCGCGTTGTCTCCGGTAGGTGCGGTCTTTCACCAACAAATCGGCGGCTTTGACCGCTGACCCGAATTTGTACAAGAGGATAGCCAGATGCGCCTGATCCAATGTCTGCTCGTTTCGATATTCCTGACCGGAGCCGCTTGGGCGCAGGACACCTCTGAACCCCCGGCCCCGGATCGCAGCGCAACCGGCGGGGCGAGCACGCTTGAGGATATTCTGGTGCGTCAGCGGGGCGAAAAGTTAGATAACAGCTATCGCTCGGAAAACACAGGTCAGGGTAACGCCGAGGGGTTGCTGGGCCAGTTGGGCACACGCGGCGTGGCATCAGACAGCGATGTCTATCGCGCGATACGATACGGCTCGGCCAACACCACCGTTTCATCTGCCGGACCCGCAGCGGGTGTGCTGATCCAGGACGGCGGCATGTGGTGGCTGAACTTTCGCACCGGGCCGCTGCGCGAATACGGGGGCTACATTGTGGCCGGAATGGCGGCCATCATTCTGCTGTTTTTCCTGATCCGCGGCAAAATTCGCATCGACGGAGAGAGAACCGGCAGGACAGTTACACGTTTCAACGGGTTTGAACGGTTTGGTCACTGGCTGTTCGCCGGGTCGTTCATCGTGCTAGCGATCACCGGCCTGCTGACCCTCTATGGCCGCGACTTCCTGATCCCGATTTTCGGGAAAGAAGGGTTCGCCACCGTCGCTCAGGGCTGCAAATGGCTGCATAACAACCTTGCATGGGCCTTTATGCTGGGACTGATCATCATCACCGTAAACTGGATTGCCCATAACATCCCCAACCGCATCGACCTGAAATGGCTGGCCGCCGGAGGGGGATTGTTCACCAAGGGTAGCCATCCGCCGGCCAAGAAATTCAATGCGGGCCAAAAGGTCATTTTCTGGGCCTGTATCCTGCTGGGTGTCTCGATCAGCTTGTCGGGCCTGTCGTTGCTGTTCCCGTTTGAACTGCCGATGTTTGCCAAGACATTCTCGGTCGCCAATGCCACTGGGATTCCACAGATGCTGGGCCTAAACCTGCCCGTGCAGATGTCCCCACAGGAAGAGATGCAATATGCACAAGTCTGGCACGTGATGGTCGCCTATGTGTTCATCGCCATCATCATCGCCCATATCTACCTTGGCTCCGTCGGCATGGAAGGAGCCTTTGACGCCATGGGCACCGGTGAGGTCGAAGAACAATGGGCCCGCGAGCACCACTCGCTATGGCTGGAAGAGGTGCAGGAAAAAGAGGCTGGCAAGGCAGCAGCCTCGCCCGCCGAATAGATGCGCGGGCTGATCCTGGCCCTGGCGCTGATCCCCCTACCCGCCATGGCCGAGTTTTTCACGCTCAAGGGTCACGGCGGGCCAATCATGGGGATCGCCACCGCGCCCGACGGCAGGATCGCCACGGCTAGTTTCGACAATTCGGTCGGCCTGTGGTCGGACCAAAGGCCGCAATGGCTGGAGGGCCATGAAGCGGCTGTGAACAGCGTCGCCTTCAACGGAACCGCCATATATTCCGCAGGGGACGACTTTACCCTGCGCCGCTGGCCGGGCGGCGAAATCGTAGGTCAGCACAAGGGCAAGATCGTCAGCATCGCGGCATCGAAAACCCATGTGGCCACCGCCAGTTGGGACGGAACCATCGGGCTGTGGCCGGTGGACGGGTCCGAGGGCAGGATGCTGGGGCCGACCGGCAGTGGCGTAAACGCAGTGGTGTTTTCCTTGGATGGCAGCGCGCTGTATTCGGCAGGCATGGATGGCTCTCTGCGCCTTTGGGACGTGTCCGATGGTCAGGAAACGCAGCGCATTGTCGAGCATGGGTTTGGCCTGAACGAATTGATACTGAACGAGCAGGACGGCTGGCTCGCCTATGGCGCAGTAGACGGAGTGACCCGCATCCGCGATCTGGAAACCGGCGAGGAACGGGACTTCACCCTTGAACGTCGCCCGATCTTGGCGCTGGCGCTCAGCCCGGATCGCCGCCTGTTGGCAATGGGCGATGGCGAAGGCTTTATCATGATGATCGACACGGCCGAATGGCAAATCGCGCAGGATTTCCGGGCCACCCTGCGCGGACCGGTCTGGGCGCTGGCCTTTTCCGCAGATGGCCAGAACATCCACGCAGGCGGCATTGACCAGGCGATGTACAGTTGGCCGATTACAGCTCTGGGCGATCAGGAACAGATGGCCTCGACTGAGCCAGGTTTTCTGAAAAATCCGCAGGACATGAGCAACGGTGAACGCCAGTTTGTCCGCAAATGCTCGATCTGTCACAGCCTGACACCGAACGGACAGCGGCGCGCAGGGCCGACCCTGCACGGTGTCTTCGGGCGCAAGGCAGGCACGCTACCGGAATATTTCTACTCGGACACGCTGCAAGACTCTGATATCATTTGGAATGACGAAACGATAAATGCCCTTTTCGACGAGGGGCCGGACCACTACATTCCGGGTTCAAAGATGCCGATGCAGCGGATCACCCAAGCGCAGGATCGCGATGACCTGATCGCCTTTCTACGCCGCGCAACGGCACCCGAGAACTGAGCCGGAGGAGACCAATGAAAGCCTTTCTTGCCGCCGTGGCCGCAATGGTCGTCATCGCTGTCGCAGCCCCCTTTGCACTGCAACAAATGGGGTTCAGCACCGCAGATGCGGGCTCGGGTTCGGCTGTGCGCCTCGACTGAATGTCCGAATACCTGACCACCAAAGAACTGGCCGAACTGCTGCGCATCGGCGAACGCAAAGCGTATGATCTGGCGTCGTCTGGTGAAGTGCCTTGCGTGCGCGCCATGGGGAAACTGCTGTTTCCAAGGGCCGAAATCGTGGCTTGGCTCAATGCTTCGCGCTCGGGTCCGCACGTCGCCGAACCTCCACTGCCCCCAATCGTCGCAGGAAGTCATGACCCTTTGCTGGACTGGGCACTGCGCGAAAGCGGCTCTGGTCTGGCAACTTATTACGACGGCTCATTCGACGGGCTGACGCGGCTGAGCGACCGCAACGCGCAGGCCGCTGTGTTGCACATCCACGAAGATGGTGGGTTCAACAACAAATCCCTACGCGATGCCCTGGGTGAAGCTCCGGTCATCCTGTACGAAGTCGCGCGGCGCGAACGCGGGCTGCTTCTTGCCCCCGGCGTTTCGGACATCAACACGTTCGACGATCTCAAATCGCGCTCCGTGATCCTGCGTCAGGACAGTGCGGCCAGCCAACGCCTGTTCGATTTCCTGCTTGAATCCCATGGCATGAGCCGTGACGATCTGGATATTCGCCCCGGCTGCGCGCGCACCGAAGAGGAACTGGCCATCGCGCTTCACGACCAAAAGGCTGAGGCCGGTTTCGGACTGGGTGCTTTGGCCGGGCTCTATAATCTGGGCTTTGTTCCCACTCATAACGAACGATTGGACCTGGCGATCTGGCGCAGGTCATTTTTCGATCCGCCAATGCAAAAACTGATAACGCTGCTGCGCTCGGATCACTTCACGCAACGAGCCCGCGAATTCGGTTCCTACGATCTGTCGGGACTTGGAACCATCCACCACAATGGCGCCAGCGGGTGAACCACCACCCGCCGCTTCATCTTTTCAAAAATACTCACCCCGTAAGGGTTGGCCGCAGGCCAAATTATTGAGCATTGGGGAAAAACACCTGCTGCCCGTCCAACCTGAACGAAGCGATTGCCTCCTGCCCGTCCGGCCCGGTCAGCCAGTCGATAAATCGTTGGCCGGAAGCTGCCCGCACATGCGAGTGCTTTTCAGGATTCACAAGGATTACACCGTATTGATTGAACAGGCTTGGATCGCCTTCGATCAAAACCTCAAGATTACCCCTGTTTCCAAAAGACAGCCACGTGGCCCGATCCGTCAGAGTATAGGCGTCCATGCCGCTGGCCACGTTCAGGGTCGCCCCCATGCCGGACCCTGTCTCACGATACCACGCGCCTGATGCTTCAGTCGGGTCCAGCCCAGCCGCAGACCAATGGCTCAGCTCAGCTTTATGAGTTCCGCTGTCATCACCACGTGACGCAAATACGGCTTCAGCCTCGGCAATGGCTGAAAGCGCGGCCAAGATATCAGTGCCGCCACGAATTCCGGCCGGGTCAGATTTCGGGCCAACCAGAACGAAATCGTTATACATCAGATCTTTTCGCTCGACGCCCCAGCCGTCTTCCACGAATTTCTCTTCGGCAGGCTTTGCGTGAACCAGTAGAACATCTCCGTCCCCGTTGATCGCGTTTCGGATCGCCTGACCGGTTCCAACCGCGACAACACGAACATCAATGCCTGACTCCGCTTCGAACCATGGCAGGATGTGTTCCAACAGCCCCGAGTTTTGCGTTGATGTTGTCGACTGCACCACGATAAACGGCTCTTCGGCCGAAACCACACTGGCCGACAGGCCATAGGCCATCACTGCTGCCCGAATTAATGCCCGGAACATCATTCTCTCCGTTCTATCTTTTTAGGTAACCAACCCACCCGCGAGATAACGACGCGCCGCGTCACTTTCGGGGGCATTCAAAACTTGTTTTGCGGTGCCGTGTTCCACCACATGTCCGCCCTGCATCATGACCACATCCGCGGCCAAACGTCGGGCCTGTCCGATATCATGCGTCACCATCACAATCCGTACGCCCCGCTTCGAGGCGCGTAACACCATTTTCTCGATCATCTGGGTCGCGCTAGGATCAAGGGCGCTGGTCGGCTCGTCAAGAAACAAGGTCTCGGGCTCCAACGCCAGCGCTCGCAGGATTGCCAATCGCTGCGCCTCGCCCCCGGACAATGACCGCGCGGGTTGCCGGGCCTTGCCGTCGAGTCCACCTTCGGCCAGCAGCTCGGCGATACGTGCCTTTCTGGCTGTTCGCGCCATCCCCTGACGTTTGAGAACGAAATCGAGGTTTGCAGCAACGGACCGGCGCAGCAACACCGGTTGCTGGAACACCATGGCCTGACGGGCCTTCTGCACTGCGCCCAAAGGCTCTCCATCCTGAATCACTCGCCCCCGATTCGGTGTGATCAGGCCATGCAGGCAGCGCAACAGCAGGCTTTTGCCAGCGCCATTGGGACCAAGGATCAACGTTGGCCCCGGCCCATCCAGAACCAGCGAAGGGACATCCAGCAACGTCTTGCCCTTGCTGCGGATACGCAAATCCTCAACCCTCAGGCAATTCGCCATTTCACAGAGCAGATCACGCATGGCGCAACCCCTCCTGCTCGGCCCGCAAACTGACAGCGCTGACCATTGCATTCACAGCCACTGCAATCCCGATAAGGATGACCCCCAGCGCCAGTGCCAGCGCCAGATTCCCTTTCGAGGTCTCAAGCGCGATGGTTGTCGTCATGACGCGCGTCACGTGGTTGATGTTTCCGCCCACTATGATCACAGCGCCGACCTCGGCGATGGCGCGTCCGAAACCCGCCAGCAAAGCCGTAACCAAAGCCAGTCGCGCGTCCCACAGCAGCACCGGGACTGATGCAAGGCGGGACACGCCCAAAGATCGCAACTGTTCGGAATATTCCTCGGCCAGCATCTCGACGACTTGTCGGGTCAGTGCTGCGACGATCGGGGTGACCAAAACCACTTGCGCAATGA
The DNA here is from genome assembly GCF_056533985.1 of Ruegeria sp. E8. NCBI lineage: Bacteria > Pseudomonadati > Pseudomonadota > Alphaproteobacteria > Rhodobacterales > Roseobacteraceae > Ruegeria > Ruegeria sp. E8. Next base: position 82,926 of record NZ_JBQFOY010000002.1, read on the forward strand.
TCATGGCCGTCGGGGTATACAAAAGCTCAAGCACACCCAAAGGGCCGGACCGGGACAGCATCAGATAGACCAGTAAGCCCACGACGACCGGAGGGAACCCCATCAGGGCGTTCATCAGAACAATGATCATCCGCCGCCCCGGAAACCGGGCCACTGCCAAAGCAGCCCCGACAGGCATACCGATCAGGGCAGAAATCAGCACGGCAAACACGGATACTTTCAGAGACAACAACACAATCGCCCAAAGCTCTGAGTCTCCTTCGAGGATCAAAGCAACCGCTGAGCTGAATTCTGACGCAAATCCCTGCATTTTTTACCAAGCAACATGCATCTCGTACGAAATGCGTTAATTTACAAGTAAATACTACTCTGTTTTTGAAGCGAGTACAGACACAATTCCGGCATCTGAAATCAAAAACGCGGCCCCGATTGGGGCCGCGCTGAAATCGCTCATGTCGTCGGCTGACGTCAGTTCAATGCCGCATCCGTGATCTGGTGCGTCCAGGCACCTTCGGGCTCTTTGGTGATAGCCGGGTTTTCTGCGGAAACGGCCGACAGCAGCGTTTTCACTGTCTGTTCGTAATCGGCAGGGTCCAGCGCTCCGTCCGATCCTGCAATCAGCTTTGCGACCTCACCCATCATATAGACCTGATGGTCCAGTTCCTGCGCGCCTGTCTCATCGAATTCCAGCACGATTTCCGCAGCCTCTTCCTGGTTTTCGGCTGCGTATTTCCAGCCCTTCATTGAGGCCCGCACAAAACGTTCCATCTTGTCGACGAATTCAGGATCGCTCAGGTTCTCTTCCATGACATACAGTCCATCCTCGAGCATCCCGAAGCCCATCTGAAGATAGTTGAACGTCACCAATTCTTCGGGCGTGATACCGGCCTGAAGGATCTGACGGTATTCGTTGTAAGTCATGGTGGAGATGCAATCCGCCTGCCCCTGGATCAGAGGATCTGCAGAAAACGCCTGCTTCAGAACCGTGACTCCGTTATCATCGGCACCATCTGTTTCGATGCCCAAGGACGCCATCCAGGCATAGAACGGATATTCATTGCCAAAGAACCAAACCCCCATAGTGCGACCTGGGAAATCCTCGGGGGTTTCGACGCCGGTGGATTTCAGGCAGTTCACCTGCAAACCGCCCGTTTTGAATGGTTGCGCGATGTTCACCAACGGAACGCCACGCTCGCGCGCGGCCAAGCCAGCGGCCATCCATGTCGTGATGACATCTGCTCCGCCACCGGCAATCACCTGTTCCGGTGCAATATCGGGGCCACCCGGTTTGATTGTGACATCAAGCCCTTCTTCGTCGTAGAAACCTTTTGCTTCTGCCACGAAGTAGCCGGCAAATTGCGCCTGCCCGACCCATTTCAACTGCAACGTCACTTCGTCCGCCGCAAGCGCCGTGCTGGCTGCCAAACTGAAGGCGGCAACCGCCCCGCTAAGTAGCTTGTTCATCTTCATATCTCCTAGTTGCTTATGGTTGCCCCGTTTTCGAGGTCTGTTGAATTATTCCTTTTCTTATCCGCGTTGTGACGGGTGCCAGAACGTCACGACCTTTTCGATGCCGGCGACAAGGCCATAAAAAGCGGTGCCGGCCAGCGCAGCCACGACGATCTCGGCCCAGACCATATCAAGCGACAGCTGACCGACGCTGGTAGAAATCCGAAAGCCCATCCCCACGATTGGCGAGCCAAAGAACTCTGCCACAATGGCTCCAATCAAAGCCAAAGTTGTCGAAATCTTCAACCCGTTGAAAACGAAAGGCATCGCCGCGGGCAGACGCAGCTTCAGAAAACTCTGCCAATAGGTTGCAGCATATGTCTCCATCAAGTCGCGCTGCATCGCGGTCGCTTCGCGCAGACCGGCAACGGTGTTGACCAGCATCGGGAAGAACACCATCACAACGACAACCGCCGCCTTGGAGTGCCAATCAAACCCGAACCACATGACAAGGATAGGTGCCGTACCGACGATGGGCAGAGCGGCCACGAAATTCCCAACCGGCAAAAGCCCGAGGCGCAGGAAGTCCCACCGATCCACAGCAATGGCCATCAGGAAAGCAGCCCCACACCCGATGACATATCCGCTGAGCGCACCTTTCAGGATGGTCTGAACAAAATCCGCCCACAGAATATCAAGGCTGTCGCCAAAGCGCAGCGCGATGGCAGAAGGCGCAGGCAGGATGACCAGCGGAACCTCAAGTCCGCGAACCAACAACTCCCATGCCCCGATAACGGTCAGCCCGAAAATCACCGGCGCCAGAAAGCGAACGATCTGACTGTCAGCCTGAGGACCACTGGCCAGACGGCTGTTCAACCACCAGCCAAAACCCCATAGCAGCAGAGCAAGGATAACCAACATCATTGCGCCATCCCCATCCGCTTGAGGACCGTACGCTCTATCAAACCGAGCAACCCGACCAGACAAGCCGCCAGAATGGCCGCTGCAAACAGGGCCGACCAGATCTGAACCGTCTGGCCATAATAACTGCCCGCAAGCAATCGAGCGCCCAGCCCGGCCACGGCCCCCGTCGGCAGTTCACCCACGATTGCACCGACCAAGGACGCCGCAATACCGATTTTCAATGACGTGAACAGGTAAGGCATCGACGCAGGCAGGCGTAGCTTCCAAAAGCCTTGCGACCGGCTGGCATTATAGGTTCGCAACAGGTCCAACTGCATGGCATCAGGGCTGCGCAACCCTTTGACCATACCCACGACAACCGGGAAAAAGCTCAGATAGGCCGAGATGATCGCCTTGGGGATGATCCCCTGCACGCCCACCGAATACAGGACAACGATGATCATCGGTGCCAGCGCAATAATGGGGATCGTCTGGCTGACAATGGCCCACGGCATGACCGACAAATCCATTACGCGGCTATGAACGATCCCGACAGCCAGCAAGATGCCCAGCCCCGTGCCGATCACAAAGCCAAGCATCGTCGCGCTGAGGGTCACCCAACCATGATAGATCAGCGATCGTTTCGAGGTGATCTTCTTCTCGACGGTCGTTTCCCACAGTTCAATCACGACCTGATGGGGCGATGGCAAACGGGGTTTCTTCTGCTCCCACGCGGCGGGGATCGCAAATGTGTTGTTCGCAACAAGGCTGAATTCACCCAAGTCCCGGCGTGCGCTGGCAGTAGGCGGCTGCACCTCGGCACCGCCACGTTCAAGTTCACTCAGAACACCCTTGATGTTCATCGGAACGCAGGCCGCGTACCAGATCACAGCGATTGCAGCGACAACAGTAAGGACAGCAACAACCTGCTTCATGCGCGCCACTCCATCCGAAAGACGGACACGGTGTCGGGCGGCACAGGCGGTTCTTCTGCGGTCACTTCAAACCCTTCCCGGCGATAAAAGCGCTGTGCCGCCGTGTTGGGTCTGTGTGTCGTCAGCCAGAGGAAATTCCGACCCTCTTTGGCGATATCGACAAACCGCTTGCCGACACCTTGCCCGGTTCGGCTGCAATACAGCGCGCCGATTTTCTGCTGTACGGGATCAACCGACATATAGCAATCGACCGGATCCCCGGCGACCCAGATCTCACGATCGTCGAAAGCAACGCGGATCATGTTCGCCAATTCTTCTACCGGCAATTCCTCGGGCATCCAGTCTGTTTGCGTGGCCCAGTCATGAATGACCTTGGCGCAGTCTGTCACGTCATCCAGCACGGCGCGTCTGATCATATCCGTGTTCGGCTCAGTCGTCATAAGAATGTCCCGCCCGCAGCCCATCCCTCACACGATGCGCAACCTCGATGAATTCCGGCGTGTCACGGATGTCCAAAGGCCGTTCCCTGGGCAGAGGGCTGTCGATCACATCCGTGATCCGTCCTGGCCGAGGGCTCATAACCACAATTTTAGTGCTCAGATACACCGCTTCTGGGATCGAGTGCGTCACGAACCCAATCGTCTTCTCGGTCCGCGCCCAAAGCGCCAGAAGCTGTTCGTTCAGGTGATCGCGCACAATCTCATCCAACGCGCCAAACGGCTCGTCCATCAGCAGGATGTCGGCATCGAAGGCAAGCGCCCGGGCAATGCTGGCCCGTTGCTGCATCCCGCCAGATAACTGCCAGGGAAATTTACCACCAAATCCTTCAAGGTCAACAAGTTCCAGAACCTTACTCACCCTCTCCTCCTGTTCGGCAGAAGAGTATCCCATGATCTCAAGCGGCAGTTTGATGTTCTTGGCAATCGTACGCCACGGATACAAACCTGCCGCTTGAAACACATAGCCATAAGCCCGGTTTCTCCGCGCCTCATCGGGGCTCATGCCGTTAACGGTCAAGGTACCCCCGGTCGGCGTTTCCAGCGCCGCGATACAGCGAAGAAAAGTGGTCTTACCGCAACCCGAAGGTCCGATAAAACTGACAAAGTCACCTTTATCGATCGTCAGGTTCACGTCCTTCAGCGCGTGAACCGGCCCATCGTTTGTCTGGAAAGTTAGGTCCAGCTGCCTTGCCTCGACTACGGGCTGGGTAGTGCTTTCAATATTCATTCCATTGCCTTGAAAATATTAGGCTTTGGGCCGCCACGTTAACGGCCCAAGCGCTTTAGACGCCTGTCGCCGGAATACCCGTCCGCTCTACCGGCCGTGGGGCTGTCAGTTCTTTCCAGGTGCTCAGAGCCTTGTTGACATGGCCGTTGGGTTCACGCGCGACGAACTCGCCATGGCCCTCCTGGGTACGGATCTCACCATCATGCACGGCAATCTGTCCGCGCGTCAGCGTAAAGCGCGGAAGGCCCTTGACCTCTTTACCTTCGAACACGTTGTAATCGATTGAAGACTGCTGCGTATCAGCACTGATCGTCTTGGATTTTTCCGGGTCCCAGACCACGATATCCGCATCAGCCCCAACAAGGATTGCACCTTTTTTCGGATAGCAATTCAATATCTTGGCGATATTTGTTGAAGTAACCGCTACAAACTCGTTCAGTGTCAAACGCCCGGTGTTCACGCCATGGGTCCACAGCATCGGCATCCGATCTTCAAGTCCACCTGTCCCGTTCGGGATCTTGGTGAAATCCCCGACGCCATACCGTTTCTGTTCGGTCGTAAAGGCACAGTGATCCGTGGCCACCACGCTCAAGGTTCCCGAATGCAACCCGTTCCAAAGGCTGTCCTGATGCTGCTTGTTCCGGAACGGGGGGCTCATGACACGGCGCGCGGCGTGGTCCCAATCCTGGTGGAAGTACTCACTTTCATCCAAGGTCAGGTGCTGGATCAAAGGTTCCCCCCACACCCGTTTTCCCTGCATCTTGGCCCGACGAATGGCCTCGTGGGCCTCTTCGCACGAGGTATGCACCACATACAGCGGAACCCCGGCCATATCCGCAATCATGATGGCGCGATTGGTCGCCTCGCCCTCTACCTGCGGCGGGCGTGAATAAGCATGCGCCTCGGGGCCGGTGTTGCCTTCGGCCAGCAGTTTTGCGCTCAGTTCCGCGACGACGTCGCCATTCTCGGCGTGCACCATGGCGATACCGCCCAGCTCAGCCAAACGTTTGAACGATGCGAAAAGCTCGTCATCATTCACCATCAGCGCACCCTTGTAGGCCATGAAATGTTTGAACGTGTTGATACCGCGCGTCTCGATAACGGTCTTGATGTCGTCAAACACCTGCTCCCCCCACCAGGTGACGGCCATGTGGAACGAGTAGTCACAGTTTGCGCGGGTCGATTTATTGTCCCATCGCTTCAACGCATCCAGTAGGCTCTCGCCAGGGTTCGGAAGCGCAAAATCCACAACCATCGTGGTACCACCGGCCAAAGCCGCGCGCGTCCCGCTTTCGAAATCATCGCTGGAATAGGTGCCCATGAATGGCATCTCCAGATGGGTATGAGGGTCAATCCCACCCGGCATAACGTAACAACCGGTCGCGTCCAGTTCCTTGTCACCATTCAGGCCCATCCCGATCTCGGTGATCACGCCGCCTTCGACCAGCACATCCGCCTTGTAGGACAAATCAGCAGTAACGACCGTTCCGTTCTTGATAACTGTGCTCATTGTAAACTCCCTGATGCGGTCTGCGCCGCTTGCTTCATCTGGCTAAAAATATCCCGGGGGAGTCGCCCGTCGGGCGACGGGGGCAGAGCCCCCTATTCCACAATCTCAGCCGTCTCGACGACTGCGTGCAACAGAACATCCGCTCCGGCTGCCGCCCATTCCTTGCTGATCTCTTCCGCCTCATTGTGGCTCAGCCCGTCGACACAAGGGCACATGACCATCGCGGTCGGAGCCACCCGGTTGATCCAGCAGGCATCATGCCCCGCGCCCGAGATGATGTCGGTGTGCGAATAACCCAGCCGTTCCGCCGCATTGCGCACGGCTGACACGCAATCGTCGTCGAATTTCACAGGATCAAACCCACCGACCTTTTCGAACTCGATCTGCAGACCCATTTCCTCAACGATATCCACGGCCGCCACCCGCAGGCGGTTTTCCATGTCCGTGATTACGTCCAACTCGGGCGAGCGGAAATCGACCGTGAACACCGCCTTACCGGGGATCACATTGCGTGAGTTCGGATAGACATCGATATGACCCGCCGCCCCGACCGCGTGCGGTGCATGCGACCAGGCGATCTCGTCCACTTTCTCAAGAATACGCGCCATTGCCAGCCCCGCATTCTTGCGCATTGGCATCGGGGTCGAGCCGGTATGGGCGTCCTTGCCGGTTACGGTGATCTGCGTCCAACTCAGCCCCTGACCGTGAGTGACGACGCCAATGTCTTTGCCCTCGGCCTCCAGAATCGGCCCTTGTTCAATATGAAGCTCAAAAAAGGCGTGCATCTTGCGAGCTCCGACTTCTTCGTCACCCCGCCAGCCGATCCGATTCAGTTCATCGCCAAACTTCTTGCCCTCGGCATCTTCTCGGCCATATGCCCAATCCTGCGTGTGCATACCCGCAAACACGCCCGAGGACAGCATAGCCGGCGCATAACGCGTGCCTTCTTCGTTGGTCCAGTTGGTGGCCACGATGGGGTGTTTTGTCTTGATGCCCAAATCGTTCAGAGTCCGGATCAGTTCCAGACCGCCCAATACTCCAAGCACACCGTCATACTTGCCCCCTGTGGGCTGCGTATCCAGGTGCGATCCAACATAAACGGGCAAAGCCTCCGGGTCGGTGCCTTCGCGACGGGCAAACATGTTTCCCATCTGGTCCAGCCCCATGAAGCAACCGGCCTCTTCGCACCATTTCTGGAAAAGGGCGCGACCTTCGGCATCCTCATCCGTCAGGGTTTGGCGATTGTTGCCACCGGCCACACCGGGGCCGATCTTGGCCATCTCCATCAGGCTGTCCCACAACCTGTCGCCATTGATCCTGAGATTCTGCGCCGGAGCTGCCATGTTCATTTTCCCTGTTTGCTTGCGATTTGGCTCGCTTTTGGTGTCTTGATTTGACCATCTGGTCAAACTCACGCTATCACGGGTTCGAGATCAGTCAAGAAATTGCGCGGCGCAGCTTGAATTTTCACTGAATTCCGCGCCTATAGTCGAAAAAAGAGACACGCTGAAAACATGCCGAAAGACCGCGCACCGACTCGCATTCAGAAAAAGAACCGCGCTGCGATTCTCGAGGCCGCCCTGAACGTGTTTTCCGCACACGGGTTTCGCGGATCGACAGTGGATCAGATTGCCACCGAGGCCGGGCTGAGCAAGCCAAACCTGCTGTATTATTTCCCATCGAAAGAGGCGATCCACACTGAACTGTTGTCGGGCCTGTTAGAGACATGGTTGGCCCCCCTGCACGACCTTGACGAAAACGGCGATCCGATGGAGGAAATCCTGGCCTACATTCGCCGGAAACTGCAGATGAGTCAGGAGTTACCACGCGAAAGCCGCCTTTTTGCCAATGAACTGGTACAAGGCGCGCCGCGCATTCACGAGGCTTTGTCCAAGGACCTCAAGGAACTGGTCGATGACAAGACCAAGATCCTTACCCGCTGGATGGATCAGGGCAAAATCGCGCGGGTGCACCCTTATCACCTGATGTTTTCGATTTGGGCGCTGACGCAGCATTACGCCGATTTCGAAGTCCAGGTACGCGCGATCCTTGGTGAAGAGGATCCGTTTGAAGGGGCTGATCCCTTTGTCGACATGCTGTATCGAAAGCTTCTGACCCCTTGAAAAAAAGGGCCGCGAAAACGGCCCCTTAATAATTTTTGTAACCCGGTTCATTCGGCCGCCTTGGCCATCGGGTTGTTCGGGTGCGTGGTCCAGTTGGCATAGTTGGGCTGAACCTCTTTTCCAGTACGCGGATCAACCTCGCCTGCGGCCATCGGCACCATGGAGATGCAGTCTTCGACCGGGCAGACATCGACGCAGAGGTTGCAGGCGACGCATTCCTCGTCGATCACCTCGAACACACGATCATCCGACATCGAAATTGCCTGATGGCTGGTGTCTTCACAGGCCGCATAGCAGCGACCGCACTTGATGCACTGGTCCTGATCGATCTTGGCCTTGGCGATATAGTTCAGGTTCAGATATTGCCAGTCAGTAACATTGGGCACCGCGCGACCGATCACTTCGTCAACGCTGGTATACCCTTTCTCGTCCATCCATTCGGACAGACCCGCCGTCAGCTCGTCGATGATCTTGAAACCATAGGTCATCGCGGCAGTGCAGACCTGAACATTGCCGCAACCCAGCGAGATGAACTCGGCCGCGTCACGCCAAGTTGTGACACCACCGATGCCGGAAATCGGCAGGCCATGCGTGGCCTCGGCCCGCGCGATTTCGGACACCATGGACAGGGCAATCGGCTTCACGGCCGGTCCACAATATCCACCGTGGCTGCCTTTGCCGTCAATCGAGGGTTCAGGGCTGAACGTGTCCAAGTTTACACTGGTGATCGAGTTGATCGTGTTGATCAGCGACACCGCATCCGCGCCACCGTTTTTGGCTGCCGCAGCCGGTTTACGGATATCGGTGATATTTGGCGTCAGCTTTACGATAACCGGGCGGTCGTAATACTGCTTGCACCAGCGCGTGACCATTTCGATGTATTCCGGCACCTGCCCCACGGCGGATCCCATGCCACGTTCGCTCATCCCGTGCGGACAGCCGAAGTTCAGTTCGATCCCATCCGCGCCAGTTTCGGCAACGCGCGGCAGGATTGCTTTCCATGCCTCTTCTTCACAGGGCACCATGATCGAGGCGATCAGTGCGCGATCCGGGTAATCGGCTTTGACCCGCGCCATTTCCTCAAGGTTCACCTCCAGTGGCCGGTCCGTGATCAACTCGATGTTGTTCAAACCCAGCAATCGACGATCCGCGCCGTAAATCGCGCCATAGCGCGGGCCGTTTACGTTCACGACTGGAGGACCCTCGGCCCCCAAAGTCTTCCAGACAACGCCACCCCATCCGGCCTCGAAGGCGCGACGGACGTTGTATTCCTTGTCGGTGGGCGGCGCGGAGGCCAGCCAATAGGGGTTGGGGCTGGAAATGCCCAGAAAGTTTGTCGTCAGATCGGCCATGGCTTCTCCCTTCCCGGCTCAGCCGGATTTCTTGAATATCATTTCAGTCGGGCGAATGCGCCCGGCTTTGAGGTTTGTGACGTAGTTTTGGAATTTCTCGGGTGCCGTCTCGCCCATCATCAGATGAATCCCCAGCGGCGCTGGGCCGCTTTCAGCGATCTTGGCAAAGACATCCTCGAAGAACTGTATCGCGAAATCGGTGCGGTCCGTTTCGGTCTCAAGTTCCAGCCCCGCCGCCGCTGCTGCGTCTTTGTACACATCCGGTGCGTGAACGAAGGACGTCTCTGGCAACGTGGACCAGGGAAGCGGGAAAGCCAGGGGTTCATCGACGTCTCCGCCCATGACGTCGAACAGGGCAAAGGTTCCGCCCGTGGCCAGCGCCCGCGACACTTCCGCAAACAGTCCGGCCTTGTCTTCGATGTTCATGCCCACATGCATCATGACAGCCAGGTCAAACCCCGCATCTGGCACAGGCATGTCCAAAGCACTGCCCACATGAAAAGTGGCCTTTTCCGAATGCCCGACCAGATTGCTCAACGCGGTGGCTGTTTCCACAAATTCGGGCGTCAGGTCGACCCCGGTAACCATCGAGTCATAACGGTCCACGATATAACGCGAAGTGCCCCCGATCCCGCATCCCACATCCAGAACACGGGTTGCATGGGTCGGCGACAGTTGCGCAAACAGGTTGTCGGTCGCCAGAACACCGCCCGTATGGAACTCGTCCCCTGCCTTCAGATCAGCAACGGTGGCCGCGTCCGGGTCAATACCGCTGGCCTCAAGCGCCGCGCGGACGCGTTCGGTCAGGGCACCGGTGGTATAGTGTTGAGCAACAGCTTGTTCGATCTGGGACATGAGAATACCTCAGCAGCGAAAGGAATGGGGTGAATACCCCACCCTATCACGAAACGAGCGTCGCGTGGATGTCCATCGCTGCATCCCGGCCTTCGGCAACTGCGGTTACGGTCAGGTCTTCGCCCCCTGCCGCACAGTCCCCACCAGCCCAGACACCCGACATTGAGGTGCGCCCGGCCCCGGTGACAGCAATCTTTTTGCCGTCCAACGCCAGCCCTTCGGGTGCGCCATCCAGCGTCTGACCGATGGCTTTGAGCACCTGATCAGCCGGCAGGCGGATGGTCTCGCCGGTACCGGTGAGCTGGCCGTTCTGGCTGGAGGTGTATTCCAGCTCAATCTCGGCTGCGGCCCCATTGCCATGCACGGCGACCGGCTGAACATTCGTCATGATCCGAACACCGTGCGAGGAGGCAAGGTCCTGCTCGTACCGGCTGGCACCCATGGCGTCGCGATCGCGACGATAGGCAATGGTGACATGTTCGGCACCCAGCAGCTTGGATTTCACGGCAGCGTCCACCGCCGTCATGCCGCCACCAATGACGACAACATTCCGACCGACCGGCAGATCCGAAAGATCGCTGGCCTGCCGAACGTCCGAGATGAATTCGACCGCAGCCCTAACGCCGTCTTTATCAACACCACCAGCACGCAGGGCGTTTACACCCGCAAGGCCAATGGACAGGAACACCGCATCGTAATTCTCGAGAAGACCGTCCAGTGAAATGCTTTCGCCCAGAACCGATCCGGTCTCGACCGCGATGCCGCCGATTTTCAGCAGCCAGTCCACCTCGGCCTGCGCAAAGTCGTTGGTCGATTTATATGCGGCGATCCCATATTCGTTCAGGCCGCCGGGTTTGGGCTTGCTTTCGTGGATCACGACGTCATGGCCCAGCATGGCCAGACGGTGGGCACAAGCCAGACCAGCTGGCCCTGCCCCCACAACGGCGACGGTTTTGCCTGTCGATGGCGCCCGTTCGAACGGATGCGTGTCAGAGGCCATTATCTCATCGGTCGCAAAACGTTGCAGGCGACCGATCTCAACCGGCTTGCCCTCAGCCGCCTCGCGGACACAGGCCTCTTCACACAGCGTTTCCGTCGGGCACACACGAGCGCACATTCCGCCCAGAATGTTTTGCTCGAGGATCGTGCGACCCGCTGCTTGTGGCTGTCCGGCCTGAATCTGGCGCATGAACAGCGGGATATCGATATCCGTCGGACACGCAGTCACACATGGCGCGTCATAGCAGAAATAGCAGCGATCTGCGGCAACGGCGGCCTCATGCGGGGCCAGTGGCGGATGCAGATCGGTGAAATTCGAGGTCAGCTCATCGCTGGAAAGCCGCCCGGAGACGATCCCGGGTGCCATCTGGCCCTGTGCCATCACTCTACTCCCTGTAGATATGTTTGTTATGACCTCAGCTTGCCACAAAAAATTTTTTTATCAAATGGTAAAATTTATCAAAGGGTCAAAAATTTGAAAATCCGGGCCAAATGACCCGGATTCAGCAAGGTATTGCCTGTTTTTGAGGCGGCAAACCCCTCAGATCATTTTGCCAAGATGGCCGGACTTGGTCCAAACGCGCGCGCCTTCAGGCCCTGCAACGGCCTGGGATTGCGTTCCCGGAGGCAGGCGCAGCCAATCCCATTTGCCAAAATCAGTACCCTCTTCGGTAAAGCCACCGCTGATCACGAACACTTCCATGCCCTGGCTTGCATCCAGTTCAACGACGTCTCCTGCGCCCCAGGTCAGGACGTTGACGTCCTCATGCGAGTCCTTGAACAGTTGAATGTTCGCATTGCCGTTGACTGAGCGCTTGACCTCGGTCCGGTCCTGCAAATCGAATTGATGCAGCTTGACCAGAATGGTTGCGCCTTCGGCCGCAGACGGCGTGTGCGAGGTCGTCGGCGGGTTGCGCACGTAACTGCCAACAGGGAAATCTCCGGTCTCGTCCTGAAACACACCGTCGAGAACCAGATATTCCTCTCCACCGTAATGAGTATGGGCCGAAAACGCGCTGCCGGGGGCAAAGCGAACGATGGTCGTGGCGCGCGCAACCTCTTCGCCGATGCGGTCCAGCATTTTACGCTCGACCCCTGCTGCGGGGGAAGCGACCCATTCGGTTTCATCAAAATGAACAGCAACCCGTTTGGTGAAATCCGCGTTGATCCGCATGTGTAGCCCTTTCTGCAATGACCCCTGAAAGAAATGGGATCGCCAGGCTGAATTTCAAACCTTCCGCTTTTGACGCACCAACCCGCTTGATGTAATCCGGTTCAAAGGGTGCCGGATCTGGCAACTCACGGGAATGGGCGCAAATGCAGGCAACTTCAAAGAAATTCAACATTGCAGTTGTCGGGCAAAACAACCGCCTGCAATACGAGGCGCTGCTGTTCGCAGCATCCCTGCGCCATTCTTCACCGCAATTTGAAGGCAAGCTGTTTGTCGCCACGCCCAACCCGGGGCCGCGCTGGAGCCAGAATCCAAGCATTCAGGACGAAGATGTTCTGAAAGCCCTAAAACAGTTGGACGCCGAAATCTTGCCATTCGACTCGCAGGTTTTTGGCGAAAGCTATCCTTACGGAAACAAGATCGAGGCGCTGCAGGCGCTACCGGAAGGTGAACCCTTTGTGTTCTTTGATACCGACACGTTGATCACTGGCGACATCACAACCGTGCCCTTCGGTTTCGATCGCCCCGGCGCGTCGTTGAAAGTCGAAGGGACATGGCCCAAGCCCACGTTGTACGGGCCTGGTTTTGACGGGATCTGGCGCGCGCTGTATCAGCGGTTCGGATTGGATTTCGAAAGCTCGCTTGACGACAGCCAACCTCATGATCACTGGCGGCGGTATCTGTATTTCAATGCAGGTTATTTCTTCTACAAATGCCCCAAGATGTTCGGCGACCGATATCTAGAGTATGCCAGCACGATCCGGGACGAGAATATTCCTGAACTGACGGGCCAGAACCTTGATCCCTGGCTGGATCAGGCCGCCCTGCCACTGGTCATTCATTCACTTGGCGGTGGGCGCGATGCGTTGCCTGACGGTCTTCTGGATGGGTCGGTCAGTTGCCATTACCGCTTGTTCCCCCTGCTCTACGCCCGCGAAAACGACCATGTGATCGACGTTCTGGAAACCGTTGTGGCGCCGAACAAGGTCAAGAAAGTGCTCAAACAATATGACCCGCTGAAAAAACTGGTTCTGCAGGGGAAAGGTGCAAAAATCCGCGCCCTGTTTGATCAGGACAACCTGCCGCGACGGGAACAGGCCATTCGCAATACGATCAAAAGCAAAGGTCTGTGGCTGCGCTGACAGGATCGTTGTGCGCGGGCAGGCAATAGCCTACAGATTCGGAAAGACAAATTCCAACAGGAGATTTTAAAGATGTCTGACGGCCCCACCTACGGTTTCGACACGTTGCAGATACACGCGGGCGCTCGACCCGACCCGGCGACCGGAGCGCGCCAGACACCGATCTATCAGACTACGGCTTACGTTTTCCGCGACGCTGACCACGCAGCGGCCCTGTTCAATCTGCAAGAAGTTGGCTTTATCTATTCCCGCCTGACCAACCCGACCGTCGCCGTTCTGCAAGAGCGCATCGCGACGCTTGAGGGCGGCGTTGGGGCCGTGTGCTGTTCGTCCGGTCACGCCGCGCAGATCATGGCACTGTTCCCGCTGATGGGGCCGGGCTGTAACGTCGTTGCCTCGACCCGTTTGTACGGCGGCACGGTCACTCAGTTCAGCCAGACCATCAAACGCTTTGGGTGGTCGGCCAAGTTCGTGGACACTGATGATCTTGACGCGGTGAAAGATGCCATCGACGAAAACACCCGTGCGGTGTTCTGCGAATCCATCGCCAACCCCGGCGGTTATGTCACCGATATCCGTGCTTTGGCGGACGTTGCTGATGCGGCGGGCATTCCGCTGATCGTCGACAACACCTCGGCCACGCCCTACCTGTGCCGCCCGATCGAACATGGTGCGACCTTGGTGGTGCATTCGACCACCAAGTATCTGACTGGCAACGGAACCGTCACCGGCGGCTGCATCGTGGATTCAGGCAAGTTCGACTGGTCGGCAAATGACAAGTTCCCCTCGCTCAGCGAACCTGAACAGGCCTATCACGGCCTGAAGTTCCACGAGACCTTCGGACCGCTGGCCTTTACCTTTCACGGCATCGCCATCGGTCTGCGCGACCTTGGTATGACCATGAACCCGCAAGCCGCGCACTATACGCTGATGGGGATCGAAACCCTTTCATTGCGGATGGAGCGTCACGTCGAGAACGCGCAGAAGATCGCGGCCTGGCTGGAGGCCGATGATCGCGTGGATTATGTCACCTATGCCGGGTTGCCATCATCGCCTTATCAGGACCGGGTCAAATCGCAGTATCCCCGCGGTGCCGGGGCTCTGTTCACGTTTGCGGTCAAAGGCGGCTATGACGCCTGTATCAAACTGGTCAACGCGCTGGAAATCTTCAGTCATGTCGCCAATCTGGGCGATGCGCGTTCGCTGATCATCCACTCGGCTTCGACCACGCACCGGCAATTGACACTTGAACAGCAAGAAGCAGCGGGTGCAGGTCCGGGCGTCGTACGTGTGTCCATCGGAATCGAGGATGTGAACGACCTGATCGAGGATCTGGATCAGGCTCTGGCCAAAGCGAGCGCCTGAAGATGGCCGGGCACGACACAAACGACCTTGGCCAGCCCATCGGCTTGCCGGTTTCGGGTGACTTTCCGCGCCCGACGCCGCCCTATACCCCGATGGATGGGCGATACTGTTCAGTCGTACCTTTGGACGTAAACAGACATGCGCCCGGATTGTTCCGGGCGTTTGCGAATGACAGGGATGGCCGCAACTGGACTTACCTGCCCTATGGCCCCTTCGAGAACGAGCCGGAGTTCGAAGACTGGGCCCGCGCCAATTGCATGGACGCGGATCCGATGTTCCATACCGTTCTGGACGGCGACGACGCGCCGCTGGGCATGGCCTCTTACCTGAGGATCGAGCCCGCAGCCGGCGCAATCGAGGTCGGGCATATCCATTTCTCGCCCCTTTTGCAGCGCAAACCGCAATCGACCGAAGTCATGTACCTGATGATGAAGCGTGTGTTCGATGAGCTGGGCTATCGTCGTTATGAATGGAAATGCGATGCGCTGAACGCACCATCATGCCGGGCGGCAGAGCGGCTGGGTTTCACGTTTGAAGGAGTATTTCGACAGGCGACCCACTATAAAGGGCGCAACCGGGATACCGCGTGGTACTCGATCATCGATACCGAATGGCCGCGCATACGTGATGCCTTCGAAGCTTGGCTGTCGCCTGACAACTTTGACGCCACGGGCCAACAACGAAAACCGCTGATGGCCCGCGCAAAGGATTGACCTTATTCCGAAATCTCGAATTCCATCGAGACACTGACGGAAACCGAAACCTCTCCACCTGCGACGGGAACTCCGCCCGCATCCGCCATGCTCATCGCGCGCATTTCTGCCATTGGATGGATGCCAGCCGTTTGTTCCGATATCGACTGCACCGGGCCGAGCGTTATGCCCGCCGCCTGCGCCAATTGCTCAGCTTTGGCAGTTGCTTCACCGACGGCCTGGGCACGGGCTTGCGCTTCGATCGGCTTAGGATCCTGAACGCCGAAACTCAGCCCGCCGAAGTCATTGGCCCCGTCCTGAATCACCGCATCCATGATTTTCCCCAATTGGGTCAGATCACGCACCCGCACAAACACGCGGTTCGAGGCAGAGAAACCCGTGATCTCGGGCGTCTCCCCGTTCTGCCCGTGACGGCCCGACCAGACGGGCGACAAGGATAGGTCCCGAGTCTGAACGTCACGGTCTTCGATGCCCATCTCGGTCAGGCGGGCCAACACTTTGGAAACGGCGTCCGACGTGGCCTGCATCGCCGCTGAGGCTTCGGCGTTTTCGTTTGTCACACCTAAGGTGATCGTCGCCATGTCGGGTACGACCTGCACCGTCCCGGTGGCATCGACATTGATGCGACGTTCTTCCGCATGGGCAACCCCGGCGGCCGTGGCGGCCATCATCGCGGCCAGAAAAGCGAATGTCTTCAAGGTTATCACTCCAAATTGCTCTGTCACAAGATGGGTTGGTGAGGCTTTGCCATACAAGGGGAAAGGCTGCCTTTTTCTTTCCCTCGGCGGGTTCCTGCTTTATTGTCGGCCTGCAAACGCAAAGTCGTTTGCATTGTCGCTGATAATTATGGTTCCTCCGGATTATGAAACCCGCCTTTGCGCTGTCTTTTTCTACGACCGGAATAACACTGCACCACCATTCGGATGGCGACTGGTTCGTGATCGGCACGATTCCGTTGGATATTCAGGACCTGCCCGGGCAGATGCAGGCGCTTCGGGAAAAGGCGTTTGCGCTGGAAAATGATCTGAGCTGCAAGCTTATCTTGCCAGAGGATCAGGTTCGGTATCTACAGCTTTCAACCGACGGGCTGGCCCCGGAAGACCTGAAGGAACGCATTGAGAGCGCTCTGGCCGAAGCCACGCCTTATCCCCTGTCCGAACTGAGTTATGACAGCCAGACCGAAGGCGACACGACCTATGTTGCCGCCGTGGCAATCGAAACGTTGATCGAGGCACAGAGCTTTGCCTCGGACCATGGGTTTGTTCCGGTGGCCTTTAGCGCCGAAGAAAATCCGGAAGCTTTCCCGCGAGAGGCCGTTTTCAGCGAAAACTCCGACAGTGATGAGGTTACTCAACCGACAGATCGGCCTTTACCCATAGAAACAGACACGCCGGAACAGGACAAAGCTGCAGCGGTTCCAACGCATCCGATTGCGGGTCGCCCCGCGCCCGAAGCGTTCCGCGCGCCTGAAACGTCCGCAAGTAAAAACGCTGCGACAGCAACAGGAACCAACCGATACACTATTCCGACCTTTGTCGCTGTGCTTATTATCAGCGGCATTATTGGCGCATGGCTGGCCTCGGGGTCCAATCCAGATGAGGATAAGGCGGACCTGACCCCACCTACCGAGGTTACATCCCCTGAACCAGCTTTGGAATCTGCACCCCAACCAGAGCCCGAAATTGCTGCGATCGAACCTCAGCAGGAAACCCGCCCTGAACCGGTCGTTGAAGAACCTGAGGTCCCAGCAACCGACACTGCCAGTACCGAGACAGAAACGCAGCCGGATCTGACTGCCACGGATGCCGCAATTCTGGAAGCGCTCAAAGTTGCCCCTACGCCGGTGGAATCTATTGCGCAGGACCCCGAAGCTCAAAAAGACATCCAGGCCATCACGGGCATCAACACGACCGCACCTGCAGCGCTGGATGAACCCTATGTCGAGGATGCTGATGAACTGTATCTGGCATCGCTCGACAAATCCGATCTGTCCAGCGATGCGGTTGCCTTGCCTCCGGCCCCCAGTTTCGACACGGACGATCCGTTCAATCCTGACGTATCGCCCAATATCGCAGGCACAAGGTTTGATCTGGATGAAAACGGCCTGGTCACGCCAACACCGGATGGCACCGTGAATCCGGACGGGGTTGTCGTGTACCTGGGCCGCCCATCCAAGGTTCCGCCCGAAACACCGGTGCGTTTCGAAGAAGAACCGGTGATTGACGAGATCGACGACAGGCTGGCCGGCATTCGACCCAAACCACGTCCTGCCAATCTGGTCGAGAATTTTGAGCGCGCGCAGCTAGGTGGTCGGTCGTTGGAAGAGTTGGCCACCAAGCGTCCGAAGGCGCGCCCCGAAAGCCTTCAAGTCAAACCGCAGATTGATGATACGCCAACAGCTTTGGCCGTTGTCAGAGTGCCTCGGCCCAAACCGCGACCCGCTGGACTGGCCCCTGCAAAGGCACCTGCTTCAACCGGTTCCAATCTGGGATCAACCGCTGCACTGGATCAGAAATCCGACGAAGCAGGGTCATTCCAACCCAAAACGGTTGCCCCCAAGATTCCATCAACTGCATCTGTGGCCCGTCAGGCCACAATCGACAATGCGATCAATCTGCGTCGACTAAACCTGATCGGCGTATACGGTACGCCTGCGAACAGGCGCGCTTTGGTTCGCCTGCCCAGCGGACGATACAAAAAGCTGAAAGTCGGCGACCGCATCGACGGTGGCAAGGTCATCGCCATCAGCGACAGCGAGTTGCGCTATCAGAAAAAGGGCCGCAACGTGACGTTGGCCATGCCGCGAAGCTGACGACGCCCGCTCAGGCTTTTTCGGAAAGAAACACGCCGGAGGTTCAGGTCCGCCCCGGCGCTTTTTTTGATCAGGCTGCGGAAATCTCACCGCTTTCGATCTGCTCACGTTCGATGGATTCGAACAGGGCCTGAAAATTGCCCTCTCCGAACCCGTCATCGCCCTTGCGCTGGATGAACTCGAAGAAGATCGGGCCAATGACGGTCTTCGAAAAGATTTGCAACAGAATCCGGGTTTCTCCGCCGTCAACGACACCTTCGCCGTCGATGAGGATACCGTGTTTCATCATCCGGTCCAGCGGCTCTTCATGATCGGCCACGCGGGTCTTGGACATATCGTAGTAAGCCTGATTGGGGCCAGGCATGAATTTCAGGCCATTCTCGGCAATCGCGTCGGTCGAGGCGTAGATGTCTTCGCTACCGACTGCGATGTGCTGAATGCCTTCGCCCTTGTATTTCTTCAGGTAAGACACGATCTGCCCGGTCTCGCCCCGATCTTCGTTGATCGGGATGCGGATACGCCCACAAGGCGATGTCAACGCGCGGCTGAACAGCCCGGTGAACTTTCCCTGAATGTCGAAGAAGCGGATTTCGCGGAAATTGAACAGGTCGCCATAGAACTTGAACCACTTGTCCATGTTGCCCTTGTAGACATTGTGAGTCAGGTGATCGAGGTAATAGAACCCTTCACCACGCGGTTTGGAGGTCTTTATCCACTCGAACTCCTGATTGTAGGGCGATGTGTCGTAATACTGATCAATGAAATAGATCAGCGACCCTCCGATACCTTTGATCGCGGGCACATCCATGGTCTTGTCAGCGCCATCGTAAGGTTCAGCACCTTTTGACACCGCGTGTTCATACGCTTTCTGAGCATCAACCACGCGCCACCCCATCGCAGGCGCACATGGACCATGTTCCGCCACGAACTTGTCGGCAAAGCATTCGGGATCGGCGTTCAGGATATAGGTGACGTCCCCTTGCTGCCACAGCTCAACGGCCGGTTTGCTCTTGTGCCGGGCCACCAGATCAAACCCCATCTTTGCAAACAGGTCACGCAGTTCCTGCGGTTCGGGATGGGCGAATTCGACAAATTCGAACCCGTCAGTACCGGCGGGGTTTTCTTCGCTGATCACAGATTTCGGGGCGTTATGCGGGAAAGGACCCATGGCGCGTCTCCTTCGAAAACAGGAATTTCCTTGCTGATTCAAAAATACGACTTTTCTGGTGCTGTTTTTGCGCATTGTTTTCGTATAAACTGATAGTCAGCGCGCAAAACGCGCATGAATGTAAAGAAAGTCAGGATTTTCCCGCACATGCTGGATGAAACCGACAAACGATTGCTTTCCGCCCTGCAAAAGAACGCGCATCTGACTGCGCATCAACTGGGTGAAACATTGAACCTGTCACCCAGTCAGGCGGGGCGTCGCCGACAAAGGCTTGAGGCCGAGGGCTACATCACCGGATATGCCGCGCGGTTGGATCCGCTGAAACTGGGTCTTCAGGTGCAAGGGTTTGTTCAGGTTCATCTGGGTACACATGGCCCCGAACAATCCCAAAGCTTTGCCCGCATGGTCGATACCCGCCCCGAGATTACAGCCGCCTGGACCATGACAGGTGAGGCCGATTACCTGCTTCACGTCTACTGCGACGACCTTTCCGCCCTCAACAGCTTGTTACATGAGGTCATTCTGCCGCATCCTGCTGTTGCAAGGGTCCAGAGCCAGATTGTAATGGACCAACTGAAACGAGACGCCCCCCTGCCCACCTGAACGGGCCCAAGAGGACACATATGGACGACTTCCTATATCAGGCTTCTATCTATCTGGCGGCAGCGGTAATCGCTGTTCCCTTGTCCGCAAGACTGGGGTTGGGATCGGTGCTGGGTTACCTCGCCGCCGGGATCATCATTGGCCCCGTTCTTGGGTTTGTTGGAGCTGAAACCGAAAACCTTCAGCATGTCGCCGAATTCGGCGTGGTGATGATGCTGTTTCTGATCGGTCTGGAGCTGGAACCGCGTGCCCTTTGGGATATGCGCGATAGATTGCTGGGGCTGGGCGGGTTACAGGTTCTGCTATCGACGGCGGCGATTGCCACCGTGGCCATTTATGCCAATCACCCGTGGTCGGTGGCTCTGGCCGTAGGGCTGACCTTGTCGCTGTCATCCACCGCGATCGTGCTTCAGACATTGTCCGAAAAGGGCCTGATGCAGACAAATGGGGGGCGAGCTACGTTTTCGGTCCTGCTGACGCAGGACATTGCGGTCATTCCAATCTTGGCCATGCTTCCCCTTCTGGCTTTGCCGGCGATGCCGCATCTCGAAGCGGATGGATCTATTGACCGAGGCGCCGGTGATCTGCACGGCGCGGACCATCACAGCCTTTCTCTGGTCGAGGGATTGCCGGGCTGGGCTGTCACGCTGGTCACGATAGGCGCGATAGTGTTTGTCATTCTGGCCGGTGTCTATCTGACCCGTCCTCTGTTCCGTTTTATCCACGCGACACGCCTGCGCGAGATGTACACCGCTTTGGCGCTAATGATCGTGGTTGGGATTTCCTTCCTGATGACGCTTGTCGGCCTGTCACCTGCCTTGGGCGCCTTTCTGGCGGGCGTGGTTCTGGCCAGTTCCGAATTCCGACACGAGATGGAAAGCGATCTTGAGCCGTTCAAAGGTCTTTTCCTCGGGCTGTTCTTCATCACGGTCGGCGCCGGAATCGATATTGCCTATTTCTTCAACGACCCGTTGGATCTGATCGGCCTGGCGCTGCTTGTGATCCTTGCCAAAGGGATCATCCTGTATCTGGTTGGCAAGGCCTTTAAGCTGCGTGGACGCGATCACTGGCTGTTCACTCTGGGTCTGGCGCAGGCCGGTGAATTCGGCTTTGTCCTGCTGGCGTTTTCCACTCAGCAGAATGTCATCCCCCCCGATCTGTCCCAAAAGCTGCTGATGATCATCGCGTTGACGATGCTGATCACGCCGCTTCTGTTCATCATCTACGACGTTCTGTCCCGCAAGATTGGCGATGCCTCAGTTGCCCCAGAACCGGACGAGATTGACGAGAAAGGCCCGGTTATCATCGCTGGCATCGGTCGCTTTGGGCAGATCGTGAACCGGCTTGTACGGGCCAGCGGGTTCAAGACGGTCGTTCTGGATCACGATATCGAAACCGTACAACTGATGCGCCGGTTCGGCGTCAAAGGGTTTCTGGGCGATCCCACCCGCCCCGAACTGCTGCGTGCTGCCGGGTTGGAAAAGGCCTCGGTGCTTGTGGCGGCGATGGACGACTATAAGCAAGTCACGCGGCTGGTCGGGTACGCCAGACGACAGCGCCCCGATCTGCACATCATCGCCCGCGCCCGTGACCGAACCCATGTGTACGAACTGTATCAGGCCGGTGCCAATGACATTGTGCGCGAGTTGTTCGACAGCTCTCTGCGCGCGGGTCGCTATGTTCTGGAGAATATCGGGCTGAGCGAATATGAAGCTGCCCAAGCGGAACAGACCTTTTATCATCACGACCGAATGTCCGTTCGTGATCTGGCCGAACTGTGGGTGCCCGGTATGCCAACAGCCGAAAACAAGAAGTACATCGAGCGTGCGCAGAAGCTTGAGAAAGATCTGGAAACTGCGCTGTTGGAGCTGGCGGAAGAACACGCCAAGAAATCTGCCTGACCCTGGCCAGTGCCGGGATCAGGCAACTGATCAGCCGTCAGAAACGCCTGCCTCGGCAAAGGTTGCCATGCCGGAATGGCAGGCGACGGCGCTTTTCAGAATGTTGATCGCCAGCGCCCCGCCGGATCCTTCACCCAGCCGAAGGTCAAGGCTCAGCAGCGGGTCCTTGCCAAGCTTCGCCAACACGGCCCCATGCGCCGCCTCGGCGCTTTGATGGCCGGCCACGGCATGATCCAGCGCGCTGTCAGAAAGCTTCCACAAACAGGCAGCGGCGGCGGAACAGATGAACCCGTCCAGGATCACCGGAATGCGTAGAACCCGTGCAGCCGCGATTGCCCCGGCCATTGCCGCAATCTCGCGCCCTCCCAGTCGGCGCAGGATTTCCAGACCATCCTCTGAACCGTGCAAGGCAACGCCTTCGGCCACAACGCGGGTTTTGTTGGCAAGTCCGGCGTCATCCACACCAGTCCCGCGACCCGTCCAGTCGGACGCGTCACCACCGAACAAAGCACAGGCAATGGCGGCAGCCGGGGTAGTGTTGCCAATACCCATCTCGCCCACGACCAACAGATCAGCCTGCGGATCGACGGCCTGCCAGCCAGTCCGCAGCGCCTCCAGCAGTTCGTCTTCCGTCATCGCCGGGCCTTGCGTAAAATCCGCTGTCGGGTAGTCCAGATCCAGCGCGTGCACATCCATCTTTGCACCCGCCGCTTTGGCCAGTTGGTTGATCGCCGCCCCGCCATGTTCGAAATTCATCACCATCTGCACGGTCACTTCCGGCGGAAAGGCCGACACGCCCTGTGCAGTGACCCCGTGGTTTCCGGCAAAGACAATGACCTGAGGCGTTGTGATCTGCGGGCGGGCATCCCCGCGCCATCCCGCATACCAGATTGCCAGATCTTCTAGCCGCCCGAGCGCGCCCGGGGGTTTCGTCAGTTGTCCATTGCGCTCTTCTGCGCCCTGCACCGCAGCAGCATCCGGACCCGGAGCCGCCGCCAGAGCAGTGCGAAACGCGTTCAAATCATTCAGTTCAGGCAGCATGAAAGCCTCATTGCATCAGAGTGGTCCTGTGTGTTTAACCGAAGCACTGAATCCAACAAGACCTTGAAAGGCACGGGTGTGCAAAAAAACGACACCAAACCCCTCTCTCTATGGGATATTCCGCTGGCTCTGGTGCTGCTGACCCGTTTGCCCCTGCCCCGATTGCCCGAACCGGTGTTCGCGCGGCAGGCACAGGCTGCATGGGCCTTCCCGATTGTCGGACTGGTCGTCGGTGGGATCGCCTGCCTTATTGGATGGCTGGCAGTCGTCGCTCACCTATCCCCGTTCATTGCAGCGACGTTATTGGTTGCGTCCTTGATCATGACCACTGGCGCGATGCATGAGGATGGTCTGGCCGATACTTTCGACGGCCTCTGGGGTGGTTTTACACCTGAGCGTCGGTTGGAGATCATGAAGGACAGCCACATCGGCACCTATGGCGTTCTTGCGCTGATCATCTCGCAGATTCTTCGAATTTCTGCGGTTGCAGCGATATTGGCCGCCGGATCGATCTGGACGATTGTTGCGGCCTGCGTGTTGTCACGCGCTCTGATGCCTGTTTTGATGACCTCTCTGCCAAATGCCAGAAACTCGGGCCTGAGCCATTCGGTAGGAACACCCGGCGCAATCCCGGTCGGCGTGTCCTTGGGCCTGGCCGTTCTAATAGCTGTTGTCTTGTGCGGAAGTCTCGCAGTCACCGCCATTGTTTTCGCCGCTTTGACCGTTGCCGTTTTGGCGATCGTCGCACGCAAGAAAATCGGCGGTCAGACCGGAGATATTCTGGGGGCATCGCAGCAACTGGCGGAGATCGCCTTTATGCTTGCCATCAGCGCCCAGATCTAAGACGCACCGCCTGTTTCGATCCGCAACGTACAGCCGCAGTGTTTGCAATGGACGGCATCCGGATCGTGCCTGTAGAGCCCGCAGCTGGGGCATCTGTGGCGTACTTTCTGCGGCATGAATATCGCCTGCGCCAGACGAACAAACAGCGCAACCCCGACCACCATTATGAAAACCGAAAACAGCTTTCCCCAAGGTGTTGCCAACGTAATGTCCCCAAACCCAGTCGTGGTCAGGGTCGCCATCGTGAAGTACAGCGCATCTATGTAAGGCGTCTGCGCGTCTTTGGGAATGAAGAACACCAGAACGGCGGTAGACGTTGCAAAAACAAAAACCAGCAGGTTGATCGCCGCGATCACTGCATCTTCATGGGTCCGGAAGAAATGACTGTCGCGCCGCAAATCTCTGAGCAGATGATATGAATGAATCAGGCGTAAGGCGCGCAAAATCCTCAGAAAAGCAAGGTTTCCCGTTAAGAACGGGTCCAGCACAAGCGAGAGAATAACGACGATATCTGCAAGCGTGTAAACTTGGCGCAGCAGTTTGGCGCGATCTTTTGATATCCAAAGCCGCGCAGAGAAATCGAGCAAAATCAAAAAGCCGATCAACAGGCTTGCTACGGTCACGCCAGGCCCGTGCGGGATGTGTGCCGTGGCGACAAAGAACACGATTGTCACAACGTCGAACAGGATTAGCGCATACCTGAACCAGACCGAAACCGGGTCATGCCCTATGTACAGATACCTGACTGTCTGCTTCATGTCCGCCCTGTAGCTTGCTGCAGATACAGTGAAATTAGCGGTACTTAAGCAATTCACCAAGCCACGAAAAAGGCCGCCCCAAAAGTGGGACGGCCCAAACTTACATCTTGATCGAGATCAGGCGGCGCGCGAGGTCAGAACTTCGTCCACCTGTTTCGCGGCAGAAACCTCGCCCGCACCCGAGACGGCCGCAACCTCGCGGGTCAGGCGTTCCAGAGCGGCTTCATAAAGCTGACGTTCGGAATAGCTCTGTTCACGCTGGTCATCGGTGCGGTGCAGGTCGCGGACCACTTCGGCAATCGAGATCAGATCGCCCGAGTTGATTTTCTGTTCATATTCCTGTGCGCGACGGGACCACATGGCGCGTTTTACCTTGGCCTTGCCCTTCAGCGTCTTCATCGCCTGGCTGATTACATCAGGCGAGCTGAGCGAACGCAGACCGGATTCAGTGACCTTGTTGGTCGGCACGCGCAGCGTCATCTTGTCTTTCTCAAATGAGATGACGAACAGCTCAAGCGAGAACCCCGCGACTTCCTGCTCTTCGATCGAGACAATCTGGCCTACGCCATGTGCGGGGTAGACAACATAGTCGTTCGGGCGGAACTCGAGCTTTTTCGACTTTGTCATTCAGTTTTTTCCTTGCTTGCGGACGGGACACAGACAACAAAAGCACCACATGCGGGGACTGTTTCAGCCCCGTCAGGCGGCGATTGCGTCACAAATTCAAAACTCCAAAGTGAGCATACTTTCGGAGCACATCCCAATCTTGGTCATCATACAGGGTGTAAGTATATCACAAAAATAAGACACCCGAAAGTTTACCTTTCGGCATTTCTTTCGAATTACCCTGCTTTCAACAGGTTATGCAGCGTTCTTCGTGTGTCAAACGGTCTGGCAACCGCGAATCGCTTAACCGCCTTCACCTGGAGCTTCCGAGAAATACTTCTCCATCTTGCCCTCTTCACCGTCCCGCTCTTCCGCATCGGGCAACGGGTCTTTCTTCGTGACGATCACCGGCCATTGTTCCGAGAACTTGCGATTGAACTCCACCCACTTTTCCATACCAGGTTCGGTATCGGGACGAATCGCGTCGGCCGGACATTCCGGTTCACACACGCCGCAGTCGATGCATTCATCGGGGTGAATGACCAGTGTATTCTCACCTTCATAGAAACAGTCTACCGGGCACACTTCAACGCAGTCGGTGTATTTGCAGGCGATACAGTTTTCGGTGACAACATAGGTCATGATCGGATTCCCGTTTACGGTTTGAGCGACTAGCTAATTCAGTCTGGCCTACTCTTCAAGATGGGATCGGTGATCTTGAGTGCGAGAAAGATCAAGAGCGCGCCGATCTTTCTTGGTTGGACGACCTTTTCCTTCAAACCCCGGATTTCTGAGAGAAACGTCCTGTTTTTTCGTCAAATCGAAATACAGCGTCTGTGCCTCGGGTGCCGGACCGCGGCGCTCGCCCAATTTTTCCACACGCACGACACGTACAATACGGCCCTGTGGAAAGGTCAGAACATCACCGGGAGCCACGGCCTGCGCCGGTTTGAGCACCCGGTTTCCGTTCAGTCTGACATGGCCGCCGCTGACCTGTTTGGCGGCCAGGCTACGGGTCTTGAAGAACCGCGCCTGCCACAACCATTTGTCGATCCGCAGCTTAGCCTGATCCATGACGGATCAGTTGCCGTCTTTCAAACCCATTAGCGCTGCTGCAAACGGGTTATCCGGATCGATCGCCTTTTCCTTCTTGGGCGGACGGGACGAGAAGGTCTTGGAGCCTTGCGGCTTTCCACCCTTCTTGCCCTGCGGCTTGCCACGGCCGTCCTGAGGCTTGCCGCGTGGTTTGCCTTTGCCCTGTCCCTGCCGCTGTTCACGACGCGGTCCACGGTTGGCCTGACGCTGGCGACCCCAGGTGAAGGTGTAGAACACCTCGATCTCGGGTTCGTCCGACGCGGGTTCAGAGGCCGGTGCCTCGGCTGCCGCCTCGGTGCTTTCGGTAGCCTCGGCTGGCGCCTCGGCGGGTGTGGCGACCTCATCTGCAGAGGCTTCGGATGCCGGTGCGTCTTCGGCAACAGGTTGTTCAGCCGCCTCAGTGGCAAGCTTTTCAGCTTCGACCGGTGCCGCTTTGACCTTTTCACGCTCACCGCGTTCAGCCTTGTAGCCCAGGCCCTGCATCAGATCTGCGAATTGCTCAAGCGTCATACCCGTGATCGACAGCATGTCAGGCTTGGCTTCAAACCCACCCCGGCTGTCTTCGGCGCGCAGCATATCCGCCAGACGTTCCAGCATGTCGATCCGGATCGAACGCTCGCCTGCGTCACGGTAGCCGCACATGGTGTCATAACCCTCGGGCGCATCCTTGGCGACCGGAACCGTGACCAGACCCGGAGGCGGCGCTTCGGGGAATTCCTGCAAACCGCCAGCCAGTGCCCACAGAACCAAACGCAGGCGCGTTGGCGCGGGTTTCAGCAGCAGTGGCATGAAGATCGTGAACTGACCAAACCGAATGCCATGCTTGCGCAGCGCGCCACGGGCATCCTGATCCAGATCCTTGACCTCTTGCGCGACCTGCGCGCGCGGCAGCACGCCCAGCGCCTCGACCATGCGGAAGGCAAAGCCCTTGGCCAGACCGGTCAGTTCTTCGTCACGCGACAGATTCAGTAGCGGCTCGAACAGCGCAGCCACTTTACGGTCGATGAAATGCTGCAGACGGCGCTGCACTTTCTGTTCGACGTCCGGCCCTGCGGTCTCATCGACAAAAACCTCGACCATCGGCTTGAGAGGCTCGGCCCCGGCAACCAGTTTGCCGACAGCATATTCGCCCCACATCAGACCGCCCTGATCCGTGAAATCAATTTCGGTATCGGGCGCATTGTAGAAGCGATCGGCACGCAGATGGAATTGCGGCGCGAGTGCTTGCAGAGAGGCCGATTTCAGAGCTTTCGCCTCGGTTCCCTGCGCAGCTTTGTCCGGTGTAAACCGGAACCCTTCCAGACGACCGACGAATTCGCCTTCGACGGTCACTTCACCCTTGTCATTTACTTCGGCCAAAAGGGCCTCCTTCTGTTTGAGCCGGCGCAACAAAACGGATGTGCGCCGGTCCACAAATCTTTGCGTCAGACGCTCATGTAATGCGTCCGACAATCTGTCTTCTACAGTGCGCGTTTCGTCGCGCCAATGTGATTCGTCACGGACCCAACCGTTTCGTTGCGCAACATATGTCCAAGTGCGAATATATGCCAACCTTTTGGACAGAGCATCAATATCGCCATGGGTTTGATCTATCCGGCGGATCTGTCGCGCCATGAAGTCGTCGGGAATAGACCCCCGCTCGTGCAGGTGGCCATAGATCACCTCGAGCAAACTGGCATGCTCTGCGTGGCTGATACCGCGAAAATCGGGGATTCTGCACACATCCCACAGCAATCGGATAGACGGGCCGTCACTTGCGCGGGCCACAATTTCGGTCACTTGCGACAGCGATTTCAGGGCGTTCAGGTCGTCAGCGGGGCGCGCTTTGATCAGATGATCGTCCTTCGGGTTGACCTCAAGCGAGTCGATCAACGCGTCAATCGAGCCGAACCGCAGGGCGGCATTCCGCCAGTTCAGTTTTTTCATCGGCGTAAACCGGCTATCCATTATCGCCTGCGCCACGCCTTCGTCCAGTGGTGGCGCCTCGCCAGTCACGCCAAAGGTGCCATCGGACATGCCGCGCCCTGCCCGACCCGCGATCTGAGCAAGCTCATTCGGGGCAAGCGGGCGCATCCTGCGCCCGTCGAATTTGGTCAGGGATGAAAAGGCCACGTGGTTGACATCAAGGTTCAAGCCCATGCCGATGGCGTCGGTGGCGACCAGATAATCGACCTCACCATTCTGGTACAGGTCCACCTGAGCGTTCCGCGTGCGCGGGCTGAGCGCGCCCATAACCACCGCCGCCCCGCCTTTCTGGCGGCGCAGAAGCTCGGCGATGGCATAGACGTTTTCGACCGAAAAGCCGACGATAGCGCTGCGCGCGGGCATCCGGCTGATCTTTTTGGAGCCAGAGTAAACCAACTGCGACATGCGCTCGCGCCGAACGAACTGCGCCTCGGGCACCAGCGCCGCGATTGGGCCTCGCATGGTGTCGGAGCCCAGGAAAAGTGTCTCATTCGTGCCTCGGGACCGCAGCAGACGATCCGTGAAAACATGACCACGTTCAGGATCGGCACAAAGCTGGATTTCATCGATCGCAACAAAATCCGCGCCCATTCCTTCGGGCATCGCCTCGACCGTACAGACCCAATACTGCGTACGCGGTGGCACGATCCGCTCTTCACCCGTTACCAGTGCAACAACCGATGGTCCGCGGATCGCAACGATCTTGTCATAGACCTCGCGCGCCAACAGACGTAACGGCAGGCCGATCACACCGGTCCGGTGCCCCAGCATGCGTTCGATTGCGTAATGGGTTTTGCCTGTGTTCGTCGGGCCCAGTACGGCCACGATTCGAGATGACCCGCTCACCTTTGCCCCCTGCGCTCTGAGACTTACAGCGCCTTGCCTTCAACCTGAGGCATCAGCCGATTCACGGCATTGGTTACTTCTTCGTGATGGGGATGTATAGCCAAGGCCCGCGAATACGCCTCGTAAGCTTTCTGCGGTTCTCCGATAACTTCAAAAATCAGACCCAGACCGTAAATCGCTTCGTAATGGTTTGGATTCAGGGTCAGGACATGTTCCAGATCGGCTGCCGCCATGCCAAATCGCTCGATCCCGAAAAAGGCCGAGGCCCGCAGATGCCAGCCTTCGGCGAATTCCGGGGCGTGATCCGTCAGTGCGGTCAGATGATCAAGTGCAGCCTCTATGTCACCATCATCCAACGCTTCACGGCCCCGCTCCAGCAGCAAGTCGGCTGACGCCGAGCCGGATTGCGACCATAGGGCTTGTAACTGGCGATCCAGAGCGAATGCCTGATCCGGCGTTGATTGGGCCAGTTTTTGCAGCAATTCACCCTCATCCCGCGAATCCGCCTTTTGCGCGAGGCAATTGGTGGAAAACGTGACTAGGACAACAAGTGCCGCAACGGTACCTTTGAGATTGAGGATTGCAATGCTCATAACAATAGTCAGTGTAGCGTTGCGACCGGGGATGTCCATTCACGGCGCACTAACAATATGAGGAAAAGCATGAGCGAGATTCTTGAAAAGGCAGCTGCCGCGCTGAACGAAAAACTGGAAGGCAGCGCTTTTGATGCCTCGGCCAAGTTCGATATCGCCGATCTGGGCGCAATCGTTCTGGACGCTGACGGCGCGCGTGTCAGTGACGACGACGCTGATGTCACCATGAGCGCTGACGCCGACACGTTCGAGCAAATCCTCAGCGGTGAACTGAACCCCACTGGCGCGTTCATGTCAGGCAAACTGACCATTGATGGCGACATGGGTGTTGCCATGAAGCTTGCCTCGGTGCTGGCCTGATGGAGTTGACGCCGGCCCCTTTGTTTGAAGACGTGGCCGGCGGACCAGCCGGTGGCAAGGCCCATTGGTTGGCGACATCGGATCGAAAACGCATCCGTGTTGGCCATTGGGTGCCACAAGGTGACGTGTATGGCACTGTCATGATGTTTCCGGGACGCACGGAATATATTGAAAAGTATGGCAGTACTGCTGGCGAGTTCGCGCAACGTGGTTTCGCCGCACTTGCCGTTGACTGGCGCGGTCAGGGACTGGCGGATCGCCTGCTGGACAACCCGCGTATCGGCCACGTCGATCAGTTTACGGATTACCAGCACGACGTTCGGGCAACTCTTGATCTGGCAACCGCGCTTGATCTTCCAAAACCGTGGTACGTGATCGGCCATTCGATGGGGGGCGCAATCGGCTTGCGCGCCGTGATCGAACAGGGCTGTTTCGCGGCCTGCGCGTTCACGGGACCGATGTGGGGTATTTTCTTTTCGCCTGTAATGAAGCCACTGAGCCGCGTGACGGCCTATTGGGGGACTGCACTTGGCCTTGGTGAAAAAACGCCCCCGACGACAAGCCTGGAAAGCTATGTTCTTTCGCAACCGTTCGAAGGAAACATGCTGACACGCGATCCGGATATGTATCGGATGATGCAGGATCAGCTGACGGCACATCCCGAACTGGCTCTGGGTGCACCCTCGAACCTGTGGCTGCGCGAATCGCTGGATGAATGCGCCTGGCTGATGGAACACCCCGCACCCGAAACGCCCTGCCTGACCTTCCTTGGCAGTCACGAACAAATTGTTGACCGCAAGGCCATTCGAGCACGCATGGCGAACTGGCCGAACGGAACGCTGGTTGAGATCCCGGATGGCGAACACGAAGTGCTGATGGAAGCACCGGATGTTCGGGAACCGGTTTTGGATCAACTGGCTGCACATTTTCTGACCAACCAATCCAACGGAACAACCCAACTGGTTTCTTCGTAAACCTGTTCACCTTGAGGACTGGCCGCTTGTGATCCGGGCGCGCCAGCCCTAAATGTTTGCAAAAGCAAACTTCAATAGGTGATCCATGCGCGACCTTCCCTTCCCTGTCCGTGATGCAAATGCAATGGGCGGTGCCGACAATCTGGGCAACCTTCCGGAATGGGATCTGAGCGATCTTTACACCTCGGAAGACGCGTCAGAGTTGGGACGTGATCTGGAATGGCTGGAAGGCGAGTGTGCGGGTTTTGCTGCTGACTACGAAGGCAAGCTGGCGGAATTGGATGCGGACACCCTTCTGACCTGCGTGCAGCGCAACGAAAAGATCAACTCGATCGCTGGGCGGATCATGTCCTTTGCCGGTCTGCGGTATTACCAACTGACCACCGATGCGGAACGGGCCAAATTCCTGTCGGACATGCAGGAAAAGATCACCGTATTCACCACGCCGCTGGTGTTTTTCACGCTCGAGATCAACCGTATCGAAGACGAAGTGTTGAAGGCACATTTTGATGCCAACGCGGATCTTGCCCGGTACGAGCCCGTGTTCCGCCGCATCCGGGCGATGAAGCCTTATCAGCTGTCGGATGAGCTTGAGAAATTCCTGCACGATCTGGGCGTTGTTGGCGACGCGTGGGAGCGTCTGTTCGATGAGACCATTGCCGGTCTGACATTCAATGTCGGCGGTGAAGAGTTGAACATCGAAGGCACCCTGAACCTGCTGACCGAGCAGGACCGCTCGCAACGCGAAGCTGCGGCACGTGAGCTGGCTTCGGTCTTTCAGGACAACATCAAAACTTTTGCTCGTGTTCACAACACACAGGCCAAAGAGAAGGAAATCGTCGACCGCTGGCGCAACATGCCAACGGCGCAAACCGGCCGCCACCTTTCAAACGATGTCGAACCCGAAGTGGTCGAAGCCCTGCGCGAGGCGGTCGTGGCCGCCTACCCCAAATTGAGCCATCGGTACTATGAACTGAAGCGCAAGTGGCTGGGTCTGGATGTGATGCAGGTCTGGGACCGCAACGCGCCCCTGCCGTTGGAAGACACGCGCATTGTCAATTGGGACGAAGCCGAAAAAACGGTGATGGATGCGTATAACGCGTTCGATCCCCGGATGGGTGAAATCGCGGCACCATTCTTTTCAAAGGGCTGGATTGACGCTGCAGTGAAGCCCGGCAAAGCTCCGGGTGCTTTTGCGCATCCGACCGTCACCGATGTGCATCCCTATGTGATGCTGAACTATCTGGGGAAACCGCGCGATGTGATGACCCTGGCCCACGAACTGGGCCACGGCGTCCATCAGGTTCTGGCCGCCGATCAGGGTGAGATGCTGTCATCAACCCCGCTTACACTGGCCGAAACCGCCTCGGTCTTTGGTGAAATGCTGACCTTCCGCAAGATGCTGGATCAAGCCGAAACGCCGGAACAACGAAAGGTCCTGCTGGCCGGTAAGGTCGAGGATATGATCAACACGGTGGTTCGTCAGATCGCCTTCTACGACTTTGAATGCAAGCTACACGCCGCACGCCGCGAAGGCGAGTTGACCCCGGACGACATCAATGCCCTGTGGATGAGCGTACAGGCCGAAAGCCTTGGCCCGGCGTTTGAATTCATGGACGGGTATGAAACCTTCTGGGCCTACATCCCGCATTTCGTGCATTCGCCCTTCTACGTCTATGCCTACGCCTTTGGCGATGGCCTCGTGAACGCACTCTATTCGGTTTACGAAAGCGGTGCGGACGGGTTCGAAGACAAGTACTTCGAAATGCTGCGCGCAGGCGGTTCCAAACACCACAAGGAACTGCTGGCACCATTCGGACTGGATGCCAGCGATCCGAAGTTCTGGGACAAGGGTTTGTCCATGATCTCGGGCTTTATAGATGAACTCGAAGCCATGGAAGGCTAACACAGGTTCAGGCCTGCCGGTCTATCGGCAGGCCATTTCCATCAAAGCGCCGAAAAAACCGTACCGATAATCAGGTCGCGAATGCTATTCACCACGTGCTTTACACGTGCCTTTGCTATCCCCGTAGCGGACAGCGCCAACATTTCCGCACTATCGACCTTCATCTGAACGAGAAACTTGTACTCTGCCTTGCTGATCTCGCCATTAGCCAGCATGCGAGTATAACGTTTCAGGTCAGATTCGGAATCACGCAGAAATGCATTCAAGTCTCGTTCGGCTTCGTTCGCGAACGTCTTGGCCGCATTTTTTATGATTACAAGAATTCCGTCTTTGATTTCGTCAAATACTGCATCTACATTCATCGTTTTTCTTCCTCAAATTAGCTTTCATTTAATTTCAGGACAGGTGGTCGCTTCGCGTTTATTCGCTTCGAGACAGATCAACCGGTCGAACACATCCGATATGTTTTGTTTGTATTCGGTCCGGAAACCTTTGCTCAACCCAGAAGATTGCTGGTCTCTCCAAAACGCAATCAAGCCACCAACAAATTTTTTGTTGGGGTCGCGAAGAAGTGCCCACATTTGTGCCGCTTCGTTGTTATTTTGGATACCGTTGGCAAATTCATAAGCCTTGTCCAGATCCAACATGATCTGATCGGCGGCCTGTTTTTGAGAAGCATAGCTGCCACTGGTTTTATCAACAAAAGCCAGGGACTTTGCCTTCATTTCGGTAGCCTGTGTATAGGCCTCCAACGAATAATCTGCATAGTTGATACAAGCAGAGAGTAAAAAAAGGACAAGAAAGTTTGCCACGTAAAGACGCACAGAGTTAATCATTTCCATCTACCTAAATCGATCAAACAAGTAACACGAAACCTATCACAAGATTAGGCCGCATCCAAATTCGCCAGTCAAAAGCTTTTGCGAAACACTAAAAACAACTAGGATAGCGATTATTCCGCAAGCCCGAAGCGGGACAGAGTGTTCGCGGTTCAACCTTCTCTCGAAAAACCAAAACTAGCGTAGTTGACTATCCTTCGATCCACGCCGGTTTATCCCTCCGCGCGCCCTGAACGTGCCGTCCCGCTCCTGCTGACAATCCAGGCAGAGCTTTACTCCCGGCAAGGCCACCCGCCGCTTTTCAGGGATTGGTTCTTCGCATTCGGCACAATGGGTCAGGCTTTCGCCGACGGGTCGCTTTTGGGCCTGCATCCGTGCCAGTTCGTCAGAAATCGACGCTTCGATCTGTTCACTCACCGCGCCATCGCGCGCCCAGCCTCCGGCCATGGGTCATCTCCTGAAAGGGTGATTGGCAGAATAACCGAGCCTAAGTGAAAAGAGCAAGTTACAGCGAAACGGCCCCATCGAACACGCGGTCAATCACCTCTTGTGTCCCGCGTGAGAATTCCAGCGGACAAGGGTACTCCTCTCCTTCCCGGACAGACCGGCAGAAGGCCTCGACCTGAAGCTTGTAATGATCTGTTGCAGGGAACCTGGTGACCTGCACTTCCAGCCCCGGACGGTGTAGCTCGACCCGAGCCTCGCCGAACACACGCGCGTTGAAAGGGGTTGTCAGGCGGATCAGTCCGGCCTCTCCGTGAAACACCATCTCCTGATGGGGATGCATCCGGATGGACACGTAGCTGGAATAGGTAAACTCGGGGAACTGAGCACGTATTTCGGTAAAGACGTCGATACCATTCTGCCAACGTATTGCAGACTGAACCGAAACAGGTTCTTGCCCGGTGGCAAAACGCGCGCCGCCGATCACATAGACACCGATATCACGCAATCCGCCACCGCCGGTCTCGGCTCGGTTTCGGATGTTCTGAATGTCCGTACGATTGTCGAAACTGAACGCGCCAGTCACATGCACCAGTTTTCCTATAGCGCCATCCGCAATCAGCTTACGGGCCAATTGCCATTGGGGGTGATGCACGATCATGTAAGCCTCGGCGGCAAGCAGGCCGCTTTCGTCCCGTTTTTGGATCAATACGTCAAACTCATCCGCCTTCATGGTCATGGGCTTTTCGCACAAGACGTGCTTGCCTGCCTCCAGCGCCTTCAGGCTCCATTCCAGATGCATGTGGTTCGGTAGCGGAATATAGACCGCGTCGATCCCGGGATCTGCCAACAGGGCATCGTAGGTATCGAACACCTGCAAGTCAGGGCAATAGGACAGAAAGGGATCAGCCTTAGCGGCATCGGAGGTTGCCAAAGCGGCCAAACGCGCCCCGTTTGATGCATGTATCGCAGGGGCCATGTACTCGCGCGCGAATTTGGCTGCACCCAAAACACCAAACTGAACCGGTTTTTGCATCGCACTCTCCCTGTTTACCAGCGCCGTTGCACTGGGTGATCGCAAAACTTCACGACCTGACTCTGGCAATATGTCATCGAAATAAAGCTTGCCTTCCCCGTAACATACAAGCGGCACTACCGCCACTCATTCACCTTTCAAGATCCGTTTCCCTATCTCCCCCGTAGCAACTCCATCGATGGGCATAACAAGGATAAGTTCGTAAATGGGGATGGGCGCGACTGAAGCTTCGCGCCGGCAACGGCGAGATTGATCTGTCCGGATTTGACAGGATCACCAGTTTTGAAGAAATCGAAGGCGATTTTGTTTTCGTGTAAGGCAAAAAAACCAGCCCGCAGCGATTGCGGGCTGGTGTTTCGGTCAGCTGACGCCCAGCATCCCTTTTTCACGAGCCAGGTCGCGCATTTTCTTTTGCAGTTTCTCAAACGCGCGCACCTCGATCTGGCGAATACGCTCGCGGCTGACGTTGTACTGCGTGCTGAGATCTTCCAGCGTTACCGGTTGATCCAGCAATCTGCGCTGGGTCAGGATGTCTTTTTCCCGATCATTCAGCACGTCCAGAGCGGCTGACAGCAATTCCCGGCGCGCTTCCAGCTCATCGCGCGCTTCGTAGTCACCGGCCTGATCGGCATCTTCATCCTCAAGCCAGTCCTGCCATTGCATCGTACCTTCGCCTTCGGAGCCGACCGTGGCGTTCAGCGATGCATCCCCACCGGACATCCGGCGGTTCATGCTGATCACTTCTTCTTCGGTCACACCCAGATCATTGGCGATCTGTTTGACGTTTTCCGGGCGCAGATCACCCTCTTCCAGCGCCCCGATACGGGCCTTGGCTTTGCGCAGGTTGAAAAACAGCTTTTTCTGAGCCGACGTGGTGCCAAGTTTCACCAATGACCAGGACCGCAGGATGTACTCCTGGATCGAGGCCCGGATCCACCACATGGCATAGGTTGCCAGGCGGAATCCCTTTTCGGGATCAAACCGTTTCACGGCCTGCATCAGGCCCACATTGGCCTCGGAAATAACTTCGGCCTGCGGCAATCCATAGCCGCGATAACCCATCGCGATTTTAGCCGCCAGACGCAGGTGAGACGTCACCATCTTATGCGCCGCTTCGGTATCCTGTTCTTCGACCCAACGTTTGGCCAGCATGTATTCTTCTTCCGGCTCCAACAGGGGAAACTTACGAATTTCCTGCATATAGCGATTCAGGCCGCCCTCGGGCGTCGGTGCGGGGAGATTTGCGTAATTTGCCATTATGATGTCCCTCCGACAAATGTTTAAGTCTTTAACATAGGATATGGGTAAGGAACCCTGCCTATTCAAGAGGTGCTGCTAACAGTCTG
Organism: Ruegeria sp. E8; assembly: GCF_056533985.1. Classification (NCBI taxonomy): domain Bacteria; kingdom Pseudomonadati; phylum Pseudomonadota; class Alphaproteobacteria; order Rhodobacterales; family Roseobacteraceae; genus Ruegeria; species Ruegeria sp. E8. The sequence goes on from NZ_JBQFOY010000002.1 coordinate 119,806, forward strand.
AAATTAATCTTACGTTAAGAAAAGGTAAAAAGCCCTTATTCACAGGACTTTGCTTATTATGACAGTGGTGTGCGCAACCCTGCTATCAGGTTTTGCATATCTTGCGGCAACTCGGCCTCGAACCGCAGATTTTCACCTGTCACCGGATGTTCAAACCCGAGAACGGCAGCGTGCAGCGCCTGTCGCGGAAAATCGCGAACAGCATCGGCTGCAACCGTGGAAAACGCTCTGCCAGCCAGTTTCCGCTTGCCGCCATAGACTGGATCGCCCACCAACCCATGCCCCGCATGGGCCATATGCACGCGGATTTGATGGGTTCGGCCGGTTTCAAGCCAGCATTCGATCAGAGCAAGACCCGCAGGATTACCAAAACTTTCGACAACACGCGCGCGCGTCACCGCATGGCGTCCCCCGTGGAACAGAACAGCTTGCCGCTGTCGGTCGGTCTTGTGCCGCGCAAGCTGAGTTGTCACGCGCATGATGTTGCCGGGCTCGAAATTGACGCCTTTGACTCCGCGCAGGCGAGGGTCATTTGCATCCGGCACCCCGTAACAGACCGCGCGATAATAACGTTCAGCACTATGCGCCGCGAACTGCTCGGCCAAACCGTGATGCGCCGCGTCTGACTTCGCGACCACAAGAAGCCCACTGGTCTCCTTGTCGATCCGATGCACGATACCAGGGCGTTTCACGCCGCCGACACCCGATAGATCATCGCCGCAATGGTGCAGCAAGGCGTTCACCAAGGTACCGCTGGGCGACCCCGGAGCAGGATGAACGACCATACCCGCTGGCTTGTTGACGACGATGACATCTGAGTCCTCAAAAACGACCTCAAGCGAGATATCTTCGGGGCCGATATGGCTGTCCTCGGCCTCGGCCACGATAATCGTGACCCGAGCGCCCTCGGGCACCTTCGCCTTGGGGTCGCGTGCTTCGGTTCCGTCGATCTGAACAGCGCCCTCTTCGATCAGGCGGGCCAGCCGGGTACGCGACAGATTTTCCCCGTCTGGCACATCCCGGGAAAGCGCCTTATCAAGGCGAGGTGGCGGATCAGCCGCAATCTGAAACTCTATCTGGCGGGTGCCCATGACTGTCCCTTCCGAACCCCAAGAACCGCAGGAAACACCACAGCTGCGATTGCTGCGGCGGATGGTCATGCTGTTGACCGCGGTGATGATTGGCGGCGTTCTAGTGACATTCGGCCTGATTGTCATCCGCCTATCGGACCGTACCCCCAAACTGCCGGAGCAGATTGAATTGCCGGACGGTGCACGCGCGCAAGCCCTGACGATCGGCGCAAACTGGTACGCGGTCGTCACCGATGACAACCGCGTTCTGATCTTTGACAAAACGACCGGAAAGCTGCGTCAGGAAATTGCGGTCGAATAGCTGCTTGGGCAAATCCGGCCAACGACTGCGGCACCTTTTGAGATCACGGTGCCGCCTGGCTTCAATCAGGAAACAGCCGCGTTCCGGTCCAAGCCTGACCCAGTTGAACATCAAGTTCCGGCGCGCGCATCTGACGCTTTCCTCCAAATGGGCAAAGTGTGATTTCACCTAGGTAAATCTTGTCGCCGGTGGCGTACAAGTCTACGCGCGCAAATTCCACTCGTCGACCAATCGCTTCGGCGATTTGAACCATGTCGTCGTATCGCTTTGGCCGCGGCTCTGTGTCTTCACTCGTTTTGAAGTACAACTCTTTGGGGATGAAGTTATACTCTCGATCGTGGATCATCTGCACGTGCCCGCGCGACCGATCCCGGTCCACCTGAACGAGTTGTACGCGACCGGCTACTACCCAGAATTTCCAGTCGATGATATCTTCGCCTTCAGCGGCGAGATCCTCCTCAAGAAAGAACTGGGTATCGATTGTCGAATACCACCATTCCGCGGCCCAAAATCCATGTGGAAGCGGCTTTTTGCTCCAATTCAGAAGCTTTTCATTTGCTAGTTTGCGGTCATCTTCATTCAGCGGCCACGTCATGCGATGATTTTGGCCCTGGCTGTTGTTGCACTTCAGCCAATAGTTGCCCGGTTCAAGATCCAGCTTTTCCGGAAGCTCTGTCGCAGGAGAAATCCAATACCGTTTCACGGGTGTCAGCAACCGATCCGCGGGTTCCGGCACATAGCTTTCTGCCGTTAGCTTATCAGCTGCCGAAACCTTGGGCATCTCCGCAAACAATTTCATGACCAACAGCTTTTCGGTGATTGTCTTTGGATTCGAAAGGTCCGGCAAATAGCGCTGGTTGTTTGCGAAACGAGACAGCGACAACGACAAGGCATTCAGCCGGGCTGCATCGTTCGCATAATGATCCCAACCGCGCTGATGCCCCGCTAATGGCGCTCGAGCCACGCCGTAGAGGTCGCGCTCTCTAATCTTGTCCAGCTCCCGCTGAGCCACTTTCAAGTAGGGTTCCGCCGACGTCACCTGTGCCACCGACATCGCTCCCTTTGTGGCTTTGCTAATGTCTTCCTTACTGATCCTAAGGTCCTCAAGATCAGATGGAAATTGGATTGCCTTGGGGGAATGTTTGCCTTTTCGCGGCAAAGGCGCATGGCCTGGGTTGATCCCAAGGCCGCGCAACCTGCGATCGAGGAAAGAGTGTCGCTTCACACCCTTAGCGATCCACCAGCGCATTCGGCGCCCCCACAGGTGCACGGCAAGTGTTTCGTCAGTCAGGTACTTCCGTCGAAACTGGCGTGCAGGGATATCATTCGCCTCACCGGTTTGCCGGAACGGCAGCGGATAGAAAACGGGAACGGGGCTGGCATGCTCAATTCCACCGTAATGCCGCAAGTACCAAGTCAACACGCCCGGTCCGTAAACGCTATGATCCTGGTCTGATGCATGTGGCAATTTCCCGGCCGCCTTCTGCCGTTCAAGTGCTTCGCGCTGCTCACCCTCGACCCAAGGCCGGATCGGAAACGGGTCGAGGCTGTAATCCATGTAAGCCTGAAGTGCCGGGCTGTCCGAAGGCAACCGCATAACGGCGTTACAGATCGTCTTTTTGTTAAAGAAACCAAAAATATGGTCAGCCTGTGGAATAGGAGCCAGGGAAACGACATCCGTATCGCACCACAGAAAATCTGTCTTTTTCAACAGTTGTAATCTGAATATGTCTGACTGCGGCACAGGTGTCTTAAACTGGCTATTCACAATGAACTTTTGCGGCTCATGAATTTCATTTGCCGACACAAGTTCTATGCCTTCGGGGACATTTTCGACTTCACCGTAATGGAAAAGGACCACCTTGTGGCCATTTGCCACAAAGGAGAGCAGACATAGTTGTTCCAGAAAACTCAGCGGGCCTTCTAGCCACAACATCCCAATCGTAGGCAGAGAGCGATCAGAAACCATTAACTCAATTCTCCCAAGTACGCTCAGTCAGATTTCTGGACTGTGTTCGCCGGACACTGGGGGCGTCTCGGCAGAAAGCCGTTCCCGCACGATGCGGTCCTTTCTGACAAACTCCACCGCCGGTTTAGCCAACAGCTTCTGATACAATTCATGATAGTCCGGTTGTTTCAGCAGATCGTTAATCAGCGCTTTGTGCCAGCGGAACGACTTTCGGTGCAACCGTTTGAGCCGGTCGTCGGAACGAAACTCTTCCAGCACGGCGTCAACCTCGTCCTTGTATCGCAGGATCGTTTCGTCTTTCGCTCCACCTCGGTTCCAGCGGTCCCAGTATTCGGTTCCCAGCGTCTGAGACGAATGATTTGCTCTGCCCCGGCTGCGCTTGGCCAAATAGGCCTGGGTGGACCTCACGGCATAGTGGTTGATCTGCGCAACCTCAAAACCAAAGGGCGGTGAGACGTGGTTCCCGAACGGCGCAGGTTCTACGGCATGACCACCGGGCACGGATCGAAACATGCCCGCCTGAAGTTCAGGCTGGGGATGCGGGTTATGCAGCCCGTAGCGCAGATAAAAATCGCCCTGCCGGAACAGGGATTTGACAAATCGACGCCCTGCCCCGCCCTGTTCGAAATCCAGTTCGCCATCCCAAAATTGCCGTGTCACAGGAGTGTCGCGCAACACATGCCGGCCACTGTTGGAAAATATCTTCCAAGGGATGGAAATGACATCTACGCCCGGTGTCGCCTCGATCAGGTCATCAACCTTATGATTTCCGGCGTGAATGTTCAGGAATTCATCGGCGTCACCGACGTAAATCCATTTCGCCTCTTTCACGACAGGCAAGCGTCGCGCCTGCCTCAGCGCAGATCTGTGAATGCCACCGGTTCCGACACGGTTCCTGTGAAATTCCACATGGCCCAAGTCCTGCAAACGGCGGAGTATCTGGTTTGTGCCGTCCGTACAGTCATTGGTGTAGACAATGATCCGGTCAAACCCCAGCACCTTGTGATGGGCCACCCATTCCAGAATATAGGGGCCTTCGTTTTTCATCGCAGAGATGAGGATCTTTTCAGGCTTTTCCATCGTCGTCGCCTACCCCCGCGTCTAGTCGCCCTGACCTTTGCTGTCCTTCTGCGGGACGATCTTTTCTATGGCGATCTGCGCGCCGGCAATCGCCCGGATACGCAGTTGTCGGGGGTGCTTGCCCAGAAACTCGTTAACCGCGCGGATCACGCCATCGCCCCACCAACCGCGGCGGTGGTAATCGTCGAATGCCATGATCCCACCCGGTTTGATCTTAGGAAACAACGCGGCCAAGTCAGCAGTCACGCCTTCATAGGAATGGTCCCCGTCAACATAAGCGAACGAGATGCTTTCATCGTCGAAAAGCTCAAGCGCGGGCACCGAAAAGTCGCGGATGATGCCGACCTTGCCTTCTTCGATCTCATTCTCGAATGATTTGACGACTTTCTGAAAGATGGCCTCCATCTTTTCGTCTTCGGTTCGGCCTACAAAAGCAGTTGTGTGCGATTCCTCACCGATATGCTTCCAGGGGTCGATCAGAAACAGTTGGCTGGGCTCGATCAGCTTCAGGATGGTCGGTGAGAACTCACCTTGCCAGACGCCGATCTCAACCGCCACGCCACCCTTGGGAAGGCGCGACAGGAATGTGCGACGGATCGCATCCTTTGTATTCTTGCGCTTGGTCGCCTTGTCAGCCTGAGGTTTGCTCTTGCGCCCCGGCGCGGCACCAATAATTTGGGGTTCGTTTGCCATCTCGACCTCGTCCTGCATGCGTGACAGGCATCGACGGATGCAACTGTCCCGCTTTTGTCCCGCTTTGTTCTTTTCTAGATCGCTACCACGCCAACAGCGCAAGAGCCAGCAGCTTGGGCTATTCTTTGGTAAGCGGTGGTAATTTGTCGATCCCAAGCCACGGTGGTTCCAGGCTGGTGATCCTGTAACTGCTCGCCTTACTCGCAAGAAAACGGTTAATCGCCGTTGACATGCCCGAATATGACCCTTTGCCCCGCCTGTAGGATGTAAAGGCGATACTGCCGCCCGGGGCCAGAACCCTGTCGATCCGTCTCAACAATTGAAGCATCACACGTTCAGCGCGAACGCCACGAATGACCACGACGCCAACGCTGTGATCCTCGAACAGCTTCAGCATCAAAGGCGGCAACGCCCTGTAGACCCTGAGACGCCCTGCGACAATCGGTTCACGGAAGTATTCAAGCAATGCATAAAACGTGCGATCCAATGCCTGTAGATCAGGGTCCTGCGTTGCATCCTTGCAGGTGAAGGTATCCCAAGACAGACCCCATGGCCCGATGATCGTCAATTGTTCGACCGCGTCTAAAGCAAGTATTTCGTCAACGATTTCGGTTTCGACATGCCCGATCAATACCCATTTCTTCTTGCCACTAATCGATCGCAAAAACCTCTGACGCTGTTTTTTTGTTCTTTCAATCTCCGGAGACACCGACGGCAGGAGCGCTGGGTCTTTCGGGTCAAACGGTAAGTCCACCTGCTTTGCATCGGTGATTTTTGCGTGTTGCAAAGCTGCTTCTTCGCAATTCATTGACGTACCCAGTGAATCCAACCGGGCAAACCACGGATAGCTGTACGGTCTCGAGTATTCGGGTTTGGACATCTTGCCCAAACGCGTCCATTTCGCGACCTGTGCAAAAGTAACTTCTGGATCTCTGAATGTCGCTGCATCAAAGGAAAGATCCGCTTCCTCCATCACGCCCAGATCCAGCGCCTTCACATATCGCCCGCCACCAAAGTTCTTGTACCGATCGATAAACCCTTGCGCGGCCTCTGTTTCACGTATCTCTGAGATGCGGCGCTTGTGATAAGAGACGGCCTTGTCGTGCAAATCCGCCAAAACAGGATCCGCGCGCAATTCTTCATATGTTTTTCGGAGGTGATCCAACTTGGACAGGATCGATGTTTCTTCAACGACGTTGAAGCAGTGCATGTGCCAATAGGCTTGCCCCGTTGCTTCCATCTTGGGGTGAAACGCGGTGGTGTTCACGTCCCCTCGCAACCGCTTCATCAGGTAACTCTCTATGGATCGAACAGCATAGTGATTCATCCGGAAAAACTGCTGTCCAAAGGCCGCCCCGGTTGTCGTATGAGACCAGCCGTGCCGACGCATCGCGGGCGGTAAGGGATCCCCGTCACCGTCTAACCACGCAAACTTCTCGGCCTTACCAGCAATAGGGCCGCGCGGACGATGTGTGTTGATCGCACGATAGGCCCCATTATTGCGGGTCAGGGACTTGAAGGCGCGCACATTCTGCGGCGTGACCACACCCAACTCTCCTGCGGATGTAAACTGTTCGACAACGAGCTTGTCTTCGAACTCAACGATCCTGTTGTGCCCGAACATTTGCCATGTTGCGGCAAACCCATCCGCATGTGGAAAGGTGCGGAAAAGATCATCAAGTGAGCCTTCACCGATGCGAATATCGAAGAATTCGTCAACATCGCAGACCAAAATCCATTCGGCCTCGGAATACCATGGATGTTCCATTGCATTCGCATAGGCAGATGCCTGAGGCCCGTGCTTCCACGGCCTTGGATTGTCGATATGTGCCAGAAAACCCAGTTCCTCACATCGTTTGAGGATCGCGTCTGTGCCGTCTGAACAGTCGTTCGAATTGACGATGAAATGCGTGAATCCGATCGAGAGATAGTATGCAATCCACTCCAGGATGAACGGCCCCTCGTCTTTCATCGTGGATATGACAAGTCTCATCGCAACTGCCCGCAACCGTGGTCTGCAAGTTCAGAATAATGGGAAAAAACGCATCATTGCAGACATATCGCGCGCATCCCGGCACGCAGCTTTGTTACGGGCGGCGGAATTGCATTGCAAGTGGACAGACCAAAGGAGCCAATTCTGCACTCTCTGCACGGTGCAAGGAGGTGAAACCCCAGGCGCAATGCCAGCGCGTCACGCAAACTTGCAGATGAGAAACTTCAACTTAGTAGAATGTTTGGTGCGGTCGAGAAGACTCGAACTTCCACGGGAGTTACCCCACAGCGACCTCAAGCAAACCGCGTGTCAACATTCCGTCTAACGCACTGTAAACTTGGTGTCTTTCACCGCGTGACCCTCTTAGGTTCTTCGCACAGTTAGGTACTGCGAGTACGACTGTTACTGTAACGGAATCGGGCCGGTCAACCCGTACATGTAAGGGTGAGTCAGATTGACTCAGCTTGGGAATGGTAAGTTGAACTAGAAAAAGCGTCGGACTACCGAGGCAATAACCGCACGGTGACTTTAAGTTTCCCTTTGATCACTGTGGGTCAATGGAGGGTTTGTGGAAGGACCCTCCCGTCTACTCAACATGCAATGACCGCAAAGAGCCCAAATTTACCAATGCTGGGCGAAAGCACGAATATCCGGTAATCTGTGTGTCCAACGGGTAGGCTAATAATCCATTGGCTGCGACACATTAATGCCGTTATCCTTGAAAAGGTGGGAAGTCTACAAGGCCTAAACCATGTAAGCATGCTTGCATTCATATTTTGAGGGCATCGATGAAGCCCAGAAAATTTTTTCTTTGGACACTTGCCATCGCAGTTTGTCTTCCTGTGTTGGTCTTTGGAGTGTTGCCAACAAAGCGTTGGGCCAATGAAACAGGCGTTGAAGTGGGTTCCATACCCACCAACGGAGAGTGTAGCTCAACCATCTCTGGCGGAGATGGTACAATAGCATTTGAATGTGGGTCCCCGGATTGTGGCCCCGGTGAGCAATGCGGCCCGGTCATACCTCGTCCGCCATTTCCGAATCCAAGCGTCTGTATTCTGAACCCTGAACTCTGTAGCTTAAATTGCCCCGGGCCTGGCTGTGGAGGCGGTCCTACTTCACCTGACGACCGTTGCGTAAAACTCGGAGTGACTGGTCCGTGTTTAGACAGGGCACTTTTCTCCGATCTCGAAAGGGCTGAATACGCCTTCAATGCACCTCAAGAGATGGCGGTATCTGAACCGCAAACGATTGCCCTAGTGATCGACACAACAGGGCAGACTGATTTTTCGGCGGAGCTAATGGCGCTGCCAGGTGCCCCAGTCGAAGGTAAAACCCCTATATCTCTCATCATGGAAGCCGAGATTGTTGGTCCGGCGTTTGAAATCACCCCAAGCGGAAGACAAAGGCGTGAGTTGTCGAAATTGAATCCGACCCGTTGGGATTGGGAGGTTTCACCAAAGCGCAGCGGACAGCACCAACTGGAGGTTTCACTTTATGTTATTGCCACTAGCGCGGGAGAGAGCCTTGGCGAAGAAAAAGCGCTCGCGGAGCGAAAAGTCATCAACGTCACTGTTTCACGGCTAGACCGCTTGATCTCCTTTGCAGAGAAGACTGATCCACTCCGGGCTCTCATATTCGCGCTTGCCGTTGGTCTAGCTGGCTTGTTGACCTGGTTTGGCATCAAGAGTTGGAAAGACCTTTACGGCAGAAAGCCAGAAAAAGAGAAGCCGCAAAAAATCGAGGTTACGATCAAAAACGAAGTACAAAAGACTCAAGGCAATGAATCAGATAAGGCATAGGGTGCTTCTGGACCGATAGCGTGCAATTCAAGATAATTGCCTAAATCTTTGTTTCGTGGCGCGGAATCTGATTGCTGACATTCGTTGGCTCACACTCAACGGCAGCTAAGTCCGCACAGCGGAATTCAACTATTCCTTTGTCACTCCAGTAATGCAGAGGCATCTTTGTAAAACTCCAAGTCCTCACTCGGCACCCTCGCCAGAAACTCAAGCTCCCCACTCGCCCAACCATCTTCAAACGCTTGGTTCAACCGCCGCCTCTCAAGGTCCGACTTGGTGCATGGGTAAACCAAGCCGACTATGTTCTTGTACATGTGTCGCGCCCTACTCTCATCATCGCGGTAGAAAAACCGCATGTAGCCATCAACGGCACTAAAGATCATGCCACTTCGGTCATTACAGCTTCTCGTTTGATGACTTCGGTTCAGTTCCTTGTTGGCCTGGTCAAAAAGCTCAGGACCAAGGATGGACAATGCTTCGTCTGGCAGTGCGTCCAGAGAGCCCCTGAGAGACTCACTGAGCGGGGTTAAGGGTTTGGTGATAGGTTGGGACTCTGAGGTAGTTTGGGGTGGCTCTGAGTCCACTGAGAGTCCCTCAGTGGGAGTTTCTTCTTTCATAGTTTTCCTTGATCAAATGAATTCGATTCGGATGGGCGTTCTTTCCCAGCCGAAGTAGATGTGAGGCGAAATCAGAGGTGACTCGAAGGTCGGCTACGCGGGACCAATCCGCCGTTCAAATCGTACAACCCAACGTCCAAATTGAAAAATTCCAAAAAAACCTTGGCGCATTCGCCTACGGCGTGACAATGGAAAGCGTAGTCTCAAGCACTTGGTTTGCCATTCTACGGGCTTGTTCAACCGGCATGTCAATGAATGTTGGGTCCAAGTTGTTAGTGCTGACCGTCAGACGAGAGCCATTCCCAAATGGTTGCCAAACCCAGCACTGAGTTTTACTTCCATCTTCCGGTAATAAACAAACGGAACCTTCGGTCAGATCACCTAGCCGCTCTTTTTTAAGTGATCCTCCCTCTCTCCAGTAGGGCATTGGAAAGCCAGTCTCTGAATCTGGTGCGATCAGAACTTTCCCGATGTGGCGGTATGGAGAAGGGGAGTAACCGCTGCACCAGTTAGGCCCGTCATCACCCTCACAGACAGAGGTCAGGCGTGAGAAATTCGACGCTGGGTTTATCCAAACTACATCCACATCGATTGCTTGTTCGCCGCTACGGCTAATCCGGCAAATACGTGAATAGTCCGATTTCCTTTCCAACCTACCAAAATGGTTAATTTCATCCCCCTTCTCAAGGCGGGGGCGCAATTCTGGTGGAAGAATTAAGGTTTCATCGGCAATGACCACTTGAAGAGATTGTTCAAGACAGGTGTTTGGTACGTATTGGAGCCAAAGTACGTAGCCGGAATAGGTACTGGCAACGATAACTGGAACCGAAACAGAAATCGACCGAGAGACCCGCGCCAATCTCATGATGCTTCCCCAACCCGCGCCGACAATTAGTAGTGCGATGGATGGAACAATTGTGAGCATATACCCCAATCCGGCGTATTGGCCGGTTGGCGAAATAGACCACAAAAAAACAGCCGGAAGCGCCAATGCCACCATAAGAAGTGGAGCACGGACCCTCCATCGAAAACGAAACGCCACGGCTGAAAGAAGAGCCACACCCGCTAAGACAAGAGAGAAAACTGTAGGGTCGTTGAGCGGGAACATAACCGGGCACCTCTTCTCGGCAAGTTGCCTGAGGGTACTAACCAATGCAACCATTAGTCGAAAGGTCCCCGTTTCGCTCGCCGAAATATCCTTAGTATCTTAGATTAGCCGACACTGGTTGCATTGCACGAGACAGTAACATTGGGCTCAAAGCGGACCTTTGACTAGATGCCCCGAACCCTCTTTATTTCGCTAAACCTAAGTGTTGACGTCTACAGGGAAATCCAAGTCCGTATCGGGAATCTGGCTGGCATAGGACGTAGCCGGAACTCTAGGATCAATCGGTTGAACCTTATGTTCCTTGACCAGCTTAGCGGCAGTAGAAAGGTCGGTACCGGTGGCGGTACCTTCCTTGATCTTCCCAATCAGTTTGCGAACGAGTAACCCGTTGAGTTCTTCGAGTTCGTCTTGGGTAGCGTTTTTAATGCTCTCTGCATTCATGGGATCACGCATAGGGTTCATACAAATAGTTGAAGGCGTCGATTACTGAATCTCGTGACAGTTGACCAGTCGCGGCTTTGAACCAAACGTTCCGAACGATTGCTTGCTGATCGCGCGTACCGTTTTCTGCAAGATTTACGAGGAACTCAATTCGTTCACCTTCGAGGCCATCCCCCATGTTCAAGAAGTTCTGGATGACCTGACCTCCGACTTCTTGCATTTCATTGTACGCTTCTTGATAGCGCTGTTCGGAGACCCCCATTTTCTTGTCGAGAAACTCTATTCCGTCTTCACTCAACTCGCCGTTCTCGACAATGTTCTGGCCAATCATGTTTAGAACTTCACCGCCGTTCTGCCCAAAGGCCAACTCAAATTGGTCGCTAAGCAGCTTCGCTTCTTCTGGACGGTCATCCACGGGTTCGGCTTCTGGTGCATTCTCAACGTCCTGCTGGAAACTCTCTTGGGGTGAAGTAAACTGCCCGTCACTGATTGCACCGATGGATTGAGCCATCTCGTATTCCATCTCAACGCCATTGATCTTGACGATATCGTTGGGTCGGAGTTCACCCCCAGAGTGAACACGAACCCCGTCACGGATCACGACATCCAGATTGTTGTTGAACGCATGTTCGGGGATTGAAGTAGAGCCTTCTTTGAAGTGCCCCTTTGCTCGTTCCTCTGCGGTTACATCACGTGTAGTGGCGATGAAGTCATCCGAGTTGCGGAGATTGCTGTTTGGGACCGCTGCAATATCGTCAGCGCTAATGTTTTCAATTGTCATTTGTAGTATCTTCTTTCTTAGAATTTGTGAGTGTGAGGCCAAGAGCCTCGTGTGCCTTCGCAAGAAGGCGATGGTCGGAACACCACGCTTTGCCCATCGCATGATCGACAGCGCCGTGGAGTTCTTCGCCAATAGCTCGGACAATAGGTCCAGCTTTAAAACGGTTGATGGTGACCTTCTTCGTCACCTTTTCTGTGATAGGTCGGGGTTGGTTCTGAATAGGATCATCTGAGACATACCAAGGCTTCTCCCAACGGATGATCTTTTCCTCGGTCTTGGTCTTAGTGAACCCTGAGTTTGCCAAGACAAACTTACCTGCCCATGTATCGACAAAGAAGTTCCGCGTCTTGACTACCCCACGTTTACCCTCGGGCATCTGCCAGTGGAACTCTGACCAAAGACGACAGGCCATATACCTGACCATCGCATCAGACAGAGAGTTCTTCTCTCGGTAGACGTAGTTGGAGATTATCACCCAGGCTTTTGCCCGTTGGGTGTAACCCATGTCCCCCTCAAGCCCAAAGAAAGGCAGAGCATAGGCTGGGCTGTGCGTAATGGTGCGCTGGGCTGAACCCCAAGAGGACTTAAAGGATCGTTTGGCAAAGTCCGAGGTTAGATAGTCTTCTTCCAGCCAATCTTTGATCGCACCCTCTAGGGCTCTAAGTTCACCTTGGGTTGGCAATCGGCCTGTAGGGTGTCCGTACACACGGTTGCGCCGATAGTGAATTAGGCAATAACCAGAAACCTTTAAGCGATGACTTCCACAACCCGAAACTGAACAAAGCTTGGTCTCGTTTCTGGCTTCATATGCTTTTCTTCGCTGTTTGAGCGCTTCTCGTGACGCCTCGCTACGCCTCCCTGCCGGGATGGTAGACAATGGTAACTTAGCCATCATCGACCTCTCTTTTGAGGAATAACGAATTCAGCAACAACTTTCCGTTGTCCAACCGCTGAGCGTTTTCGGCAATCACTGAGACACCCACAGCCTCCAAGGCTTTCCGCCCCTCGCTACCCTCAGGGTAAACAAACGATTTGACCCCTGTACGCCAAAAGGAGTGAGACAGGTTAAGGTCGTTGCGAACTTGGAGCGGATGATAGGGACCAGCCTTAGCTAGTGAGAAATAGTCGACCAAAGTGGGAATGATCGATGAGTAATTTGAAACGTATTCCATTCGTGTTTCTCTAATTCTTTCATGCACTTATGTCGGTTCTCCCTTTTAAGGAAGACCTTCGTAAGCTATTGTAAATATTGATTTATTTGGAATGTTGAGGCCCCAACTGAGCCTCAACCCATGGCGACCCACAGATGTTATCGGGTAACCTTGAGTGCTTCTTCGGGTTCTGCATCTTCGTTCACCCACTCCAAAAACAACTTCCTCATCCGTCCACTAGGGAGCAACAAAGTCACAGTTGGGTCAGAGGTCGAAGATCGACATCGAATGCGAGAGCGATACAAGAATTGGAGTAGTTCAGATACGGCAAACTGCTCCTTAAAAGCTCGGTCATTTTCCTTATCCAGCCATTCCAAGATGGCCGGATGGACGAAGTAGTCGTACAGGCAAATGACCACTGAACAATGGCGGAACTTGTTCAACCCTCTCACGCCGGGGTTTACCCAACTGGCCCCAAACATCTTGGATGCCTTGGAAAATCCACTCGGAGTACCTTCATCAAAAACTGATCCGTTTCGACTGTACCAATTCTCCTTGGCACAACCGATCATAATCATTTCAAGAGGGATGCCTCTGAGCAGCCTCCCGCGTATGTTCTTCAATGCGTTCTGTACGCGCTTATAGATCTTCGCTCCCCCGCGTGGATTTGTCTGTCCGGTGTACGAAAAACTAAGATCAGCCAACGCTGGGATATCCCGTAGCGTGACCCAACGCCTAATCTCACGCCGCAACTTTGCTTCCTCAGCGAAATCCCGGTTGATTACATAGGGAACTTTAAGTCGCTCTAAGTATGCCGCGAGTGGCGAGCCCTTAGACATAAAGGTCATAATCGTTACTGAGTTCGCTGCCGTTAGAAGTTCCACCGGAATTGGAATGACAAACATATGTCGAGACTGTGTGACATATAGGAGCCCCGCTTTGGCAGCGTTTAGTAAGTCGGTAGTCAAAGTGTCTGAAACGTCACCCTGTCTTTCGGCCCATTTGGCTGTTGGTGTAACCTTTCCAGTACAGCGATCCACCACGGCATACCCATCTCGGACCAAAGCCTCCCAAGTACCTTTCTTGGGTCCTTGAGGGACTTTAAGGGGCTCTAACGTCTCATCAATGACAAGCGCGTAATCGGCCAACCATCCATCTTGATTGAGTTCGACAATTGAGGGGTAAAGAGCATGGGTTGTCACCACGTTCTTACCTTCTCGAATGAGGGTATGGAGATGATCACCTTTGGTTCGGCCAGAGTGGGCTACGGGTTGCTCGAAGTGAACACCCGCCGGGTTGTCGATGACATCTTGGCATTGTTCCAGGTACTCATGCACGACAAGGTACTTCGTGTTCGGGTCAAATCCTCTCAAGAGGGTCTGAGTCTTTCCGGTCCCCATGGGTCGATCATAGAACATAACTGGAGGGCGAGGCCCTTGAGTGTGTTTTGGTGGAAAAGCAAAGTTTGAATAGTCCATTGATATTATTGATAATGATAGGAAAGCAGGGCTGCGCCCCGCAGTCCGACACCAAATCACCAACGCGATTTGAAAGAAGCGATTGAATCACCGCTGTGTCGGAACATGAGTGGACATTTGGTCCACAACAACGACCCAAACAACGCTTAGAAGTGCGTTGTCTAAGTCAATGAGTATCTCGCTCATCGGTAGTAGAGTTCATGAAAAAAGAAAGAACAGGAAAGAACTCCGAGCGTAGTAGTCCATATGCAGTGTTAATTGATTGCCCCTCAGAGCCCACAGAAGGCCCCTCAGAGTCCCAGAGCGCACCACCCGCACCAACCCAACCAAAATCCAAAGGTGGACTCAGTGACTCTCTCAGCGGCCCTACGAGCATCCTCAACTCGGAACAGTCAGCGACCAACCACAAATTTAGTGGAACAATGATCCTGTTGGCTTGGGGTGTCATCAACCATCACAACACCCAAACCCGTACAACCCACACGTACAGATCACCGTATCTCACTGAAAGATATAAGGTTGCTACGAGTAACGATACCCGAAGCAGCGACCATCAGGTGTGTTTCCATACCAATTGAGCATCGGGTTCCCCTGCCCCGCCTCACAGTGGATCGAAGGTTGACGGTCGGTTGGTCTGGGTGGACGGTCGGCTGGACTGTGAGTGTGCTGTAAGGGTACCGGGGGGTAGACCGGAGCGGACCTACCGTTAATACCCTCACAGATTTTTTTTACAAAAGCCGCACAGGTCGGCTTGTTACCCAAATGCTGAAAGGTAAAGTCGATTTCAGTTTCGTCAAACAAGAACATGCCTAGATCAAAGACCACAATCCTAAAGCTGCAATCACAGGCAGGTAACATACGGAAACCGAACAGTAATTTCACCACTCTCCCAGCTTGCCCTTTGGCCTTGTGAATGGCAGGTTGAATGAAACACCGATCCGTCAACACTGTTCATCGTTCGGTGAATGCATGTCCGTAAATTTCTTTTGAGGTTTGTCTTGAAGCATCCGCTAGCAGGGTTTGAAGTCCAAGGAATCAATATCAAGTGTTTCGATGATTGTGGCAGTGGGTTTTTTCATTTCTCACCAATCAGCGTCGTCATCGGAAAGAACAACTCCGGTAAGTCAACCGTGGTCGACTTGATCGAAATCTGCATAGGTCAAACCTCAGGGGAACTGACTCGCGAGTCTCAAAGGAGGACAGGTGAAACACCTGCGATAGATATCAAAACAATCCCTACCGAACCTGAACTGAACAAGCAGTTTTCCACTGGTCGCGTTGGATCATACAAAACAGGTATGGATGACCATGAATTTGGACACATGTTTTTGAAACATCCACCAGTGTGGCGATATCACGGTACTGCGGATCCAAACTTAGTCGATGCATTCGGCTTCAAAGATACAGACCCTAATTACTTAAACAATGTTGCGCCAAGGCTCAAAGCTGTGAACAAGTGGTCGCTAGCCGGTAACACACTTCTACGCGTCGCCGCAGAGCGGAGTGTTCTACCAGAAGCGCGAAACCCACCCGACCCGAAGCCGAATGGGATCGGAATTACCAACCTAGTTCGCCACTTCATAAACAGCGATGCTCAACCAAGAGACGTCGTAGAGGTCGATCTCTTGAAAGACCTAAACGCTATCTATTCTGGGGATTGCGAGTTCACTTCCATCATTTGCCAAGAGAATGACAGTACACAATCGTGGGAGATATTTTTACGCGAGGAAGGAAAGGGCGACGTAAGGTTATCAGAGTCTGGCTCCAGCTTGCAGTCAGTATTCATAATCCTGTCTTATTTCCGGTTGGTACCACTTCTAAACAAAATACAATGGAGCGACTTGGTTCTGGCTATTGAAGAGCCGGAGAACAATCTTCATCCAGCACTACTACGGCGACTGATTGCATTTCTGGCGGAACGTCGAGAAGAACTTGGGTTCTCACTGGTAATCACTACACATTCGCCGGTTTGTATAGACTGGACCACTGCTCGAAATGACGCTTGTATTATCCACGTTACGCGAGAGGGAATTCGCTCGACATGTAGAAATGTCTTGGACTACGACGGTCGGACCAACATTCTGGACGATTTGGACGTCCGTGGTTCAGACATTTTGCAATCAAATGGAATTATTTGGGTCGAAGGCCCAAGTGACCGAATTTACTTAAAACGTTGGATCGATTTGGTGAGCGAAGGAACTTTGGTTGAAGGAGCCCACTATACTTTCATGTACTATGGAGGGAAAATTCTCAGCCACTTCGAAGCGGTGGCTACAGAAGAGCTTTCAAGTTTGGTTTCGATGGTAACGCTAAACAGAAACATAGCAGTCGTGATGGATAGCGACCGCAAGAGAAATACCAATGGGTCTCGCAAACCGCCAATGCGGTTAAACTACACAAAAATGCGTCTAAGGGACGAAGTTGCGGACAGGGGTGGTTTTTCTTGGGTCACTGCTGGCAAAGAGATTGAAAACTATGTTCCAATTAGAGTTTGGCAACGCCTAATAGGCGATGACTTCAAAGTAGCCGACGAATTCGTTGACCTACCAAACTTAAGCGCCGTCAGGTCCATCAAGTCAACCAAAGTCGAACTTGCTCATGTAGTCTGCGAAGCAACGGAAATCGAAGACCTCGAAGGTCATCTCGACTTGCTACCACAAATTCAAGAACTAGTCAGTCACATTAGGGTATGGAACTCGCTGGGTTGAAATCCTGAGATTGCAGTTTCAACGTGGCATCTCAAGATTTGCACTGCGCCCATCGGTGACAGGCGCAGTTTTCGCTTACGCTTTCAATTAATTCAAACCAAGAACCCGCTTACTAGCAGTATTCTCACGGTTTCTCTGCATTCTCTCAAAGAACGCCTGACGCCCCTTGAGTGCTGCAAAGCCCTTCGAATGGTTGTCCATCCATGTCTCTGTGGCTTGCTCGTAGTCCCGCTTGAGGTCTGCAATCACCTCGGCCTTGGTACCCGCAGTTCTCGTACGGTTACCCCAAGGTAACTCGTTGAATGCTTCATTTTCCGCAAGTTCCTCTAGGGCTTCACGA
This sequence comes from Ruegeria sp. E8, assembly GCF_056533985.1. Classification (NCBI taxonomy): domain Bacteria; kingdom Pseudomonadati; phylum Pseudomonadota; class Alphaproteobacteria; order Rhodobacterales; family Roseobacteraceae; genus Ruegeria; species Ruegeria sp. E8. The sequence goes on from NZ_JBQFOY010000002.1 coordinate 137,356, forward strand.
TAAGTCTTACCATTGAGCTTCGTGGTGCTGAACACGTCCTGATACTGATCAAAAAGAGACCTCTTACCATCATCGGCTTTGTAGTCCCTCAAGTCCTCATTGCGGATGAAAGAGCCAGGACGCTTCAAGACGTACTGTCTACCAGTTGCCTCATTGGCCTCAATCAGCAGCTTCATTGCCTTGTCGGTGGACGCTGGTTTCCCAACGAACAAGTGGTTGCCAGCCAAGTCATCTTGATCAGTGTAAACGTAGGGCTCCCCAGTAAACTGGTTACGCTCTAGGTCAACTTCGTCCATGTTGATGACGGACGAGAAGTGACGGGCGAAGGCATCCAATGTTAGCGGCTCAGCTTTGTATTTGTGACCACTGTCATCTAGGGATTGATTGGCTTTCCTAAGGATGTTCGGGAAATAGCTTTCGGCCATAGTGTGAACCGGACGCTTCCAAGCCTCACCAGTTTCGAACGAACCACCAGTAGCCTTAACGAGACTTTCCAATCCCTCCATAAAGGAGTTGTTGGTCACAGCTTCTGAGAAGACATAAGCCATAGCGCCAATATGGGCTTGGAGCATTTCACCTTCTCGCTCGAATTCTCCCCTGTCCTTGCTTTCTTCGATCTTTCTCATTCGGACCATGGTGTTCGCAAAGAATTTCATGGGGAACGCAAAGGGCTCAAAGCGCTCGTAGCTATGCCATTCTCCATTGATGAAGATGCTGTAAGGCGGAATGACTTTCCGGCGCATCGCTGCATCGACGTAGTTTCGTTCTTCACCGCCTGTGATCTTACCCTCGGACACCAAAGCCATAGTCCAGCCAACAATGCTCAAACCCACGGCGTATTCACCAGCGGCTCTTGCCTGAGAAGCTTTACCGTTGTGGCCCATCAGGTCGTCCCAGAACTTAGAACTCCCATGTTTGCCTTGGGCAACATTTGCCACCTTAGAGGCAATGGCGATGCTCTCTCGAACTCCGGGTGTCATCCGAATTCCCTCATCAGTCAGGCGAAAGAAAATCCGCATAAAGGGAAACAGGAATCGTCCAGCCATAGAGCCGTTTGTAATCTCCGACGCTTTAGCCAACAGTTTCTCGCCATGGTATCGGCTGTTTGGATCGAACTGTTTCTGAAAGGTAACTTCCTGCGCCCTCGTAATAGCCAGCATGTCCAGCCCTGCCCCGGTCTCGGGGTCAAACGCTTTGTCCATCCTGTCTTTGATGAAGGTTTCCCTCTGGTTACCCTTGAGCCCCTGCAAGTCCGCATCGAGCGAAGCAGAAGCCCTCACCTCTCCACGGTAAGCCAACTGCTTGATGAACTGGTCAGTGCCAATCATCAAACGAGATGGGTAGGTCAGGATATGGTTCTTATAGACCGGATCGAGACGCTCAAATTGGGTGATGTCATCAAGGACCGGCTTCATCTGCTTATACGCTTCGATTGCGTAGGTCAGACTGTCTTTCATCCCTGTGGTCATCCCAATGATCTTCTGAGCGGCCATCTTGGTCATCTGCTTGTCACGCGAGATAGCACCCCAAGCCGCCTCATAGGCGATCCGAGAAGTCATCTGTGCGAATGACGACAAGAAGTTGGTTTCATGGGTTTTGATACCAGAGAGCATGGCGTTGTAGCGCCACTGTTCTAGACCCCTAAGAGCTTTGTTGAGGTTACCCTCATCCTCGATCTTAGCCTTGGCGTCTGCGAGTTGCTGCTTAGCTTTCGGGTTCAGGATTGTCCCTGACCTATGAGCTTCATCTCCCATCGCTCTGACGCGCTGGAAGGCCAGCACAGGGTCAACACCCTCTTTGGTGAGTTCCCGGTACCTCTCGGCCAGAAAGGCCCCGTTACCGCCGCCCTCAGTTTCCCTCAGGCGCTTTGTGATCTTCTTCTCGACTACCCTAGCTGCATCACGAACAACCTTCTTGGCTTGACGTTTGCTAAGCCCTTTGGCCTTCGCTTCATCCTCAGCTGCTTTTGCAGCCGCAGTGATCTCGTCATAGATGTTCATGTGACCGGCACGTTGGCCCAACAGTGCACCCGCAGCGGACCCTAGGTTCGCATTGAGCGCCTCAACTTCCATCGAAAGCTGAACCTGCTTGTGGAACATTTCCCTCAACACAGCCTCTTCATGAGGCGTGAGGCGTCCACTGTTCAGAGCAGCATCGACCAGACCAGCCATTCGGTTTGTCTGAGCCCTGAGTGACCTTGCGGCCATCTGCACGGCGTACGAGCGGAGACGGAAGTCAGCGATAGTTAGACTGTCAGCGTCTGCCCACTTCCTGAGACCTTTAATGTCTCCAGCATCTACCATCTTCAAGGCTTGCTGGAACGGTTTCATAAGAGCGCCTTGGAGTTGCTCTTTGGTGCGAATACCGTGTTCTGCGAGTGTATCTGTGGCGTTCTTTAGGTAACCCTTGGCTATATCCCAAGCGGAACCGGTGTCGATCACTTCCCGAGCAGCGTTCCAGATCTTCTCTGCACGGTCGATAGCCAGCTTGTGTTCCTTGGCGGAAACGATCGGTTTGGCCGGTTGACCGGTCAGGTCCTCCGCAGCAGCTTCGAAGCGTGGCGGGATGGACTCGATAGGGTCAGGAGTAACCTGTGCATCTTTGGCGATATCATCAGCCACTTTTGAAGGCGCGTTAGTCGGAGAAGTATTGTTGAGGGCAGAGCGGGACGCTCGTTTAACCTCGAAATGCCAGAGTTTACTTTGAGACGTCGCAGCTATCCTTGGATCAGGTTTGTTGGTCTTTTTGACCACACGAGACAAATCCTCCGCGTCAACCTTATCGATGATCTTCTTAACTTCTGTGGCGGCGTCATCAGGTTGGATTTTACCGGTACGAACATTCCTAAACACACGGGCGACACTCATCATCACAAGGTCAAGACCGATGCCAAGCACACCACCTTCTAAAGCACGTCTAAAGCGTTTCTCAGCCTCGGTATCATCTACATCATGCCTAAGATATTCATCGACAAATCTACTTTCGACACCGAAGTAATCGGACAATGCAGTAGATATCAAAGGGTCATCTTCATCAAAGGCACTGTAGTCAGTGACCATGCTAACGACCGATGCTAGAGCCAGTTTCCCCTTGGTTCCAGCTTCTGAAATAGTCTTCAACTTGGACGCTGCACCGACTCCGGTGAAGAACGGCGCAGCGAATTGCACAGCGCCTTCTGTCAGTTGACCCGTCAGTGTCTCAGGTTTTTCTATAGCTCCCCTGAGAACCGTATCAGCGTCCCACTCAACGCGGGACTCGGCGCTTTCTCGAGCCCACTCAGGGACTTCAATATCAGCATCTTCCAGTTGCTTAATGTAAGCTGGGTCGATGTGGCGGGAGTTGGTGAGAACTTCGCTTACCTCGGCAGCTGCACCGAAGAGGCCGCGCGTTGCGGCCCCCGGTAGTTCTGCGAGATGCTCAAAGAGACCATGGGGTTCCTCTAGGGTGCGGTAGTGTTCCGCCGCACCGGCTCCCCAGACATTGTCGAAGTCTTGATGAACTACATCACCTTCCTCAGCTTCTTTGAGGGCAGTAATCATGTTCTCATTTGGACCGGCTAAGATCATCTGAACGAGTTCCATATCGTTACCAGCAGTGGCAGCGATATCGGCCTGAACAGTCAGATCATCTTCGGCGTGTTTTCTGATGTTTTCGACCTCATCAAAGGTGAATTGGCCGTACCATTGATTTTCAAGCTTTCGGGTGTTTCTGTTGTCATTCATTCAATCTGTTTTCCTAAAATATTTCCTTGGTCGGCGCATTGAAATCGTTGCGCCTAAAAGTATGTTTCCCGGCTCAGCGACAGCGACCATCAAATTTGAAGTCGCTATCGCAAGCACAAGGAAAGGCACCGCCTCCCCCATGATTGGGGCGGCACCAGTAGAACTAGAGTTTGAGTTGCGGTCTCTGGCTGTGGCCATCAGGCTTCTGCGCGTTCCGTCGCAAGACACTATGAGGAAGCCCCCATGCGGCGATGGTTAAACACACGTCCCCCGTCAGGTTTACCCAGAGGTGATAGGTTATAGATCATCATTCACGCATTATCGGCTCAACGCGCAATGCGCTGACGCCTAGCTACCCCACCATGCAGCCTAGTAACTGCACGACACATATATCCCGTGTGTCTGGTCAAGGGTGATGACCTTAGTATGCAGGATCATCAAGTGACCCATTGTCAAAGAGCAAATAATTTCTATCCGATAACGGAGTGAATGTAAAGTGAAATTTTGTATACCATTGAAAATCATATACTTGAGGTATATTGTAATACTGTAATTCACTCCGCTATCGCAGGAAAGAGAGCGTATGCACAATGGAATCCAGCCCGGAATTGACTTTCTACAGAGGTTTTCACAGTTCGATCTAAAGATGCAAATGAGTACTGCACTAACCCTGCTTTACATCGCCCGACACCAGAATCGACCAGAGGGCGTGACCACAGCCGACATCCAGAGGTGGGTTGGCCTAAAAACTGCGGCTGCTAGTCGAAACAGCAACTACTGGGGCAAAGGTGCGGTAGATATGCCCCATGCTGGATACGGTTTGATAACGGTGACCATCAGTCCCAATGACGGGCGCAAGCGTGAACTGAGATTGACGCCAAAGGGCGAAGCCTTTGTCCGACAATTGGAAGAGGTACTCTCTGGCCCCAAAGAAGGTTAAGTCCCCCTACAACACAAAGGGGCCAGCAATCAGCCAGCCCCTTAACTTAGAAAGTACTACAATCTATGTCGCTATGGCGTCCAACTCTGCGTCCACAGGATGCCTGTCACCAGTCACTTCCTCATAAGCATGGAGCGCATCAATGAGGCGCTTCCTGATGCTCTCTCGGTCATATTGGTTGTTCAGGCCCCACCCTGTTTCGAGTTCAAGACCCGCGATCAAATCAGCGTTTTTTTGATCTACCAGCATCAAATAGCTCATCATGACTCGCTCGTGGATGGCTTGTGCCACCGACAGTAAACCTACACTTTTCATTTAAGCTTCCTCTTCTACTTACTCGTTTGGTTTCAGTTTGCCTCAAGTCGAACCGAGGGGGACACAAGACTTCCCCCAAGTTCCACATACAGTGCTTTGAAAGTCGCTAGGATCACGTCATCCAACTCTGCCCTCTTGGCATAGACGCTAATCCCAATGTCATCTTTGTTCGAATGTCCAACTGCGAGATTTCTTGCTTCTCGGGCAACACCAGCGTTGACCAGAGCGGATACAGCGGTACGACGAAACGAGTGCATGTCCCACTTAGAGTTATCGCCTTCGATACTCTTACGCGCTTTCTCCAAGGCTTTGCCGAGATAGTGACTTGGCTGCTTATCGTATCCCCCCAGGTTGATCCTTGGGAACAACCGTCCTTCGCTCTCAGGGCAAGATGGCTCAACTACACCCGCCCTCTTGATTGCCTCTCTCAACAAGGAACAATCATCACCACCAACGATCATGACTGTCCGCTTCCCCGCCTCAGTTTTGCTTTCGGGGATATCGATGCGAATGTAATCTCCCCGGTCGTCAATGTCGGTCAGGTAGCGCCCACAGATTTCATTCAGTCGGCATCCGGTGACCCAGAGTAAACGCACGGTGACGAACATCTCGAATTGGTATTTGAGGGCGGAATTGCCAGCGATGTAAGCGAGAAGGCGCTCTGCTTCCTCTCGGGATACTGGCCGTAGTTTCTTTTCTCTTGGGTCAGCTTTCTTTTTCTGTCCTGCGACACGCCTCAAGAGCGACGAAAAGGGATTGCGTACATCAGGATCGACCAACCCCCAGTGATCCAAGACACGCCAGTATGACGCGAGACAGCACTGATAGGACTGTAGGGACCGCGCAGAGAGAAGTTCTCCGGTCCGCTCAGACGGTGTGACTTTGAGGTAATCCATGAACGAAAGAGCCAACGCCCTGTTGATCTCTGTGACCCCGATATTCCCCGCGAACGCCTCAAAGCCCTCAAGGTGCTGCCGATACCGGGCCTTGGTGGATTCCTTGATACCATCCGCCTCCGCCAGCCAGCGATGCGCCGTATCTCTAACGGTCGTCCCCTCTTGCGGGATATGTCGCGCCACCTGTTTAACCATCGGCTCCGGTGTAGAACCCTCACCTATCGATGCGAGAATTTCCGGCAAGACCTCTTTTCGCCGGACCAAAGCCTCAGCTAAATCCTGCGTCCCGAGACCACGCACGATCTCTTTCTTACCGATTATTGCTTGATACTCGTGGGGAACTGCGACTCTGACAGCGTAACCTTTGCCTCGCTTGAAGAGGCCCTTTGGCACCCGTACATCCATCTCAAAAGGCTCCATTTACCGTTACATTCGGTGAAGAAACCTGTTGAAAATCAAGTACTTGGTGCGGTCGAGAAGACTCGAACTTCCACGGGTGTTACCCCACAGCGACCTCAACGCTGCGCGTCTACCAATTCCGCCACGACCGCACTGCCAATGACTTGGTAGAGCGGCGTATAGACGTTGGCGCGTGTGATGTGAAGAGGCAAAAACGCTCTGGTTTAAAATCCTTTTCCACAGCCTTATCTATGCCTGTGAAGAACACCGTTTCGATCTGACAGGAATCCAAGATGACCTCACCCGATACCCGCCCTATCGTTCAGATCGACATCGTTTCGGACGTTGTGTGCCCCTGGTGTATCGTCGGGTTCCGGCAGCTTGATGCCGCGCTACAACAACAGAATGTGCTGGCCCGACTTCGCTGGCATCCGTTCGAATTGAACCCGAACATGCCGCCCGAAGGTCAGAACCTGCGCGAACATATCGTGGAGAAGTACGGCTCAACTGCGGAACAAAGCCAGCAGGCGCGGGACAGGCTGACTTCGATTGGCGTTGAGTTGGGGTTTACCTTCAACTTCAACGACGAAAGCAGGATGGTGAACACGTTCTCGGCGCATCAGTTGCTGGATTGGGCCGAAGGGCAAGGCCGGCAGCATCCTCTGAAACTGGCGCTGTTCGATGCGTATTTCACGCAGCAGCAGGACGTGTCGGATATCGATGTTCTGACGGAGGCGGTTCAAACCGCCGGGCTGGACCCGGATGCAGCCAGACAAGCGCTTGAAAGCGGCCAGCATGTTGCGCCGGTACGGGAAAAGCAGCAATTCTGGATCAGCCGGGGTATCTCTGGCGTACCGTCCATGGTGTTTGGCGGGAAATACCTGTTGACCGGCGCACAGGGAACCGAAACCTATGCGCAGGTATTGCAACAGTGTCTGTCAGAGGCGGCCTGACCCCTTTTCCTGACCGCTTTGGACGGATATGAGGCCGATATGGAATGGAAAATCACTGATGGTCTGACCAGCTATGACGACGCCGTTGCCTTTATGGAGGCACGCGTCGCGGCAATCGCACGCGGCGAGGCCGAGGAATGCGTTTGGTTGCTGGAACATCCCCCGCTCTATACCGCGGGCACCTCAGCCAAGATCGAAGACCTGACCGACCCTGATCGCTTTCCGGTCTACGAAAGCAAGCGAGGCGGTGAATACACCTATCACGGACCCGGTCAGCGTGTTGCCTATGTCATGCTGGACCTGAACATACGTGGCCGCGACGTGCGCAGGTTTGTAAAGCAACTGGAAAACTGGGTGATTGCGGCGCTGGCGGAATTCAACGTACATGGCGAGATTCGCGACGGGCGCGTGGGGGTCTGGGTTCGACGCGACGATAAACCCCTGACCGTGACCGGCAAGCCAGCGGAAGACAAGATCGCCGCAATCGGCCTGCGCCTGCGCAAATGGGTCAGTTTTCATGGCATCTCGGTCAATGTTGAACCGGATCTGGAGCATTTCTCGGGCATTGTTCCCTGCGGCATCAGCGAATATGGCGTGACTTCGCTGGTCGACCTCGGGCTTCCCGTGGCTATGGCAGACCTTGATGCGGCATTGGGCAAGACCTTCGCAGAGGTTTTTGGCCCCATGGAGTCCTGATTCCAACACTCAAACACCCTTCAGCGAATCGCTGGGACAGGAAGGCCAAACAACAATCCACGCCACCACATGGCTCTGTTTCCGAAAGGCCGATCAATTAACCGTGAATCCAATGAATTTAGGCAATTCTTTAAGTATTTTTTAATTCAGATAGATACACAGGGGCCGTTAACGAGTAATATGAAACTGCCAATCAAGAGTGAGTGGTATGTTAACCGGTGATCCAGGGCTCGCCCTCGAAATCCGAGAAGTGTTTGGTTACGAGTCTGCCGTTCCGACCCCAAATCGGAACGGCAATTCTCTTTCCGCCACTTGAACGCTGGACGTCTGAACAAGCGCGATTGTCTACATTTGTCCGGGTGCTGAGTGCACGGCGATGCGCACCCCAGTCCACAAGACGCAGCACGGCAAGGTGACTGCGCGCTGCAAGCCGTTTATCGCGGATTTGACTACAAAGCGCCTTTGATCTTCTCAGCATGCTGCGCGATCAGATCGAAGTCACCCATGACGCCCGCTGGCCCCGTCGATACGCCCTCGTAACGTGGCAGGACGTGGAAATGCAGATGGAAGACTTCCTGGCCGCCAGCAGCTTCATTGAACTGCTGAATTGTCACTCCGTCCGCGTCAAAGGCCGACTTGACCGCTACGGCCATTTTCTGGACCGTTTTCATCACGGCAGCGAGTTGCTCGGGCGTGGCATCCAACACATTGCGGCACGGCGTTTTTGGTATCACCAGCAAATGACCGTCCGAACGCGGCATGATATCCATGAAGGCTAAAGTCTCGTTATCCTCGAACACACGGGTCGAAGGGATTTCATTGCGCAGGATTTTGGCAAAGATGTTCTCTGGATCGTAATCAGCCATTTCAAGTCTCCGGATTGCGGGCGTTGGCGTAGTTCTGTGATGCCTGCACATGACGGTCAAGGCGGAACTCTGCCGAATACCCCGATGCGCGGCATCGCCGGGGCTTGAAATACAATTCGCAATCGCCAGATATCCCCTGATCAGGACACCAAAATCGCGCGGCACATCTCTGCCCGCGACAATTAATCTTGATCCAGATCAAACTCGACCATTGAAGGTCGCCCCCTCGCAATCTAAAACCAGCAGGAATCCCGCGCGTTGGAGAGGTCCGACTGCGCGGTGCAGTTGCAACAGGAGGCACCTATAATGGCAGACGCAGCCATTCATGGTCACGACCATGAAGACCAGCGCAGCTTTTTCCAGCGCTGGTTCATGTCGACCAACCACAAGGACATCGGGATTCTGTACCTGATCGTTTCGGCCCTGGCCGGTCTGATCTCGGTCGCGATGACCGTCTACATGCGGCTTGAGCTGATGCACCCCGGTGTTCAGTACATGTGCCTGGAAGGCTTTATGGCCGACCCATGTACCCCCAACGGACACCTCTGGAACGTCATGATCACTTATCACGGTGTTCTAATGATGTTCTTTGTTGTCATCCCGGCCCTGTTCGGCGGATTTGGCAACTATTTCATGCCGTTGCAGATCGGCGCGCCGGATATGGCGTTCCCGCGGATGAACAACCTGTCCTTCTGGCTGTACGTCGCTGGTACCTCGCTGGGCGTCGCCTCGCTGCTGAGCCCCGGTGGTAACGACCAGCTCGGTTCGGGCGTTGGCTGGGTTCTGTACCCGCCGCTGTCGACGACCGAAGGCGGCATGTCCATGGACCTTGCGATCTTCGCCGTGCACGTATCGGGCGCCTCCTCGATCCTCGGCGCGATCAACATGATCACCACCTTCCTGAACATGCGTGCCCCGGGCATGACCCTGTTCAAGGTGCCGCTGTTCAGCTGGTCGATCTTCGTCACTTCGTGGCTGATTCTGCTGTCCCTGCCGGTTCTGGCGGGCGCAATCACCATGCTGCTGATGGACCGCAACTTTGGTTTCACCTTCTTTGATCCGGCCGGTGGCGGTGACCCGATCCTGTATCAGCACATCCTGTGGTTCTTCGGCCACCCGGAAGTGTACATCGTGATCCTGCCCGGCTTTGGCATCATCAGTCACGTGATCGCGACCTTCGCACGCAAGCCGATCTTCGGTTACCTGCCGATGGTTTGGGCGATCATCGCGATCGGTGTTCTGGGCTTCGTCGTTTGGGCACACCACATGTACACCGTTGGCATGTCGCTGCGTCAGCAGGCTTACTTCATGCTGGCCACCATGGTCATCGCGGTGCCGACAGGCGTTAAGGTCTTTTCGTGGATCGCGACCATGTGGGGCGGTTCGATCGAGTTCAAAACTCCGATGCTGTTCGCCTTCGGCTTCCTGTTCCTGTTCACCGTCGGCGGTGTGACCGGTGTGGTTCTGTCGCAGGCAGGTGTGGACCGTGCCTATCACGACACCTACTACGTGGTTGCGCATTTCCACTATGTGATGAGCTTGGGTGCCGTCTTCGCGATCTTCGCGGGTGTGTACTTCTACTTCAGCAAGATGACGGGTCGTCAGTACTCGGAATTCTGGGGCAAAGTTCACTTCTGGTTGTTCTTCATCGGCGCCAACCTGACCTTCTTCCCGCAGCACTTCCTGGGTCGTCAGGGCATGCCGCGCCGCTACATCGACTACCCCGAGGCATTCGCTCAGTGGAACTTCGTGTCGTCGATTGGTGCTTTCATCTCGTTCGCCTCGTTCCTGCTGTTCTTCGGCATCGTGTTCTACGCCCTGTTCCGTGGCGCGAAAGAGACACGCCCGAACCCGTGGAACGAATACGCGGACACGCTGGAATGGACCCTGCCCACACCGCCGCCCGAACACACGTTCGAGCAGTTGCCCAAGCAGGAAGACTGGGACAAAGGCCACGCGCACTGATCCCGACCTGATCTAATGAAACCCCGCCCAAAGTGGCGGGGTTTTTCGTTGCCCGATCTGCTGGTTCGCCAATTGCACCAAAATCCGCTATGATAGTCCGGCAGAACAGCCGGAGGGTCGGCCATGCCGGAAATCGACTTTTGGTATTCAGTCGGCAGCACCTATAGCTTCCTTACCGTGATGCGACTGGACGATTGGTGCACCGAACATGACGCCAGTGTGAATTGGCGGCCCTTCAATGTGCGGACCGTCATGGCAGCCCAACAGAATATCCCATTCGCCGGCAAACCAGAGAAATCCGCCTATATGTGGCGCGATATCGAACGCCGCTGTGCCAAGTACCACATCCATGCCAGTCTGCCGGCGCCCTATCCGATTTCTGATCTGGCCCTGGCCAATCAGATTGCTGTCCTTGGAATGAGGGATGGATGGGGCAAATCCTTCACACAGATATTGTACCGCATCTGGTTTGAGGAAGGCATCGAAGCCGGGCGCGAAAGCGCCTTGTCCGAGGCCTTGCTGAGGTGCCAGCAAGACCCACGACTGACACTGGCTCGTGCGCGCAGCCCGGACATCGTTGCCGCGCTTGAGGCAGAAACCGATACCGCAGTGAAACTGGGTGTTTTCGGCGCCCCCAGCTTTGTCGTGAGGCAAGAGGTATTCTGGGGTGACGATAGATTAGATGACGCCCTGTCCTGGGCGCGGGTCGGCCACGTCGTCTGAGCAAAACCCGTCGACACGCGGCGGCACTGCGCTATGTTTCAGACATGCCCTATACGTGGAATCAGACATCCGAAACCGATCAGGAATTGCGGCTCTGGCCGCATAACTCATTGCCGCCGCGCGGGGCGATGATCACCATCCTGTCGGTGTTTCTATTTGGCCTGATCCCACTGCTGGCAGTACTTGGGTCCGTCGTTCTGTGGGGGCTGTTGCCGTTCCTGCTGATCACGGTGCTTGGGCTATGGCTGGCGATTCAGACGAACTACCGCGCCCGCAGTGTGTTCGAGGTTTTTACCCTGTCAGATACACAAGCCCGACTGGTGCATCACACACCGGACAAAGAACAACAGGAATGGTCCTGCAATCGCCATTGGGCGCGCCCTGAAATGCACGAAAATGGTGGCCCCGTTCCGCACTACGTGACACTTATCGGCGACGGGCGTGAGGTCGAGATCGGGGCGTTTCTGTCAGAAGACGAGCGGATCACGCTCTATGACGACTTGGTCAGAAAACTGCGCGAACCGGTCGCGCAGTAGATTATGTCTCAGCAGTTGCCGTTTGACCCGGCGCAGAGGTGATCTTTGACCATCGGCCCGACCTTACCGAAATCCATTTGACCCGTATAGCGGGTCTTCAACTCGCCCATGACCTTGCCCATGTCGCGAATGGAGCCAGCTCCGGTTGAAGTAATCGCAGCCTGAATCGCTTTTGATACCTCGTCATCGTCCAGTTGCTTGGGCAGAAACTCTTCGATGACGGCAACTTCCTGCATCTCACGCTCGGCCAAATCCAGGCGACCGCCCTCTTCATAGGCGCGCGCGCTCTCTTTGCGCTGCTTGGTCATTTTACCAAGGATTTCAAGTACCTCTGCGTCACCGCAACCTTTGGCCTCTTCATTGTCCGAGGCGCGCGCAGCGATATCACGGTCCTTAATGGCCGCGTTGATCAAACGCAGCGTCGACAGGCGCTCGGCTGCTTTGTCTTTCATTGCTTGCTTCAGGGCGGCATTCACCCGTGATCGCATGTCCATTTGTTTTGTCCATCCCCATGACAACGGAACCCCGAACATATCTAAACAAAAAGCCTGACACAACCGGGAGTGAATACCGCTAACCTATTGAAAAGTAACAATAGCCAAAAAATTGAACAGGCTTGACCCAAAGGCGTAACCCCCTTAGGTATGCGCCGATTTACCTGCAGGAGAGTCGCGCCATGGCCCAGAACGCCCCGTCCAAGCCCACCGCATGTCTGGCTTTGGCCGACGGAACATTGTTTTACGGCATAGGTTTTGGTGCAACCGGTCAGACTGTTGCTGAACTGTGCTTTAACACTGCAATGACCGGATATCAGGAAATCATGACGGACCCGTCTTATGCCGGGCAGATCGTGACCTTCACATTCCCTCATATCGGCAATGTCGGCGTCAACCCTGAAGACGATGAAACCGGTGATCCGGTCGCCGCTGGCATGGTTGTCAAATGGGACCCGACCGAACCGTCCAACTGGCGCTCGGCTGAGGAGCTCAAGGGCTGGCTTGCCCGCCGTGGCCGCATCGCCATTGGAGGCGTCGACACCCGCCGCCTGACCCGCGCCATCCGGCAGCAAGGTGCGCCTCACGTCGCGCTGGCCCATGACCCTGACGGCAATTTCGACATCGAAGCGCTGATCGCGGCAGCCCGCGGGTTTGCCGGACTGGAAGGCATGGATCTGGCCAAGGATGTTACCTGCGCGCAGAGCTACCGCTGGGATGAGATGCGGTGGGCCTGGCCAGATGGGTACAAACGTCAGGAGGCCCCTGCCCACAAGGTTGTCGCTGTCGATTACGGTGCCAAACGCAACATCCTGCGCTGCCTTGCGTCGGCTGGGTGCGATGTGACCGTTCTGCCTGCAACAGCAACGGCTGCCGAGGTTCTGGCCCATCAGCCAGACGGCGTGTTCCTGTCGAACGGTCCCGGCGACCCGGCCGCAACCGGTGAATATGCCGTTCCGATGATCAAAGAGATTCTGGATACAACCGATCTGCCCATCTTCGGCATCTGCCTGGGCCACCAGATGCTGGCGCTGGCCTTGGGCGGCCAGACGGTCAAGATGAACCACGGCCACCATGGAGCCAACCATCCGGTCAAGGATCTGGACACCGGCAAGGTCGAGATCACGTCGATGAACCACGGCTTTGCTGTGGATGCACAATCGCTGCCCGAAGGCGTAGTGGAAACCCATCGGTCGCTGTTTGACGGCTCAAACTGCGGCATTCGCATGTCGGACAGGCCCGTGTATTCGGTGCAATACCACCCCGAAGCGTCACCCGGACCGCAGGACAGTTTCTACCTGTTCCAGCGTTTCGCCGATGCCATGGAAAAGAAAAAAGAACAGGCATAACGCCCGAACAATGCAGTGTTAACGTGGTGTTAACCTCGATTGAACAACCCTGAGCGCAGGTAACTGTGCCGGGGTTTTTTAATGGTTGAGTTTAATCTTCAGAGCTTTGCAACCACAGCCCCGATCCCGGCACCCGGGTTTCGGAAACCGCTGGGCACTTGTCTGATCGAAAGCGAAACAATCACCAGATCGCAGCTGAACCATGCGTTGAGCCTGCAATCCAAACAGAATGCGCCGCTGGGGGAAATTCTGGTCGGCGAGGGCTACGCCTCTCGTCAGGATGTGTTGAGCGCCCTGTCCGCGCAATCCGGCTGGCAGATCGCGGATCTTGAACAAATCCCTCCCACGCTGGGATTGTGTGACCTCAAGCCGGTGGAGTTCTGGCTTGAACACAAATTTATCCCCTGGATGCGCATCGGTCCGCTGCTTCTGGTTGCCACGGCCCGACCCGATCGTTTTGCAACCGTCACAGCCGAGTTGCAGGATTGCGATTATGCAATCCTTCCGGTCCTTGCGGAATCTAACCTGATTGATCAGATTATCGCACAGCTGTTCTCACGACCCCTGGCCAAGGCCGCAGAAACCCGCGTAGACCCCACGCAAAGCTGCCGTAACTGGACCGCAGGATCGCGCATCGTCCCGGTTGTCGTAACCCTTTGTGTAATATCTTTTTTCGCTCTTTTCCCCTCGATTGGCTTACTGGTATTGCTGGGTGCGGCGGTGGCAACCTTGATACTCTTTGCCGTTTTTCGGATGTCCGGCACCCTGGCCTACCTCCGCCACCTCACAAAAAAACCACCCGAACCAACTGAAGCTGCCATCGCACTTCGACAACCTTGCGTGTCCATCATGGTGCCGTTGTACAAAGAACGTGAGATCGCAAATGCGCTGGTACAAAGGCTCCAACGACTGACCTATCCGAAAGCTTTGCTGGACGTCATTCTGGTACTCGAAGAAGCGGACGACGTGACCCGTAACGCCCTTGCACACGTGACTCTGCCCAGTTGGATGCGCATTATCGAGGTTCCGGAGGTGAGCGGGCTGACCACCAAACCACGCGCCATGAATTATGCTCTGGAATTTTGTCGTGGCGACATTGTTGGCGTTTGGGATGCCGAAGACGCACCCCAGCCCGATCAGATCGAACGTGTCGTGGCGCATTTCACCCAAGCCACGCCCGAGGTTGTGTGTCTGCAAGGTGTTTTGGACTATTACAACCCGCGCACGAACTGGCGGTCACGCTGCTTTACCATCGAATACAACAGCTGGTTTCGTGTCATCCTGCCGGGTATCGCACGTCTGGGCCTGGTTGTTCCACTTGGGGGCACAACCTTCTTTTTCCGCCGCGACAAGCTGCTGGAACTGGGCGGCTGGGACGCTCACAACGTCACCGAGGATGCTGACCTGGGCGTGAGGCTTTGCCGGGCTGGCTACCGGACCGAGATGGTGGATACCACAACGTTCGAAGAGGCAAATTTCCGGGCCTGGCCTTGGGTAAAACAACGCTCACGCTGGCTCAAAGGCTTCATGGTTACGTATCTGGTGCATATGCGTCACCCGCGAAAACTGTATTGCGACCTTGGCGTTGCGCAATTTTTAGGTCTTCAGGCCTTCTTTTTGGGCACGCTGGGGCAATTCCTGCTGGCACCCGTTTTATGGATTTTCTGGCTATCAACATTGGGGTTGCCCAATCCGATGGAACAAACCCTGCCGCGTCAAATCACAACAGCATTGATTTGGCTCTTTCTGGCGACAGAGGCCCTGAGCATCTGCGTTGGTGCCATCGCAGTATCCGCGCGTGAACGTCGGTTTCTGCTGCCATGGGTCCCGACAATGTTTTTGTATTACCCTCTGGGCGTGATCGCCGCTTACAAAGCCCTGTGGGAACTGGCGACCAAACCTTTCTTCTGGGACAAAACCCAACACGGGCAGGCCAGCGAAGACGTGCCGCTGGCCTGACGCTCATTTATCGCGGCGGCTGGCATCCTGCTTCAGACGCGTCATGAACGCGATGGATATATGCTCCTTCAACGCCCGCCCCGCAGCTTCTTCGTCCCGGGCCGCGATGGCTTCGACGATTCCCTTATGCTCACTTTGCGCAATCTCTCCGCGTCCCTGCACGGCCAGCGACGTGGTTGCCATCAAGGCCATTGTGCGATGCACCAGATCAAGCTGCTGAACCAGATAGCGATTGTGCGACGCCAGATGGATCTGCTCGTGAAAACGTCTGTTGGCACGCGACAAGGCGGATGGGTCGTCGACCAAAGCGTCGTCCTCAAGAACCATGTCCTGCAGAACCTTGATCTCTTCTTCGGTGGCATGTTTGGCGGCCAGTCGCGCGGCAAGCCCCTCCAACTCGCGGCGCACGATGTAAAGCTCGGCCATCTGGTTGTGATCCAGAGATGCCACGATCAACGACCGCCCGTCCCTTTCCAGCAGAGATTGGGTTTCCAGCCGTTGCAACGCTTCGCGGATCGGGGTGCGAGACACGCCAAAACGTTCGGCCAGCTCGCTTTCCACCAGGCGATCTCCGGGCTTGTAGACGCCCACGTCAATGGCTTCGAGAATTAGGCTATAGGCGTCTTTGGTCGGGGTTCGGGTCTGGCTCATGGGGCGTTTGTCTCCTCGTTCGGACATGTCTATCCGTCTCAGGGGGCAGCGATCAAGTAGAGCATTGAAAACTGTCCGGTCGCGCCCTAAACCCAAATCATGGTCAAACCTTCGTTTAGTCATGTCACGCAGTGGGTGTTCGATCTGGATAACACCCTTTACCCGCCGCATATGGGTCTTTTCGATCAGATCGAAGTTCTGATGACCGATTATGTGGTGCAGGCCATCGGTGTAGACCGGGCCGAGGCCGACGGGCTGCGCGCGTATTACTGGCGCGAATACGGAACCACGCTGGCCGGATTGATGGCCGAACATGATCTGGACCCCGACCCATATTTGCACGCCGTTCATCAGGTGGACATGAGTCACATGGATCCGGACGCGGCCTTGGCCGACCACATTCGCGCCCTGCCCGGGCGACGTATTGTCTATACCAACGGCAGCGCGCCTTATGCCGAACGGGTTTTGCAGGCTCGAGGACTTTCAGGCCTGTTCGATGCGATCTATGGCGTTGAACATGCCGGGTATCGACCCAAGCCGGAAAAAGCCGCCTTCGAGACGATCTTTGCCCGCGACGGTATTCAGGCCGACAAAGCCGCGATGTTCGAAGATGACCCCCGCAATCTGGCTGCCCCGCATGAGATGGGAATGCGCACGGTTCATGTCGCCCCCGACCCGCATGAGGCCGATTTCATCCACCATCACACGGACGACCTGACCGCGTTTCTGGCACACCTGCGATAGGCTGTCGCACTGCGACGATCATGCTCATTCTGCCCTCGCATCCGCGTCCTTATATGCGCCGCAGCGACGAACAGATGGAGACCTCAATGAGCGCGATCGAGATGCCCGGACGCTTGCCGATCTGGCAGCGCCTTTTCTTTGCAATTCCGGTTTTCGGCTGGCTGGCCCGCGACGCGGTCAATGGCAAGGCCGAAGACCTGTATTACACCGCCGGTGCGATTTTCAGCATGTGGGGCTGTTCCATCATGTTGTTCGGCCTTCCCGGCCTCTACATCCCTGCGCTGATGATGGTGCCGGTGATGTTCCTGATTCTCGTCCTGATCTCGCGGGGTTGAGATACGGGACAGGATGTCACTTGGCGCTTGGGGTGGAACCGAACTAGGTTCTGCCCAAAACGATGAGAGACGCCATGACTGACAGCTGCGACATCCTGATTTCCGGCGGTGGAATCGCCGGGCTGACCGCCGCCGCGGTTTTCGGAACAGCGGGCTTTGACGTGATCTGTGTCGATCCGACCCCGCCAATCACCGAGCGGGATGTGGACGGGTCCGATCTGCGCACCACCGCCTTTCTGCAGCCTGCGCATAGTCTGCTGGATCAATGCGGTCTTTGGGCACGTCTGGACACCCATGCAGCTCCGCTGCAGATCATGCGCATTGTCGATGCCGGAGGCGACGTACCCGAGCCGCGCGTTGTGCGCGATTTCAATGCAGCGGATCTTTCCGAACAACCGTTCGGCTGGAACCTGCCAAACTGGCTTCTGCGCCGTGAAATGGTGGCACGTCTGGCGGAACTGCCCAATGTCGATTTCCGTCCGGGGACTGGTACAACCAGCCTGTTCACCCGAACCGCCGAAGCCCGCGTTGGTCTGAGCGATGGCAGTCGTGTCCGGTGCAAACTGGTGCTTGCCGCCGATGGCCGCAATTCACCGATGCGCGAGGCCGCCGGTATCAATGTGCACACAACGCGGTACGGGCAAAAAGCACAGGCTTTCGCGGTTACACATCCAATTCCACATGAGAATGTCTCGACCGAGATTCACAGATCGGGGGGGCCGTTCACTTTGGTGCCTCTGCCCGATTGGAAAGGGCAGCCTTCATCAGCCATTGTCTGGATGGAGCGTGGGCCGAAGGCTGTGGATCTATTGAACCTTGAACCCAAAGCGTTTGAAGCTGCGATGACTGAACGTTCCTGTGGTCTTTTCGGGCCGCTGACGCTGGCCTCACGCAGAACCATCTGGCCGATCATCAGCCAATCGGCGGAACGGCTGGCTGGTGAACGGATCGCCCTGATGGCCGAGGCTGCGCATGTCGTGCCACCTATCGGCGCGCAAGGGTTGAACATGTCGCTGGGTGATCTGCGCTGCCTGTTGGAGCTTGCGCAGGCCCGGCCCGAAGGTCTGGGCGATGTGCAGATGCTCGACGCTTACCACAAGGCCCGCCACACCGAGGTTGAAATGCGCGTCAAAGGCATCGATCTGTTGAACCGCGCCTCGATGATCGAAGCACGTCCGCTGCGGGATGCACGAGCAATGGGGCTGAGCGCGCTCTATTCCCTGCCCCCCGTGCGTAAGACTTTGATGCAGATGGGCCTCGGCGTTCGCTAAGGCCCGGTCCGCTTACAGAACCTGATCCAGCACACGCTTCAAGCGCGCGATTGTGGCATCGACATCGTAAAGCTTGTCCAGCCCGAACAGACCCAACCGGAACGTGCTGAATCCTTCGGGCTCGTCACATTGCAGAGGAACGCCAGCGGCAATCTGCATCCCCAGGGCCGCAAATTTCTTGCCGTTCTGAACTTCGGGATCCGAGGTGTAGCTGACCACAACCCCGGGCGCGCCAAAACCGTCCGCGGCCACCGAAACGATGCCTTTTTCCTTCAGCATCGCCCGCACACCGTCGCCCAACGCCCATTGCGCCGCGCGCAACTTTTCGAACCCGTAGTCCCGGGTCTCGGCCATGGTGTCCCGGAAGGCCAGCAACGCATCGGTGGGCATGGTAGCATGATAGGCATGACCACCGTTCTCATAGGCCTGCATGATCTGACGCCATTTCTTCAGATCAATGGCGAAGCTGTCGGAAGTGGTTTCTTCCAGACGCGCCACACCGCGTTCTGACAACATGACCAGACCGGCACAGGGCGACGCGCTCCACCCCTTCTGCGGTGCAGAAATCAGGACATCGACGCCGGTGGCTTTCATATCGATCCAGGCGCATCCGGACGCAATACAATCCAGCACCATCAGGGCACCGACCTCATGCGCTGCGCTTGCCAATGCGGTCACATAATCATCGGGCAAAATGACACCGGCAGCCGTTTCGACATGAGGTGCAAAGACGACACCAGGTTTTTGTTCCCGTATCGCTGCGACAACCTCTTCGATCGGCGCAGGTGTGAAAGGCGACGGGCTGGTATTGCCGGTCTCTCGCGCTTTCATGACCGTGGTCGAGTTGGTCAGAGACCCGTTTTCAATGATCTGGCTCCAACGGTACGAGAACCAACCGTTGCGCACCACAAGCACGTCCGCACCACGCGCAAACTGCCGCGCGACCGCTTCCATGGCATAGGTGCCGCCACCGGGAATAACGGCGACCTCATCAGCCTTGTACACGTCTTTCAGCATGTCCGAGATGTCGCGCATCACCTGCTGAAATTTCTGAGACATGTGGTTCAGAGAGCGGTCGGTAAACACGACCGAAAACTCTTCCAGCCCGTTCGGGTCAACGGTATCTAACAAAGCAGGCATGACGCATCCTTTCCAAAGCGTTTTCGCAGTCATGCCCCCTTTGCCTATTTGGGTAAAGCCATTTTGCGACATAAAAGCGACCTAAGGTAAAGTAAGGTAAACAATAGGTTTTTCCCTGTTTTTTTCGACACAATACCAGAAATGACGCCAAGTAGTGTCACTTCCCCTTTACACTCCTACTTGCTTCTGAACAGATGCATACACGTTATACTTGAAGGGATGTATTCACCCGTGACGATACAAAAACGGATCAGCTTCCAGTCCGTTCGAGACGAAGTAAAACGACGCATTGAAAGCCGTGTCTGGCCACAAGGATCGCTTTTGCCGACAGAAACGCAGTTGGCTGAGGAATTCAATTGCGCCCGGGCCACCGTGAACCGCGCCCTCAGGGAACTGGCCGAGCAAGGTTTCGTCGAACGAAAACGCAAAAGCGGCACGCGGGTCAAGAAAGAACCCAGCAAACACGCAAAGCTCGAGTTCTCTCTGGCCCGACAGGTGGTCGAAAGCCAGAATGCCACCTATCGCTATGCTCTGGTGGAACGGAACGTGGAGGCCAGCCCCGGTTGGTTGTCGTCACAACTCAACATGGCATCGGATGCGCGCGTTCTGCACATCATCTGCATGCACTATGCAGATAACCGTCCGTTTCAGATGGAAGAACGCTGGATCAACATCGACGCGGTCCCGGATGTCGAAAGCGCTGACATGGTTGAACAGGGGCCGCACGAATGGCTGCTGAATGTGGCGCCGTTTACGGATGCCGAGATCGCGTTTTGCGCCATATCCGCAGATGCAAGACTAGCGGAGTTCATGGGCACCACGGCGGGCACGTCCATGATTCAGATGGAACGCACCACCTGGAAGGAAGATAAACCGCTGACTTTTGCTCGCATGACCCACCATCCGGGATACTGCGTCCGCACCAAGTATTAATGGGTTTCAACCAATAGGGCCGGGCAAACGTTCTTCGCTCAGCAGAACGTTAGCTTCTACGTCGCCCGCGCCCGGCAGAGTCATTATCCGCCGCCGCAACACCCGTTCGAAATCGGGCAAATCGCGCGCCACGACGCGCAAACGATAATCATACAACCCCAGCACATGCTCGACGGTCTGCACCTCGGGAATGGCGCTGACGGCGCGTTCGAAATCTTCAAGGCTGATCTGCCCCTTGCGCCCGAGTTTGATACCCAGAAAGACCGTCACACCAAAACCAAGCGCCTCTGCATTCAGGCGCAATCGCCTGCCCTTGATCACTCCTGCCTCTTCAAGTCGACGAATACGGCGCCAGGTGGCCGGTTGAGACAATCCGAACCTGCGCCCCAATGCGCCGGCACTTTGTGTCGCGTCCTGTTGCAACGCACGGAGAATGCGGCGGTCAATCTCGTCCAACTCAATCATACCGGCAACACCTCATCCCGCTTGACCCGCGCGATATGCATCAGCGCCTCAATATCGGCAATATGGGGCAAGGTCAGAATCCGATCGCGATAAAGCTGCTGATAGTGCCTCATGTCTCGTGCAATCACCGAAAGACGCACATCGACACGGCCCAAAAATGTCTGAATCTCGATCACTTCGGCCACCTCACGCGCAGCCTGCGTAAACTCGTCAAATGCCCGAGCCTGGGTCTTGTCGAGTGTGATCCGGAGCGAAACTTCGACCGCATATCCTATCGCGGCCCAGTCAATGACCGCCTCTTGCCCTTCGATAATCCCGGCGGACTGCATCTTTTCGATACGCCGCCAGCAAACGCCTGCGCTGATCCGGCAAAGATCAGCCAGTTCTGCGGTGGTCAGGCTTGGATTTGCCTGAAAGTGGCGCAGAATGCGTCGGTCAATATCATCAAGCATGATTTTTTCATGTTTTTGCGTTTTCGAGAATTATTCTTCACCTTTTCAGAAAATACTCAAGCCCAACCCTCTCGCCATTACGCGGGCAGACAGGTAAAACCGCCGCAATCTAACCAGAAAGGACCGGCGAAATGCGCGTCTATTACGATCGCGATTGCGACATCAACCTGATCAAAGACAAGAAAGTGGCTATCCTGGGCTATGGCTCGCAAGGCCACGCTCATGCGCTGAACCTGCGCGACTCGGGTGCCAAGAACCTCGTGATCGCCCTGCGCGAAGGTTCGCCTTCGGCCAAGAAAGCCGAAGCTGAAGGTCTGGAAGTCATGGGCATTGCCGAAGCGGCTGCCTGGTGCGACGTCATCATGTTCACCATGCCCGACGAACTGCAGGCCGAGACCTACAAGAAATACGTGCACGACAACATCAAGCCGGGCGCGGCCATTGCGTTTGCCCACGGCCTGAACGTCCATTTCGGCCTGATCGAACCGAAAGAAGGCGTCGACGTCATCATGATGGCCCCGAAAGGCCCCGGCCACACCGTGCGCGGCGAATACACCAAAGGCGGCGGCGTGCCTTGCCTGGTCGCGGTCCACAACGACGCAACCGGCAAAGCGCTGGAAATCGGCCTGTCCTACTGCTCGGCCATTGGTGGCGGACGCTCGGGCATCATCGAAACCAACTTCCGTGAAGAGTGTGAAACCGACCTGTTCGGTGAACAGGCTGTTCTGTGCGGTGGTCTGGTCGAACTGATCCGCTGCGGCTTTGAAACGCTGGTCGAAGCAGGCTATGCGCCCGAGATGGCGTACTTCGAGTGTCTGCACGAAGTGAAGCTGATCGTTGACCTGATCTACGAAGGCGGCATCGCCAACATGGATTACTCGATCTCGAACACTGCCGAGTATGGCCAGTACGTCACCGGCCCGCGCATCCTGAAATACGACGAGACCAAAGCCCGCATGAAAGAGGTTCTGAACGATATCCAGCAGGGTAAATTCGTTCGTGACTTCATGTTGGAAAATGCCGTAGGCCAACCGACCATCAAAGCGTCGCGCCGTGCCAATGACGAGCACATGATCGAAGAAACCGGAGCGAAACTGCGTGGCATGATGCCGTGGATTTCGGCCGGCAAAATGGTCGACAAAGAAAAGAACTAAGTTGGGCGGAAGCCTGTTTTCGGGCGGCCCATGTGGCCGCCCTTTTTCGTTTGCACAATGTTTCCGCAAGGCACATATACAGCCGACCAGATTTGTATTTTAGCTTAAACACACGTTCCGACAGGACAATCAATGCTTCAACAGCCGACAAAGCAGGACTGGAGCGGCGTCTTCACGCTGGGCCTGATCTGGGGCGCGACCTTTATGGTCGTTGCTATGGCACTTGAGGGCTATGGGCCAATCACAGTCGCCACCTCAAGAACCACGTTGGGGGCCGTAACACTTCTGCTCCTGATGTGGGTGACCGGGCGCAAAATGCCGGTTTTGACACCCGCCTTGGGCGTTTCGATTGTTCTGATCGGCCTGCTGTCGACTGCTGTGCCCTTCATGCTGCTCAGTTGGGGGCAGCAATTCGTACCATCCGCCTTTGCCGGTCTGTCCATGGCAGCAATTCCTTTGATGGTGCTACCGCTTGCGCATTTCTTTTCCGATGAGCCACTGAACTTGCGCCGCTTGCTGGGTGTTTGCCTTGGCTTTACAGGCGCATTGGTACTGATCGGCCCTGGTCTGGCGCAACTTGGTCAGGGGACTGAACCCCTGGCGCAAATGGCCTGCATCACTGCGGCGTTGTGCTACGCCTCGTCGTCTGTACTGACCCGCCGCTGCCCGCCCGTCGATCCACTGGCGCTTGCTGCGCTGACACTGCTGGTTGGGGCGGCCCTTTTGGTGCCGATCATGTTGCTGACCGAGGGGCTGCCCAAATGGCAGGCAACCCGCCCCACGGTCGCGCTGATTGTTCTGGGCCTGTTGCCGACAGCCTTTGCAACCCTGCTGCGCGTGTCGATCACCCGCAGTGCCGGGTCGGTTTTTTTGACACTTGTGAATTACCAGGTGCCGATCTGGTCAATGGTGTTCGGGGCATGGATCCTGTCCGAGGCCCTACCTCTGCGGTTTTACATCGCCCTTGCCCTGATCTTGACTGGCATGGCCATCAGCCAGTGGTTCAGCCTGCGCAAGGTTCTGTTCGGGCACTAGCCCGCGACGGCTTCGACCTCAGCCACGATGCTGTCCACAACCTGAGACAACAGCCCGTCGTCTTCGCACTCGGCCATGACACGGATCAGCGGCTCGGTCCCGGATTTGCGGATCAGCAACCGGCCCTGCCCGTTCAGCCGCGCCTCGGCATCGGCAATCGCGGCCTGAACGCTCTGAACCTCAAGCGGGGTCTGCCCGCTGGCATAGCGCACGTTTTTCAGCAGTTGCGGCACGGTTTCAAACTGTTTGGACAGATCAGATGCCTTACGCCCTGAAAGAACCATTTCCGCCAGAAAATGAAGTCCCGCCATCAGCCCGTCGCCGGTGGTGGCATAGTCGCTCATTACGATATGGCCAGACTGTTCCCCACCAAGGTTGAAACCACCTTCCCGCATCCGCTCGACCACATAGCGGTCACCCACTGCCGTCCGTTCCAGGCGCACGCCTTGAGCGGACAGGTGGCGCTCAAGCCCAAGATTGGACATCACGGTTGCCACAAGGGCATCGCCCTTTAGTTGGCCCGATTTCTTCCAGGCCGTCGTCAGCAGAGCCATTAGCTGATCGCCATCGGCAACCTGCCCTGTCTCATCCACAACAACCACCCGGTCCGCATCGCCATCCAGACAAATGCCAACGTCTGCGCCATGGGCAACGACTGTTTCAGCGGCCAGTTGCGGCTTTGTTGATCCACAGTGGAGGTTGATGTTCTTTCCGTTGGGCGCAATGCCCACAGGAATAACTTCGGCGCCCAACTCCCACAGAACCTCAGGCGCGGTTCGGTGCGCCGCGCCGTTCGCACAGTCGATCACCACTTTCAGACCATCCAAGCTCACATTGCGCGGTAAAGAAGACTTCACACGCTCGCCGTAGCGGAAACGCGCGTCATCGACCCGGCGTGCCCGGCCAATGTTTTGCGCCCGCGCAGGACGAACGCCTTCGTCGATCAGCCTTTCGATCTCGATCTCGACCTGATCGGACAGTTTATAGCCATCCGGCCCGAAGAACTTGATCCCATTATCTTCCGCTGGGTTGTGGCTGGCCGAGATCATGACGCCCAGATCAGCCCGCATGGAGCGTGTCATGAGACCAACTGCCGGAGTTGGAACCGGCCCCAGCAACAGCACATTCATGCCCGTTGACGTCAAACCGGCCGTCAGCGCATTTTCCAGCATATAGCCAGACAAGCGCGTATCCTTACCGATGACCACCCGGTGCACACCTGTCGCGTCGCGGCGGAAATATCGCCCGACCGCGGCCCCGATGCGCAGGGCCATTTCGGCTGTCATCGGATGCGTGTTGGCGGTGCCCCGCACCCCGTCGGTTCCGAACAGCTTGCGCATAGGTGTCACTCCGTGATTTGTCTTGTGACCGGATTACCGGACAGCAGCCCATAGGCGCAAGGCCTGAGAGGTCTCGGCCACGTCATGAACGCGGATGATCTGCACGCCCTGAGACAATCCTGCCAGAGCCACGGCAATTGATCCCGGCGCGCGCGCAGTCTTGCGCGGCTCTTGCCCGATGGAGCCAATGAATCCTTTGCGCGATACGCCCAGCAGGATCGGGCAACCCAACCCATGAAACAGGCTGAGATTGCGCAGCAAAGTCAGGTTGTGATCCTCGGTCTTGCCGAACCCGATCCCCGGATCCACGACAATCAAATCGCGGCTGAGGCCAAGGCCCTCCAGCAGCGCAATCTGACCATTGAGAAAGTCGTAGATATCCAGAAGAACGTTGTCGTATTGTGGATTGTCCTGCATCGTTGCCGGATCGCCCTGCATATGCATAACACAAACAGGAACGCCCTGTGCCGCGCAGAACGGTGCCAGCGCTGGATCAAACATAAAGCCCGAGACATCGTTCACCAGCCCCGCCCCCGCCTCACAGGCGGCCATGGCGACGCTGGCCTTGCGCGTATCAATGGAAATCAAGGCATCGGTTTCGGACCGGATCGCTTCGATTGTCGGACGAGTTCGTGTGATCTCTTCTTCATCTGGTACAAAATCCGCTCCGGGGCGGGTGGATTCCCCACCAATGTCCAGAATGGTAGCCCCACACGTCACCATTTCGGCAGCCGCCGCCCGAGCGGCCTCGACCGAGCTGTGAACTCCCCCATCCGAGAAACTGTCCGGCGTGGCGTTCAGAATGCCCATGATATGAGGCACCTGCATATCCAAACCAGCGACGGCCGCGCGCGGTTGAGTCAAACGGTCCAGATGGCTCGGTGGCACCTCCGAAACTTCCACGATTTCGGGCTCAGCCCCGCGCCGCAGGGCTTCGACATGGGTAAACCAAAGCGGTTGACCAGCCAGTGCAACGGCACCGGCAGGCCGCGTCGGTCCGTGTTGAACCAGCGGTCTGTAGTAAGTGCTCACAATTGGGCCTGATCCACAGTCACGGCGCGCAAGGGCGTTTTGGGTTCTTTCGGCAAAGCGCCGCCGATCACCATCATTTCGCTGGCTTCAAAGGTTGCCGCGAACCACGCGGCCAGGGCCACGGCATCCGACGGTGCGGCAGAGGGGCCATCTACGGCGTCCAAAACGATCTTGGATGGTGCCCAGACACAAATCTGCCCATTCTTCATCGCCCAATCCAGTTCGGTCCGTGTCGACACCACCACACAGCGGTGATCCCGGGCGGCCAGAACCCACGCGTTCTGCTCGATAGCCAACAGATCGATCCGGCGCTGCGTCATGGCGTGGCCAGTTTGTGGGGCGGCCATTTCCGACGCCCCCACGCACAGGATCAGCGGACGCTGACGGTTCTCCAACTGATCGATCCATCCGGTCAGGTTGTCCGAGGCAATTGCATCGTTAGACAGAAAGACGAGGCGGGGATGCGGGCGTTCTTCTTCAACCACGTCGTGATGGATAGAATCCTTCCCACGCACAATCTCGACGCCCAGAGCACCCGGGCCCCGATCCAGTTTTTCAATGCGAACAAATACCCTTACAGCCTGAGGCTCAAGTAGAATACGTTCAGCAACGCGTTCAGCCAGCGTCTCGAGCAGGTTCAGACGTTCTGCCGCCAACTCAAAGGCAATCGCTTCGGTCACGCGGTCATAGGACAGGATACGATCCACGTCGTCGTCGATATCTGCGGCCAGCGGGCGTACCTCAACCACGATATTGAAACAGATCCGCTGGGTTGTACCCCGCTCGGCCTGAAACGCTCCGATTTCGACTTCGACAATGTGGTCGCGCAGCGAAATGCGATCCAATGGTCCGCGCGGAGAGGTCGCCTCGGACCGTTCAGACGGGTGCGCAAATGCCAGGCGGATTTCAGAACTCATGGGTCAGGCCTTTTCGGGCTCGTTGCTTAGATTGCCTACTATAGGCGTCGCGAGGCCCTATAACACCTATACAAACGCCATTCCAACCGCCGATTGCGGCGTCAGCTGACCCGAAACCAGCTCATCATCCCCGAAGCGGCGTGCCCCAGCATATGGCAATGCAACAGCCAATTCCCCGGATTATCGGCAACCAGGGCGATCCGGCGGGTCTGCCCCCGGCCGATCAACACGGTATCACGCCAGGGGCCTAGGGACCCGTCGTCCAGAATCAGGCGGAAATGATGGCCATGCAAATGCATCGCGTGCGGAAAGGCGGTTTCATTCACGAACTCAATCCTGTGCAGGCTGCTGATTTCGACGTCCAGGAACGGGTCGTCCGGGCGTTCTGCGTGGCCGTTCAGTGCCCAGAACCGACCCAACTGTGCCAACTCACGGCCCGATAAAACGGTTTCGCCAAGTCGAGCGCTTTCCAGCCATCGCATCGCGCCGCCCTGCAGAACCATCTTATGCAGGGGCGCGTCCTGAGTTTTTGCAATCGAGGGTAAAGGATTAGGCGGCAATGCTGACACACCTTGTCTGTGCGCCTTCGCAGCGGCGTCGCCAATTTCAAACCGCGTCAAACCAAAGGACCCATCCCTTTCGACACTGACCAAGCTTGCCGTATCACTTTCTGCGACGACATCGACAATCAGGTCCGCGCGCTGCGCTGGTGCCAGCGGAAATGATCCGGACAGTTCCAGAGGCACCTCCAACGGCATCCCGTCCAAGGCAACGATCCACCCCGTCAGACCGTCGAGATCCAGATCATAGATCCGGGCGTTCGAGGCGTTGATCAATCGCAGTCGAAGGCGCTGATTTCGTTGCACTTGAAAGACGGGATCAAACGCCCCGTTGACTGTGACGATATTCCCAAGTCGACCTGCATGGCTCAGATCATGGCCGTTATCGAAGTCATCCGTTATCTGCGCGGTTTCCGGGTCCAGCCGCCAATCATCCAGCATCAGCACCAGATCCTGATCAACATCTGGCGCTGCGGCCTCTTCTACGATCAACGGCCCATATAGCCCACGTGCAACCTGTTCCATCGACCGGTTATGTGCATGGTACCAATAGGTGCCCGCGTCAGGTGCGACGAAATCGTAATCAAAAGTCTCTCCGGTTTCGACGGCGTTCTGCGTCAGACCGGGCACGCCATCCATGGCGTTGTCTATGCGGATACCGTGCCAATGGACCGAGGTCGGTTGCGGAAGTTCGTTCACCAGCTTGCGCTGAACGCGCGCGCCCTGCCCGACCCTCAGGGTCGTTCCTGGGACTGATCCGCCAAAGCTCCAAACCGTCGTATCAGGAAACCCGTCTGGCGCCACACGTTGCCGCGTCACACGCGCTTTGAGCGACGGGTAATCGGCCCGGGCCGCAAAGGGCAAGACCGAAGCGGCGGCGGCAGTTTTCAGAATGTGTCTTCGGGTGAATAGCATTACGGGCCTCCTGGGCCCGTAATATAGACTGCAACCTGCCGCGCGCCATCAAGCTTCCAGCGCGGGTGCGTCAATCAGTTGCTCGCCGTCCGATAGTTGTGGCGGTAGAAAATATGCACGCCGATCCGCGCGGTCTGCTTATAGACCCGAGACCATGACGGACGAACCGCAGTCGTGTGATAGTGCGTTGCACCCTCGGTCAGCTCTTTCGCATGGCCATCAATTGCCGCGCGGGCAACTTTCGACACACGCTCATAAGCTTTTTTTTCGTGGATGACCTCTTTGCGGCCATCGCATGTGTAGGTGAACTGGCACTGGTACTTCTTGCCGGTGCCCTGGCGGATCACACCACACAGAGAGCTTGGAAAGCGGCTGCTCTTGACCCGGTTCAGAATGACCTCGGCCACGGCGAACTGGCCGCGCACGCTTTCGCCGCGCGCTTCGAAGTACAACGCCTCGGAAAGGCATTTCCAGTTTTCGTCACCGGTTGCCTTGGGTTGCTGATCCAACCAGTCCTTGGAATAGGTCACTTCGACAGGTTTAGCCGCCTTACGTGGCTGGAACAGTTTGAAGTAGTCACGAAAGCTTTGCGCCGGCAATTCGTTGCGGGCGACAAGTTCTTGCTTTGCGGTATTGGTTGCTTCCCTCTCAGACAAGGACGCACTCGGCAGCACGGTTGCCGCCAAAGTGGCAACAGCCAGAATGTAACGTAGCATCAGATAACCTCGCACAGGCACTTCACGCGCCAAACCCTCCCCCGGCGGGCGCGACGAGGCATTTAGCGCAGTCTGGCGCAAAGGTCCAGTCTTTCGGAAAAAGCAAGTGGAAACTTGCCCGTAGCGAAGATAAATTTCGCATACGAGTGTCCAGATAACCCACTAATCCTTGGGTTTTTAGGCTCTGTCAACCCCCAAGTCTGGAGGAAATCGCCAGTTGAGCGGCAGCCAGCCGAGCGACCGGAACCCGGAACGGTGAACAGGACACATAGTCAAAACCCAGATCGCGGCAGATGGCGATTGATTCGGGGTTTCCGCCGTGTTCGCCACAAACAGAAAGGGTTACATCCGGTTGGGCGGCGCGGCCACGTTCGGCCCCAAGCTTCAACAACTCGCCCACGCCATCCGGGTCAAGGACATGAAACGGATCTTCGCCAAATACGCCCTGGTGCACATAGGCCGACATGAACCGCCCTGCGTCATCACGCGACAGCCCATAAGTCATCTGAGTCAGGTCATTGGTACCGAAACTCATGAACGCGGTTTGCGGCGCGATTTCTTCCGCCCGTAGACAGGCGCGTGGCGTTTCGACCATGACACCCAGACGATACTCGAATTCCTGCCCCTGCTCGGACGCGACCGCAGCGGCCACCGAGTCGATGCGGGATTTGACCAGCTCGACCTCGCGCTTGGCAGACACCAGCGGAATCATCACTTCGGGCACAACCGGTGCGCCGTTTTCACGGGCCTCAAGTGTGGCTTCAAAGATCGCACGGGCCTGCATGTCATAGATCTCGGGCACTGTCACACCCAGACGCACGCCGCGCAGGCCAAGCATCGGGTTATACTCGGTCATCGCTTCGACACGGCGCTCAACATCAGACACCGGCAGGTCGAGCGCTTCGGCCAGCTCACGTTGACCACTGCGTGTGGTCGGCAGGAATTCATGCAACGGAGGGTCGAACAGGCGGATGCACACCGGCTTACCTTCCATGATCCGGAACAGCTGGACAAAGTCATCGCGCTGCATCGGAAGCAGACGCTCCAGCACAGCGGCCCTGCCTGAAGAAGTCTGCGCAAAGATCATTTCGCGCATCACGATCAAACGGCCGGGATCAAAGAACATATGTTCGGTCCGGCACAGGCCAATGCCCTGAGCCTGAAAGTTCCGCGCCGTCTGCGCGTCCGCTGGCGTGTCGGCATTGGCGCGGATGTCAATGTCACGCTCGGCATCCGCCCAGGCCATCAGCGTCTGAAAGCAATCGTCCAGCGCGGCCTCGAGCATGGCGGGTTGACCTGCCAGAACCTGACCCGAGCTGCCGTCAATGGTCAGAACATCTCCGGTTTTGAAAACACGCCCGTCCGGTGCCGTCAGCATCTTCTTCTTTGTTTGAAACCGAATGTCCGATGCGCCAACGATGCAGGGCAAGCCAAGCCCGCGCCCGATCACGGCTGCATGGCTGGTCATTCCACCCTTTTCGGTCAGTACTGCGACAGCCGCGTGCATCCCGCGCACGTCTTCGGGCGAGGTTTCGCGGCGCACAAGAATACAGGCTTCTCCGCGTGCCGCACTGGCCTGCGCCTCAGCCGAAGTGAAAACGATCTTGCCGGTCGATGCACCCGGGCTGGCGCCAATGGCAGTCGTCAAAACATCGCGCCGCGCGTCCGGATGGACCTGCCTGTGCAACAGCTCGTTCAACGCATGTGGGTCGACCCGCATTACCGCTTCTTGCTGGGGTATGATCCCGTCTTCGGCCAGACGAACGGCGATCCGCATAGCGGCTCGCGCGGTACGCTGAACCCGGACGCCATCGAGGATATGCACGTTGCCGTTTTGAATGACGAATTCGACCTGCATCTCTTCGCGCAATTTTTCACGCATGACTGCAGCCTGAGATTTGACCTCAGCAAAGGCATCGGGCGCGACTTCTTCAAGCGAGGGGCCGCGCGGGTCTTTTTCCAGAAACAGCGCCGCCACATTTTCACCAAGCGCGTCCCGGCCCTGGCTCTGGCTCAGGTACCGGCCTGTGATCTGCGGCATTCCGGTTGTGGAATCAACCAGTTGCAACACACCTGATCCGCATTCCCCTTGGCCGACGCCCGGAATCATTTCCTGAATGACAAGCCCAAGGCCCGCGTCCGCCGGGGCACCCTTGGCCTGACGCAACAGGCGCGCGGATGTCCCGTCCCAGGCACGGGCCATCGAGCGTAAAACGCCGATCAGTTGCTCGCCCCTGTCCTGAGGAAAGGCTTCATCCGTTTCATCTTCATAGGCGCGCAGGGAATGGCGCAATCCTTCGCTGCCATCCAAATCAATGTCGTCGAATACATCCGCGTCCAGTCGCGCCACGTGGACCGCATAGCTTTGAACGAACCTCAGATAAAGCGCCGCAGCCGCTTCTGCCCCCATGTCATCCGACAGATCCACATAACGCGCATCATTCATACCGATGTTCAGAACCGCGCCGGGACCACCCCAGTCGGGATCTTCGGAACTGGGCCGAACGCAAAGCAACGACGACGGATCGAACTGCTCAAGGATCGCGGCCAGATCGGGAACTTCGCCTTCCGCAATCTGATGGACCGCATCAAAGGACAGCGCAACGGTCCGGGGAACCGGCAGGTCAAGTCGAACCAGCCTTTGCAGGCATTTGGCCCGCCCGCCATGGGTTTGCGGCGTGACAGGCGCGTCGGCGGTAATGAGTGTGGTATGCGGATTATTCTGCACTGCAGCACCTTTTGATTTGCGTGCAGCATAAGCGCTTGCGCCTTTCGCGCAAGGGCGTTCTGGGCGCGCATCGCAGCGCGCCCGGGGTTTTAACCTTCAATCCGGGTCAGATCGGCGACGCTGGAACAGACCTGCCGAATCTGGCTGAGCAAGTTCAGACGGTTGCGGCGCAGGATGTCGTTGTCGGTGTTGACCTGCACATCCTCAAAGAATGCATCCACCGGACCGCGCAGCGCAGCCATCGCAGCCATCGCCGTCGGGAAATCCTCGGACTTCAACGCAGGATCGATCTGGCCCTGCGCCGTTTCCAAAGCTGCGAACAGTGCTTTTTCGCTGTCCGTCTCGGCGAATTTCACATCCGCACCATAGGAGTATTCAACCCCGTCCTTTTCTTCGGCCTGCGTGAGGATGTTATTGGCGCGTTTGAAGCCCTGCACGAGGTTCTCACCATCCTCGGTCGCGATGACTTCGTTCAGAGCACGTGCGCGTTTGACCAGCAGGTTGAGGTCGTCATTCCCCTCCATCGCGATACACGCATCGATGATGTCGTGGCGGATGCCCTCGTCACGGAGGAAGACCTTGAGGCGGTCGTGGAAGAACGACAACAGGTCGGAGGGTGCAGACGAAACGATTGCATTTGCCGCTTCGACCTGGTGGGCCAGATCGTGGACCCGTTTTGCGGCAGCCTCGGCTGCATCTCCGGTTGCCTTTGTCTGCTCTGCCTTGGCCTCCAATACGGCGGCCTGCCATTCGGAAAGTTTCAGCAAGGAACCCAGCGCAGTTGCAAAGGTCTGGTTCAAAGGCAAGCGAAGATCGTTGGTCAGGATCAACCGGATCACACCAAGCGCCGCGCGGCGCAGCGCATACGGGTCCTTCGACCCGGTTGGTTTTTCGTCAATTGCCCAGAACCCGGTGAGCGTATCCAGCTTGTCGGCCAGCGCCACGGCGACTGAAACCGGAGCAGTTGGCACATCATCGGATGGGCCGAGCGGCGAATAATGCTGTTCACTAGCCTGTCCGACCTCAGCAGGCAGATCAGCCGCGTCAGCATAGTAACGACCCATAAGCCCCTGAAGCTCGGGGAATTCATAAACCATCTCCGACGACAGATCCGCCTTACAACCCTGCGCGGCTAGCATTGCCAAAGCGGGATCGGCAGAAACCGCAGGGGCCAGTTCATGCGCCAGCGCGGCAATGCGATTTACCCGTTCCCCTTGCGAACCCAGCTGCGCATGGAAGGTAACCACATCCAGCTTGCTGACCCACGGATCAAATCCATCGGATTTGGCAACGCGCAGGTCGTTCTCCCAGAAGAATTTCGCATCTGCCAGACGCGCCGACAGCACCTTCTGGTTGCCCGCCAGAATGGTCGCGCCATTATCGGCGGTTTCGCGGTTGGCGACGGTGATGAATCGCTCGATCCGGCCCGTTTTGGGATTGCGGACCGAGAAGAACTTCTGATGCTCTTTCATCGAGGTCTGCAGCACCTCGGGCGGTAGGTCGAGGAATTCATCGTCGATCTGTCCCATCAGCACTACGGGCCATTCGACCAGACCGGCGACCTCGGCCAGCAGCCCCTTATCCTCGACCACTTCCAAACCGGCAGCAAAAGCCATGTTTTGAGCGTCATTCCAGATATGCTCGGCACGTTCTTCGGGCGACAACACCACGAAGGCGCGCTTCAGCTTGGCAGCGTAATCCTCGAAAGAGGTGACCGAAAACCGGTTGGGGGCCATGAAACGGTGGCCGGCAGTGATATCCCCGGAAGTGATGCCTTCGACCTCCATCGGCACGACTTGCGCCCCAGTTTCATCCGTCAGGATGCAGAGAATGGAATGCAACGGGCGCACCCACCGCAGGCTGCCACTGCCCCAGCGCATCGACTTGGGCCAGGGGAAATTACGGATGGTGGCGTCCAACACTTCGGCGATGATTTCAGCCGCCGGGCGACCTGCCTTTTCAATGGTGGCAAAATAGACGGCACCTTTGGGTGTCTCACGCTCTTCCAATTGATCGCGGGTCAGACCTGCGCCGCGCAGGAACCCTTCGATTGCCTTGTCGGGCGCGCCTACCTTGGGTCCCTTGCGTTCCTCCCGAATGGTAGGGCTTTCTGCCAACAGACCTTCCACCGCCAGCGTCAGGCGGCGCGGCGTAGTCAGCGCGGCGGCACTTGCATAGGTCAAACCGGCCTCGACCAGACCATCGGTAATCCGCTTTTTCAGATCCTCACCAGCACGGGCTTGCATCCGTGCGGGGATCTCTTCGGAAAACAGTTCGATCAGCAGGTCGGGCATTGTCGGTCCTTAGAAATTGACGATCGTCTGGATGACGATGGCATTGGCGATATCCACAAAGAAGGCGGATACAAGGGGCAGCACGATAAAGGCAATAGGTGACGGACCATATCGCTTGGTCACGGCCGTCATATTTGCGATCGCGGTGGGTGTCGCACCCAATGCAAAGCCACCAAACCCGGCCGCCAGCACAGCGGCGCGGTAATTGGAGCCCATGACCGGGAACAGCACCCAAAGGACGAAAAGCACAGCAAAAAGCGTCTGCGCCGTCATGATCACGACTATCGCAAGGCCCAGTTCTGCAATGGTCCAGAGTTGCAGGCTCATGAGAGACATCGCCAGAAAGGCACCCAGCGCGAATTCCGAGATCAGAGCCAGCGATGGCGTACGCGATACTTTTGGCGCGTTGGGAAACAATGCGTCGCGCAGATTGGCGATCACAATGCCCATGATCAGACACGGCACGAACAGCGGCAGCTTCAACCCGGCAGCCGTTATCACCTCGCCCAGAGCATATCCTGAGATGATAGCCAGATTCAGATAGAGCAACACGCGCATAACGGTCAGGTGGTCGATCCGGGTGACGTGCCCTTCATAGTCCTCAGGTAGCCCAATGCTATGCTCTTCATCAGGGCGGTCCGGTGTCAGACCGCGCCCCTCCACCAGAACACGCGCGATTGGACCACCGACCAAAGCAGCAAGGACCAAGCCCAGAGTGGCAACGGCCACCCCAAGCTCGGTTGCGCCGTCAAGACCCGTAACCTCGGCCACGTCCGGAGCCCATGCAATGGCTGTCCCGTGCCCACCGATCAGCGCGGCGGAACCAAACAAAACGCCAGCCTGCGCAGGATAGCCGAACATCGCAGCCCCTGCGGCACCGATCACATTCTGGAACACAATCGTTGCCAGGGTCAGAATCAAAAGCAAAAGCAACGGCTTGCCGCCCGCAATGAGATCAGACAGACGCGCGTTCAGGCCAATGCCGGCAAAGAACAGAACCAGCAGGAAATCCCGGGCCGTCAGGCCAAAGGACAGTTCAATGCCGAACACCAGATACAGCAGCAGAACAATCAATGAGGCCAGCAAGCCGCCCGTTACGGGCTCGGGGATATTGAAGTTGCGCAGGGTCGCGACGCGGGCGTTGATCTCGGCCCCGATCAGATAGACCGCAAACCCCAACGTGGCCGTCAGGAAATCGGGGATTTCAATGACATGGCCCACGTGATGCTCCTTTAGTTTTCCGGCCGCGGTGGGCATTCTTCACCCACAACCGTTCCGTCATAGGCTTTTTCACCGCAATTGTTCAACGCGTGCCAGATGTAGCCCTTGCCATCCGCAGAAATCGCCACGATTCGGTCGACACCGTAGTGAATATTCTTCGTCCCCATGAACGCCCGCGCCTGCCCGGATTTGAGCGCATCTGCCAGCGCTACTGCATCGTAACAGTCAAACCAGCCCGGCGCTGTCAAAGGCTCGGGGTTCTCGACCGGAACAAACCCGCCCATCTGATCCGGTGTCAGTTCGGTTTCGAAACAGGCGCGGTACCGGATCGGAGAACTGTCTGCGTCAATCGCCTGGAAAACCGAATAGGCGATGGGCGTTGGCCCTTCGACCCCATCAACCACAAGGGTGACATCCTGACCCGGTTGCGGTTCAACCTCATAGTAAAAGCCGTAGACCTGCAAATAATACATGCCTGCGCCAGCCAGTGCGGCCGACAGCAACAGAATGATAGCAAGCAGTTTTCCCGTCATCTTTCAGGTCGCCCCTTTCAAGTTCTTGTAAAATAGGACAGGTTTCATCCACGTACAGGCAGAAACGAGGTCAGCAGAATGGAAACCACTCTCGCCGTCGGTTTTTTTGGTGCATTGTTTGCGATCATGAACCCGGTCACCAACCTGCCGGTGTTTCTGAGCGTTACTCAGGACCTGCCTGCCGCCGAACAGCGCAAGGTTGCGGTAAAGACGGTGACATACTGCCTGATCCTTGGGGCTGCCTTTGCCTTCGTCGGAAGTCAAGCGCTTGGTCTTTTTGGCATCAGTGTCAATCACCTGCGTGTCGCAGGTGGCCTGGTTGTCATGATGATCGGCCTCAACATGCTGAACGGGCACGAAAGCACGTCTCATCACGGAACGAAGGGGGAAAAGGAAGCGTACCCCGAGCCCGATACGGTGGCCTTTTACCCGCTGGCCTTTCCCATTCTGGTTGGCCCCGGCACGATCACCACGTTGATCCTCTATGCGCACAGGGTGAAGACGCCAGTCGAAGCCTTTGTTTATGCGGGAGTATTTCTTTCGGTGGTCGGGCTTCTTCTGATCACGTTCTGGAACGCCGCCTGGCTGGCTGAACGCCTGTCCAACACCGCGCGTGTGATCATGAGCCGTTTCATGGGAATGATTCTGACGGCCATCGCCGTCAGCATGATTGCCGACGGCCTGAAAGCGCTGTTGCCCGGGCTGGCCTGAGTGCCGCATCAGGCTGTATGCCCGGCGGCCTCGGTCAGCACGAACGCATCCGCACATTGCTTGGCCAGCGCGCGCACACGCCCGATATAGGCTTGCCGCTCGGTGACCGAAATGACGCCCCGCGCATCCAGCAGGTTAAAGATATGTGATGCCTTGATGCATTGATCATAGGCCGGGTGCGCCATGATGATGCGCTTGCCGGTCTTGGGATCGTCGTGGTCCTGCGCGAGAATTGCGGCGCACTCTGCCTCGGCCTCTTCGAAATGGCGCAGCAGAACCTCGGTGTTGGCCACGTCAAAATTCCAGCGGGCGTATTCTTCTTCGGTCTGCTTGAAAATGTCACCGTATTTCAACGGGCTGGGCGATTGCGGATCGTTGAACGGCATATCCATCACGTGGTCGATACCCAGAACATACATCGCCAGACGCTCAAGCCCATAGGTCAGCTCGCCCGAAACCGGCGCGCAGTCGTGGCCGCCAACCTGCTGGAAATAGGTGAACTGGCTGACTTCCATGCCATCGCACCAGACCTCCCAGCCCAAACCCCAGGCACCCAGAGTGGGGCTTTCCCAGTCATCCTCGACAAAACGGATGTCATGCAGGTCCATGTCGATGCCGATCGCCTCGAGGCTACCCAGATACAGCTCTTGCAGGTCCGGCGGGCTGGGTTTGATCAGCACCTGATACTGATAGTAATGCTGCAACCGGTTCGGGTTTTCACCATAGCGCCCGTCCGTCGGGCGGCGCGAGGGCTGAACGTAGGCCGCGGCCCAAGCCTTTGACCCCAACGCGCGCAGAGTGGTCGCGGGATGGAACGTCCCTGCCCCAACCTCCATGTCATAGGGTTGCAGAATCGCGCAGCCCTTCGAGGCCCAATAGGTCTGAAGCCGCAGGATAATCTCCTGAAATGAACGCGGTGCGCTGGTCGGTTCGGTCATGACATTCCCTCTGGGCACCCGTGCGCCCGGTTCCGGTCGGTTTTGCCCTTCCTATGCAAGGGGCCAAGGGGCGTCAACGGGGCTTTGACCTGCCTCTGTATCTGCAGGGCCACACCGTAAATTCCCCGCATTCATGGCATGGCGTTCGGCAAATGAAATCGCGTATTCTGCGCCAAAGCATGAACACTGCATAACACGGGCAGACTATGATACGCGTATTTTCAGCAATCCTATTGTTTCTTCTGGTCGGCCTGCGCGCCGCAACCGCTCAACAAGACCCCGGCGTCTGGGTTCAGGTCGAGGCTCAACCCTCGCTGCGCGAAGCGCAGGAGCGGGCTCAGGCCTATGCTGGCGCATTACCTGATGTAAACGGGTTCCGCCTCAACAGTGGCTGGTACGCGATTGTGATCGGGCCCTACACGCGCACCGACGCTGAACAGGTGCTGCGTGTCTACCGGGCCGAAGGACAAATTCCTCGCGACAGCTACATCGCGTTTTCCAGCGCAATGGGACAACAGTTCTGGCCAATTGGGGCAAATGTCCTAAGCCGTGGCACCATCTCGACGCCTATTGCGCCCGCGGCACAACCGGACGAGGCACCTGCGGTCGTCACCCCTCAGAATTCGGATGAAACCCGCACGCAGGCGCTTCAATCAGAACGTCTGCTGACCGCGCAGGAGCGCAAGGATTTGCAAACTGCCTTGCGCGCGGAAGGGTTTTACAACTCGACCATCGATGGCGCTTTTGGGCAAGGCACCCGCCGCTCGATGGGCGACTGGCAGCGGTTCAACGGCTATGAGGTCACGGGCGTTCTGACCACGCTGCAACGCAAGGCCCTGATGGATGAATACAATGCACCGCTGATCTCGGTCGGGATGGAACGGTATTCAGACGACAAGGCCGGGATTTCGCTCGACTTGCCTTTGGGCGCCGTGAGCCTTGACCGGTATGAGGCCCCCTTCGTGCACTTCAATGGCACCTCGGACCTGAATGCCAAAGCACTTCTGATCAGCCAGGACGGCGACAAGAACACGCTGCGCGCACTATACGAGGTGATGCAATCGCTTGAGATCGTGCCGCTGAATGGCCCTCGTAACCTGGGACGTAACCAGTTCACGCTGGAAGGGCGCGGCAACGGTATTGTGTCCTTCACGCAAGCGCGGCTGGCGGACGGCGAGATCAAGGGTTTCACCTTGGTCTGGCCCGAAGGGGATGAGGCACGCCGCCTGCGTGTTCTGGCCGCCATGACGTCCAGCTTCAGCACGACGGATACGGTTCTGGATGCCGCGGCCGGTGCAGATGCGGAACAGCGCATCGATCTGGTTTCGGGTCTTCAGATTCGCAAACCCCGACTGTCACGGTCCGGTTTCTTTGCTGATGAGAATGGCACCGTTCTGACCGTATCCGAGGCGGCGGACAGCTGCACGCGGATCACTCTGGATGGTGATCAGGAGGTTCAATTGGCTCTGACTGATCAGGACCTTGGCGTTTCGGTTCTGAGACCCGCGCAAGCCCTGGCACCGATGAGCGTTGCCGCGTTCAGCGCTGCTCAACCGCGCATTCAGTCCGAAGTGGCCGTGTCCGGCTTTTCCTATCAGGGCGCATTGGGTGGCCCCTCACTAACCTATGGCCAGATCGCAGATATCCGTGGCCTGAACGGCGAAACCGGTGTCAAACGCCTGGCCCTGAGCGCGCAACCGGGCGACGCGGGCGGCCCTGTCTTTAATGACAGCGGCAATGTTGTGGGCATGTTGCTACCCACACCTTCAGAAGGCCGCACCCTGCCAGCATCGGTCAGCCTTGCGGCCACCGTTGATCGGTTGACCGAAATCCTGGCAGAGGCCGGTGTGTCCGGTCAGTCCAGCGAAGAGACCACACAGATCTCTCCTAACGAGCTGAACCGGCGCGCCAACGGCATGACGGTGCTGGTTCACTGCTGGGATTGATCCGGCAACACATCCAAGCAAAATGCGCCGCATGAATTTGCGGCGCTTTTTTGTTACAGAATGTCCGGTGTCACATAGATTAAGGTCGGTACAGGCGCATCGAAAGCGGCACGGACTGCGCCTTGCATCTCTGCCAGAGTCGAAGGTGATGTGGAGCGCGCGCCAAAAGCCTCGGCCAGCTTACAGAAATCCGGGTTATGCGCCACGACCGAATTGGGGGCGATCTGGCTGCGTACCATGCTGTCTTCGATCTCTTTCAGCTTGCCGTTGTCCCACAGAATGATCGGCAGCGGCAAACCCAGTTCAACCGCCACGCCCAGTTCCTGCATTGTGTAATGGAACCCGTAATCCCCGGCGATAACTGCGGTTGGTTTCCCGCGCCGCGCCACCGCTCCGCCAATTCCGGCCGGCAACCCGTACCCCAAGGTGCCAAACCCTGTCGGATGATGCCAGTGATGGGGATAGGCCATGTCCCAAACCTCTTTTGCGACATAAGCGAACTGAGTCATGTCCGAATAGATCATGGTGTCGGCAGGCATGGCTTCGCGCAGTGCATCCGCAATCGGAACAATCCCGGGCCGTTCGGCATCCACCTCGGCACGCCATCGGGCGCGGGCTTCGGCCACTTCTTCCGTCGACCATCCGGTCGCTGGTTTCATGTCCTCGGTCGCGAGCCACAAGGCGCGGGCAAAGCTTTGACTATCAGCCTGCAATTTGATTGCAGCGCGGTGGCGATCAGACAGAACCTCAGGGTCCAGATCCACGCGGATCAGCGTCGCCTGGTGTCCCAATTCGTGCCGCCACAAATCGACCTCACCCAGTTCAGCGCCAACCGCAATCACAAGATCAGCCGAGGCTATAACCTCGGCACTGCTAGGACGTGGCAACATGGATCCGAAGTCCAGTGGATAGTTCGCACCCGGCAGCCCGCGCCCGGCATATGTCGTAAAGCAGGCAGCGCCCAGCTGCGTTAAAATCTGCCGCCAATCATTCGACTTGCATCCGCCGCCCAGAATGAACAATGGCCTGCGCGACAGGTTCAGCATGGATACAACCGAAGACACATCAGGCGGCAAGGCCTTGGTTCGCAATCCCGGTTGGTTGGGGAATGGGGCAGGCTCGGCCTCAGCCTCCAACCGCGCAATAGGCACCTGAATGTGTTTGGGCCGAGGTCGCGACAGCTCAAATTCTTCGAACGCACGCTCGATCAGCCCATACGCTGCTGTGGCGGTATCGGCCTGCGCCGACCAGTCCGCAACCGTCCCGGCCGCCGCGCGTTGATCTTTCATCTGGTGCAATTGACCGCGATGCGCCTGCGTTTCATCCAGACAAGATGACAACACCAGTATGGGCACCGAGTCGCTGTAGGCCTGTCCGATCGGTGTCATGATGTTGCACAGACCCGGCCCGGTAATCACATAGGCGACCCCCGGTTGTCCTGTCGCGCGCGCATAACCGTCAGCCATGAACCCGGCGCCCTGCTCGTGACGGGCCAGAACATGCGTAATTCCGGCCTCTTCGATGCCGCGATACATTTCCTGATTGTGAACGCCGGGAATGCCGAAAATCACATCCACGCCTCGATCCTTGAGCATATGCGAGATTTGCGCGCCAAGGGGTCTTTTCATCAGCCTCTCCAGAATTGAACGGTGAAGATCGCGTAAACGGCCAACAGCTCAAGCCGCCCGACCAGCATTCCGATTGTCAGCAACCATTTGGCCGTGTCGCTGAGACCGGCAAAGTTCCCCGCCGGTCCGATCTGATCGCCGAGGCCCGGGCCTACATTGGCCAGCGCCGTTGCGGCCCCGGACACGGATGTAATGAAATCCAGGCCCGTCAGCGCCAAGGCCCAGGACAACACGCCCATCGACAGAACGAAGAACATGAAAAAGCTCATCACCGATGTCAGAACATCCCGCCCCACAGGCCGCCCGTCATAAAGCGGCATGAACACCCCATGCGGGGACCTGATCCGTCTGATCTGGGTTTTGATGGACGCAATCAGCAATTGGTAACGGAAAATCTTTATCGAACACGCGGTCGATCCAGCGCAACCACCGATCAATCCGATCAGGAAAAAAAGCATGATCGGAAAGCTGCCCCAGCCCATGTAATCGACACTGGCGTATCCAGTGCCCGAAATGATTGAGGTGATGTTGAACAAGGATTCGCGAAAGGCCTGCTCCCAATGATGCGGGAAGACCGAAGTCAGAAAGACAGTCATAATGACGACCAGAACCAGAACCGTCGCAAGGAAGGCCCGGATCTGACTGTCCTCCCATAGTGATGCGGTGTGGCCGTTGGCCAGCTGGACGTAACGCACAAAAGGAAGCGCGGCCAGGATCATGAACACAGCAGCCGCATATTCCACCGGGCCCGAGAACGTCGCGAAAGAGGCGTCG
This sequence comes from Ruegeria sp. E8, assembly GCF_056533985.1. Classification (NCBI taxonomy): domain Bacteria; kingdom Pseudomonadati; phylum Pseudomonadota; class Alphaproteobacteria; order Rhodobacterales; family Roseobacteraceae; genus Ruegeria; species Ruegeria sp. E8. Next base: position 179,602 of record NZ_JBQFOY010000002.1, read on the forward strand.
TAGTTGGCAAAGCCACCGGTCGCGATTGTGGTCATCGAGTGGACCATGGCGTCGAAAAAGCTCATCCCGAACCCGGCATAGACCAGCGCACACACAACAGTCAGAAAAACGTAGATCAGGGAAATCTGCCCCGCGATCTCTTGCGCGCGTGGCAGGATTTTCCCCATGGTCTCAAACCCTTCCGAGCGGAAGATCTGCATACCGCCAACCCGCAATTCCGGTAGGAACACCATCGCGACCACGATGATACCGATGCCACCCAGCCATTGCAGGATGCCGCGCCACAGCAATAGCCCACGTGGCAGTGTGTCCAACCCCGAAATCACGGTCGAGCCCGTTGTCGTCAGCCCCGACATCGCCTCGAAATAGGCATCGACAAAGCGCAGCTCGGTTTCACCGAAAAGGAACGGAATTGCCCCGAAAACAGGCAGCGCGACCCAGACGCCGGTTGTCAGCAAAAAGGTCTGCCGAATGGTCAGCCCCTCGCCCACGCCATTGGCGCAGCTCATCGCCAGAACGGCGCCGGTCAGCATCGTGATGACGGCACTTTCCAGAAACACGTGCCATTCGCCACGCCCCTCGAAAAAATCCGCGAGCATAGGGAACAGCATGGTCGCCCCAAGAATGGCGACCAGCAAGCCAATCACATATCCGACCGGGCGAAGATCCATCATAACGCGCAGCGTTGGCGCGCCTGCCCGACCGTGTCAAGCAGATGGTCCCGGTTTTTACGTGTCGGTTTTGGTATTTGCCCCGGGCATCACGGGTGGTTTGGACGGACTACGCGTTTTGCGCACCCGAGGTTTGGGCTGTTCAACCGCCAAAGCTGGCTTTGCCTCAGATGTTGATGCGGGTTTCGCCGGTGCTGCCTCGCGTTTGGCAGCTGTATTATCCGTCACCGAAGGTGCTACGGGTTTAGTCGCAGCCGCTTTAGCCGGTGCCGGAGCAGCTTTGGTCGACGCAGCGCGGGCCGGTGCCGTTTTGACTGGCGTCGCCTTGACCGGAGAGGGTTTGACAGATGTCTTTTTTGCAGGTGCAGCCGGTTTTACGGCTTTGGCGGCAGGTTCAACCGGTTTGACGTTTGGATTGGCTTCGGCAGTGGTGGCAGGCTTTACATTCGCCGGTGCTGCCGAAGCTGTGCGCGGTTTTGCGGTAAATTCGACTGATTTGGCTGCTGGTTTCTTGGGCGTTGCTTTTTGCGGCGGCTTTTTCGCAGCGGATACCGCAGTGGCGGCGCGTTTGGTACGCGGCGCAGCGGGCTTGGGCTGTGCTGCTCGTTTCTCAGCCGGCTTTTCCGCGGCCGGAGCGGGGACGGATGCCGCCAGATGCAGCGCGTGAACAGGAACCATCGGCAGTTCAAGCGCGGACCGGGTCATGATCTGCATGATTTTCATCTGGTTGACCACTGCGTAGCCCGCCATGCGAAATGCCGCGGCCTGAAACTCCAACGGTTGGGTAATCGGATTCATTACATGTTTCTCCTGTAAAAAGGATGCAGCCCTAATTTCGTGGGTAAAGCGCCTTGCCCGCCCGAATTGCCCGAGCGGTGATTGCGGTCTTGCAGTCCAAGGCGTCTCACGTCTCGGCTTCCTTTCGGGGCCGTGTTCCTTTCTGCTGAAAGGCATACGGTTGCTGCATTCCCGGCAAACATACAGGAAAAGATAGCGCAATCGCAGCATTTTTGCTGCGTTGCGGCAAAAGAGCGCTTACGGCTGCAATCTTTGATTAAATTCTAACCGCTTACGCAGGGTAAATTACCCGACATGAAACAGTGTAGTGAACAGTTTTGGGTCCAGGCTGGATGCTGCAAAGGTCGGCCCCTCGGTCAGAATCGACACAGCATCGTGGCTGTGCAGGCTTTCCTGGTGGCTGGCGACGACACGGAAATCACCGACGTGATGATCTGCCAGCAATTCAGCACAGAACAGCCGCGCGGCGTCTTCGACAAAGATCGGGTTGGCGGCGTTCAACTCGGCAAAGGCCTGTTCATCTTCGCGCTTGACCATGACCTGCGTCTCGGTTGGAACCGCACGTCGGCAGAGCGCGATCAGATCTTCGAACCACAAACAGTCTGCATCGCAATCCACCGCCACAGAAATCCTTGCAACGGAACGCTGCGAATGCGGGGTTGCCAATTGCCCCCGCATGGAACGGGCATGTTCACTCAGCTCCAACGAGCATGGACAGGTCGAAGAATAGACATAGTCCAGATGCATGATCTTCTGGCGCACACCGCCTTGTTCAACCAGTTCCAGCGCGATGTCGTAATACTGGTACCCTTCCAAACCCGAGCGCAGGCTTTTGATCCTGTCCGGATAGGAAAACCGCATCTGGATACGTGCGTCAAAACTGTCCAGATCGGTCATGTAGTCGTCCAGTGCCGCCTCCATAACCTCAAAACTGAACGTACGCTCGGCATGTTTGTAGAAGGACCGCATGATCCGGGACATGTTGATGCCCTTTTTCTCGGCTTCAAGGCTGACGGTCCCGGTAATCGACGTCTCAAGCGTCAGATCTTCACCGTCTTTCCGATGAAACCGGATCGGCAGGCGGAAGTTCGAGATACCCACATGCTGAATCTGCTGCTTTGCACCACGGATCAGGCTGGACGGACCGTTTTGCAAATCCGGCAGGGACGCGCGGTAATCCGCGTCAACTGCGAAATCCTCAGGGTATTCGCGCGACAGCGAAGGATAGTTCACCGCAGTCAGGCCGGGTACCAGACGCGCAATGGACGGATCCAACTGGCTGATTTCCGAAGCAGTGGCAGATTGCGCCCATTGCCGCAGAACTTTCAGGGCCTCGGCGGCTTTTTCTTGATCCGGGGTGTCATCAATGTCGCGCGGGTGAACGTTCATCGGCTGCGGTTCCTCGATTGGTCGTCGGAATATATACGACTGCAGTTCTTTTTCCAGTCTAACCACGATACGTGGGCAATAGCAGTCCGGATCGAAAAAACCGGCGCAAAACCGTCATTCCACAACGGATTGCGCCGTTTTTGACGGGATCGCTGGCTGACGCCCCCCCTGTTCCACCCGACATGTTGCCCTAAAAACAAGGCTGCACACGTCACGAGCGGCTTGGCCGCCGATCAAAACAAACGCTCGGGGTGCGCGCGATTACCTCTGCGAGACCTCCAACGCCTGCCGGAGGTCGGCAAGCAGGTCCCCGGCATCTTCCAGGCCAACCGAAAGCCGGATCAGTCCCGGAGTGATACCCAATTCGTCTTTCTGCGCATCACTCAGGCGTTGGTGCGTAGTCGTTGCCGGATGCGTCGCGATAGACTTGGCGTCGCCCAGATTGTTGGAAATCACGGGAATGGTCATCGCATTCAGGAACGCAAAGGCCCCGTCCTTGCCACCTTTGATATCCAGAGACAGCACGGTGCCGCCCTTCCCGCCCAGCTGAGATTGAACCAGCGCGTTCTGCGCATGGGTTTTCAAACCGGGGTAAAGGGTACGTTCCAACGCGGGGTGCCCTTCCAGTGCCTCTGCGATTTTTTGCGCGCTTTCGGCCTGCGCGTTGACCCGCAACGCCATGGTCTCCAGACCCTTCAGCATGACCCAGGCATTGAACGGGCTGAGCGCGCCACCTGTATGCTTCAGATAGGGTTCAACAGTTCCGCGGATGAATTCCTTGGTGCTGATGATCACACCGCCCAGCGCACGACCCTGCCCGTCAATATGCTTGGTCGCCGAATAGACGACAACGTCCGCGCCCTGTTCTATCGCGCGCGAAAAGACCGGCGTCGAGAACACGTTATCAACCACGACAAGCGCGCCAACAGCATGGGCCAGTTCGGACACGGAAGCGATATCGATCACTTCCAGCGTCGGGTTCGACATGGATTCGAAGAAAACCGCTTTGGTGTCCGGGCGGATCGCCGCCTTCCACTGCTCAAGATCGGTGCCATCGACAAAGGTCACGTCAACGCCATAGCGGGTCAGAATGTTTTCAAGGATGTACAGGCACGACCCGAACAGCGCCTTTGCTGAAACAACATGGTCCCCGGCTTTGAGCATCGAGGTTAACGCACCATTGACCGCCGCCATGCCCGAGGCCGTCGCAAACGCATCCTCGCCGCCTTCCAGCGCCGCGATGCGCTGTTCGAACATGGATACGGTCGGGTTGCCGTAACGGGCGTAAATAAATTCGTCGGGGCCGCATTCCAGAAACCGGGCTTCGGCCTGTTCTGCGTTGTCGTACACGAAGCCCTGCGTCAGGAAAATCGCTTCGCTCACCTCGTTGTATTGACTGCGGCGGATGCCCCCGTGGACGGCTTGGGTGCGTTTGTTCCAGTTCTCGCTCATCTCATTCCTTTCAGCCTCCGGCGGAGGCAAACAAAAAACCCCAGACGCGGCCAAGCGAAAGGGGTCTTTCATCCTGACCTTTTAGCGGTGTTGTTTAACGTGGCCCGCAATCCGGTAACAAATCGCCACACAATTCTGTGCTGCCATACGCCTCGGGATGCGTTCCGTCAAGTCCGTGCTTGGCTCCGTCACGCTTTCGTAACCGCCTCTTGCCGATCAGGCGAAAAATCGCATGATCCGGAAGATACGGAGGAGCCATGACCAACCCTATCGATCTGTATTTCTGGCCCACGCCAAATGGCTGGAAGGTGTCCATCGCACTGGAAGAGATGGAACTGCCCTATACCACTCACCTGATCAACATCGGCAAGGGGGATCAGTTTGAACCCGAGTTTCTGAAAATTGCCCCGAACAACCGAATGCCCGCCATTGTCGACCCGGATGGCCCAGATGGCGAACCCGTCTCGGTTTTCGAAAGCGGCGCGATCCTGATGTATCTGGCCCGCAAGACAGGGCGGTTTTATGGCAAGAACGAGCGTGACCGGATCGCGGTCGAAGAATGGCTGATGTGGCAAATGGGCGGCGTTGGCCCAATGGCCGGTCAGGCGCATCACTTCCTGAAATACGCCCCTCAACTGGACCCACCGCAGGACCTGCCCTATGCCAAAGACCGTTATCGGGCCGAGGTTGGCCGATTGTACGGCGTACTCGACCGCCGGCTGGCAAAACACGAGTACGTCGCGGGCGACTTCTATTCGGTTGCCGATATGTCGATCTGGGGGTGGGCCAGCCTGTGGGAAGGGCAACAGCAGGTGCTGGAGGACAAACCTCATTTCACCCGATGGTTGGAAACGGTCAGCGCCCGCTCGGGTGTGCAGGCAGGACGGGCGTTGCATGCAGAGCTGCGCGGGGATCACCGGGACAAGCAGGTACAGACTGTTCTGTTCAAGCGGTGAGATGTATCTGACCCATACCCTTAAAATCCCTAGGACTTCCACACTACCTGTGCGCTACGAAAGACAGTCGCCACCTGTTCGTTTTGCCCATGCCTCATGACGGCCCTTCCAAATCCCGTCATGGCACAATGCCTGTGAAGTACCGTCAGGCGAGTGTTTTTCATTGCTACAAGCAACGCGCCGTCAAGCTTATGGTGGACAGGTGAAAAGTAACGTCCCTCACCAGCACATGATGACGTGATTCGTTATTGAGGCGATGTCCCACGCCGAAGATCTTTGTTTCCAGATGGCTAAAAATAGCTGAAATCGAGCATATTGTTTTTTCTTTTACACTGCACTTACAGGTACAATAGGACTTATTGTTTACACTTTTGCTCTACTTTTGAGACAATCCACCTAATTTGAGGTGAAAAAGTGGCGTCAATGTGGCGCTCGCTATCAAAGTGTGATTAGGTACCTTAGACACTCGCAAAGAGTGTGGTTCGTAATTGGTGATATTTTTGAAGGTGGGAACATGGCTCTCAAAGGAAACGTTGCTGCAATAGCGGTTGCTGCGGTGATGGCCGCCAGCGGTGCTTCGGCACTGACAATTTCCAATATTACACCGTCCTGGCAGAACGTTAACCCGTCAAGTGGCATTACTGAAAGCGCCTCGGGCTCAACGATTTCTCTTAGCTGGGGAAGCGGTGGAAACTCTAGCGGTTATGAATTCACACCGACTGGTACACCGATTTCCGGCCTGCTGCCGGGCACGGCGTTTTCACTCGGTCAATTCACCCATCTGAACTTTCCAATTAAGGGAACGACTCTGAGTTCTGTCGACCTCATGGTTGATATTCTCATCAGTGGCGGCCCACTTGTGTCGTCGTCATTTGGCATTACACATAATGAGACCCTGAACCGTCCGAGCAACTGCCCTGGCCAATCTCCGGCCTGTGACGACATCGTGACCATTTCCAACAATCTGGGTTCGCAAACCTTCAGCTTTGGTGGGCAGAATTACGTGTTCTCGGTGCTTGGCTTTTCTCAGGACGGTGGCAGCACCATCTCGAGCGGCTTCAACACGACGGAAAACATGCAGAACCACGCAACGCTGTACGGTCAGTACACGATTGCTCCGGTACCGCTGCCCGCCGCTGGCTGGTTGCTGATCGGAGGCATCGGTGGCTTGTTTGCAGTGGGTCGTCGGAAAAAGCGTAGCTTGGCCTAACCTGGCTTTTCCTGCTCCCACCTTTCCTAGTGGTGGGAGCGTTCCAAAACGCTCTGCTTTGCTGTCAGACCTATTGTCTCTTGGCTATTTCCGGTCATGCGCCCTTTGGATCTACAGGGGCGCTTTGTCCCGGAACGATACGCCCTGTCGATGCGATATAGCCGTTGCTGACTTTCGTGTGCGACCTGCAGCAGCTGGCTGAAATCAGAATTATTCAGACGTGTTGCGCAAAATACTAAATCTGTCTTGCGCCGGAATGTGATCATCCCCCTTGGTGCTTGTGCAACAGCAAGCCTCGTTAGCGAAACTGGAATTCAGGTTCCGCGGGGAAAGACATCGGCTTGCCTTTCCTGTGCCCACCGCGCAGCACCGCAACATTCCGACCGTCAACACGCATCCGGGATGTCAGGACAAGTGCCGCTTGCCTTTGTGTTGCCCCTTCTGCCAGTGCCTGCCCGGCCAACAGCTTGGTCTTATCGGACGGCAAGCTATTTGACTTCGCCGACCGACTGGAACGAAAACTCGGAACTCTGCGCTGTTTTCGGGCAGATCCTTCCACCGACTGCGGCACCTCAATGCCCTTCACCTGCTGCAATTCCGCAAGGTATGTTTCGGCGACCCCTAGGTGCCTGCGTTCAAAGGAATAGGCGTTCAATGCCTCCTCGATCATTCTGGCGGTATGGACATAACCCTTCGAGCGCGTGAACTCTGAGAGTTCGGCAAGACGACCGGCGATCTGGCTCTCATCCTGCCAAGCCGTTTCTTCCAGCGATCCATGTTGTGGTACTTTAGACATCCGGACTGAACTCTGAGATGGCTTTGAGTGGCGCGACCATACCCATGCTCTGACAAAGGCCAACGCGTAACGATGTCTGCCAGTACCTGCCCGACATCCGAGAGTCGACCAACCGGTGTGAAAGTGGCGGAAAAGCGCCTCTGATCGGCGTATGGATCAAAGAGAACAGATCGGCACTGCTCAGAACACACGTTTTGAGGCGAGCAAAGCTCCGCGTTACCCGTAAAGCAGACCTACCCCTCGCCCCGCACCAACAGATCCAGCATCCCCGAAATATCCTCGATCTCTTCTGCAATCACATGGGTCACCGAATGCGCCCGCTGCATCCGACCCGTCACTTTCAGCAACCGTCCCGAAATCACCGCGCGGCGGAACTGTTCGTAGATTTTGCGCCAGACCACCACATTCACGATCCCGGTCTCATCTTCCAGCGTCAGAAAGATCACCCCCTTGGCCGTCCCGGGCCTTTGCCGCAGGATAACCAGCCCCGCCACGGCCACGCGCGCGCCCTCGGGCGGTGCGTTCAACTGATCGGATGGCAAACAGGACGGCGCGCGCGGCCAGTCCCGGTTTGAAAACGCAGGGCGAACAGGAGCATCAAGCATGAGAACAAATATAGAACACACGGCAAGAAAGTCCAGACGCGGCGCACTGAGTCGCAAATGAGGCTGGAAAGACTTAAATGCCTTGACTAAGGAAGAATTCGAACATCGCAAAAGGAAGACGCACGCAATGGCAAAGATCACCTATGTCGAGCACGGCGGTACCGAACACACTGTCGAAGTCGCCAACGGACTGACCGTCATGGAAGGGGCCCGTGACAACAACATTCCCGGCATCGAGGCCGATTGCGGCGGCGCCTGTGCCTGTTCAACGTGCCATGTCTATATCCACCCCGACTGGGTCGAAAAAATTCCCGGAAAGGATGACATGGAAGAAGACATGCTGGACTTTGCCTACGAACCCGACCCGGCCCGCTCGCGCCTAACCTGCCAGATCAAGGTCACGGACGCGCTGGACGGTCTGGTCGTTCAGATGCCCGAAAAGCAAATCTGATGCTTCCCAAAGCGCCGCGTCCCCCCGATCGCCTCTGGCGAGGGCGGGCACGCGGCGCGCTGACAGCTCTGAGCGTCTGGGGATCGGCTTTCGGCACAGCAACTACGGCCGATCAAATAAAGACGGCCAGGTTCACAGAACCAACCACGCGCTATGCGCACGGAGTATTGGGAGATAACGTCGAATTCGGTGCATTAGAACTTCGCAGTCAAAGTGCCAACTCAGCTCCAACGACCGTAATGATTCGCCTACCACAAGATCGCGTCTTCGAAGATCTCGAACCACGGCTTCTGGACATTGATACAGACGGCACACCCGAAGCTGTTGTCGTTGAATCCCAAGAACAACTTGGCGCACAACTCGCCATCTACAACGCAAGCGGCAAGAAAATCGCCGCCACACCCCATATCGGCACCCGCTTCCGCTGGCTCGCCCCAATCGGAGCCGCCGATCTGGATGGCGACGGCCATGTCGAAATCGCTTACATCGACCGCCCGCACCTCGCCAAGACGCTGCGCATCTGGCGATACAAGGACAACGCCCTGACCGAGGTCGCCTCGATTCCCGGTCTGACCAACCATAAGATCGGCGAGGATTTCATCTCCGGCGGCTTACGCGACTGCGCCAACCGCCCGGAATTGATCGTGGTCAGCGCCGACTGGTCGCGAATCATCAGCGTCTCTTATGACAACGGCTGGATCAAAACCGATCTCGGCCCATTCAACGACCCCGACAGTCTCGCTCAGGCCTTGAGCTGCTGATCCGCCTCTTCATCTGGCTAAAAATATCCTGGGGGTGAGGCCGCAGGCCGAGGGGGCAAAGCCCCCTGCCCGATCAACTCTCCAGAGCACGCCACCCGATATCGCGTCGATAGAACCCTTCGGGCCATTCCACGCCATCAACCATCTGATAGGCCCGATCCCGCGCCTTCTGCAGCGTTTCACCGCGCGCAGTCACGTTCAAGACCCGCCCACCGGCAGCCTGCACCTGTCCCTCAACTGCTTTGGTGCCTGCATGGAACACCATATTGCTGCTGTCCTCGGGCATTCCGTCCAGCCCCTTGATGACTGAACCCTTTTCATACGCACCCGGATAGCCCAAGGCCGCCATCACAACCGTCATCGCGTGATCATCAGCCCAGTTCACGCGCATCTCACCCAACCGACCCTCAGCTGCGGCATGCATCAGGTCCATCGCCTGAGCACCCAGACGCATCATCAACACCTGGCATTCGGGGTCGCCAAATCGAACGTTGTATTCCACAAGACGAGGCTGACCGTCTTTGATCATCAGCCCCGCATAAAGGACACCTTGAAATGGCGTACCCCGGCGTTTCATCTCGGCAATGGTCGGGCGCACAATCTCTTCCATTGCGCGCGCTTCCACCTCTGCGCTCAGCACGGGTGCCGGGGAATACGCCCCCATGCCGCCCGTATTCAGCCCGGTGTCGCCCTCTCCAACACGCTTATGGTCCTGAGCGGTGCCGACGGACAGAATGTTCTCACCGTCACACAAAACGAACAGCGAAGCCTCTTCGCCGTCCATGAACTCTTCAATGACGACTTCCGCTCCAGCGCCACCAAAGGCACCGCCGAACATGTCGTCTATCGCTTCCAGTGCCGTCTCTTCGTCCATCGCGACGATCACGCCTTTGCCCGCCGCCAGACCGTCGGCTTTGACAACAATCGGCGCTCCTTGCGCGCGAATGTAAGCCTTGGCGGGTTCAGCTTCGGTGAACCGGGCATAAGCTGCGGTTGGGGCATTGGCGGCGTCGCAGATCTCCTTGGTGAAGCTTTTCGATGCTTCCAGCCGTGCCGCCTCGGCCGACGGGCCAAAAACCAGCACCCCGGCCTCGCGCAGACGGTCAGCCACACCGGCGGCCAACGGAGCCTCGGGGCCGACAATCACGAAATCAATTGCGTTTTCTTCGGCAAAGCTGACAACAGCCCCGCCATTCTCGATATCCAGTGCCGCGCAATCCGCGATCTGAGCGATCCCGGCATTGCCCGGAGCCACGATCAGACGGTCGCATTTGGGGTTTTGCAACACTGCCCAGGCGAGACTGTGTTCGCGCCCGCCGCTGCCGAGAATGAGGATGTTCATGAATGCTCTCCGATCTGCTTGGCCTTGCCTGCGCGGCGTTCTAAGCTGGCCCGGCATTTGAAACAAGGCGCTGAAATGTCCGATCTGCTTGATGACCCGATTCCGGGCCAGAATACCCCCGAATACACGGTGTCTGATATCTCGGGAGAGGTGAAACGAACTCTCGAAGGCTCGTTTGGGCGAATCCGGGTACGCGGTGAGGTCGGACGCGTATTCAAAGCACGTTCGGGACACTTGTATTATGATATCAAAGATGACCGGAACGTTCTGGCCTGCACCACGTGGAAGGGTCAGATTTCGGGCCTCTCCGTTGTGCCGGAAGAAGGGTTGGAGGTTGTCGTCACGGGACGCCTCACCGCCTTTGGTGCGCAATCCAAATACAACCTGAACGTCGATGAGGTCTCAGTCGCTGGACAGGGCGCCCTGATGGCGTTGCTGGAAAAGCGTAAGAAACAGCTTGAGGTCGAGGGCTTGTTCGCGCCCGAACGCAAGAAACCACTGCCCTATCTGCCGCAGATCATTGGTGTGGTGACATCCCCTTCGGGCGCGGTGATCCGCGATATTCTGCACCGTCTGCGGGATCGGTTCCCGCGCAAGGTGCTGATATGGCCCGTGGCAGTTCAAGGGGCGAATTGCGCACCCGAGGTTGCCCGTGCCATCGAAGGCTTCAACCAGTTGACGCCCGGCGGCGCGTTGCCACGCCCCGATCTGATCATTGTGGCGCGTGGCGGCGGGTCTATCGAAGATCTCTGGGGGTTTAACGAAGAGGTTGTCGCCCGCGCTGCCGCTGCATCCGACATTCCGCTGATCTCGGCTGTCGGGCACGAAACCGATACGACGCTGATTGACTTTGTCTCAGATCGCCGCGCACCCACACCCACTGCGGCAGCAGAGCTGGCAGTGCCCGTCCGTATGGAACTGCTCGCATGGACCGGAGAGCAAGGCGCTCGCCTGTCGCGCGCAGCAACGGATGCGGTGCAGCGCCGAACGCAAAGGCTGCGGGATCTGTCCCGCGCCCTGCCGCGCCCGGACAGCCTGTTGAACACCCCGCGCCAACGCCTTGATTTAATTGCAGATCGCCTGACACCTGCCTTGACCCGAGGAGTTCAAAATCGTCGTCTGCAAGTGGTGGAACTGTCCGCTCACCTTCGCCCTTCTACTCTTCGCAGTCTGGTTTCGACACGGCAGGAATCACTACGCAACCTGTCCTCGCGCCTGTCCCTACGCCCGATCCAGCGCGAAATCGACCAGCAGCGGCAAAACCTCACCCGGCTTGGCGATCGGATGAACACAGCGCAAACCACGCGGCTGGATCGCCTTCAACAACAGCTTGAAGCAACAGACCGCCTGCGCGAAACACTCAGCTACAAAGCCACGCTGGAACGCGGATATGCCGTCGTCCGAGCAGACGGGAACGTCGTCACCACCAAAGCTCAGGCCGCCAAGCACACAGCACTGGATATCGAATTTGCCGATGGCATTCTCAGCACCGGAGCGGCGGCAAAATCACCGCCCAAGAAACCCAAACCGGACGCCCCGGATCAGGGATCGCTGTTCTAAGTCATGCTGACCATCTGGGGCCGCAAGACATCATCGAATGTTCAGGCCCTGATGTGGTGTGTCTGTGAGTTGGGGCTGGATTTTCACCGCCACGATCTGGGGCACAAATACGGCGGGCTGAACACGGATGACTTTGGCAAACTGAACCCAAACCGCACGATCCCTGTGATACAGGACGGCAATCATCCACCGCTTTGGGAAACAGGCGCGATCCTGCGATATCTGGCCAATACCTATGGCGATGACAAATTCTGGCCACGTGACCCGGTCAAGCAAGCCGAAGTGGATAAATGGGCGGAATGGGCCAAGATCAACGTTGCTCTGGCGTTCACAGTGCCCGTGTTCTGGCAAGTCGTGCGGACGCAGCAGGCAGAACAGGACCAACAAGCAATCGAAAAGGCGGTTACGGCTTTAGAGAACACATTGGCCATCGCCGATACACAACTATCTGAGCGCACCTTCCTGTGCGGCCTCGACCTGACCTTGGCGGACATTCAACTGGGTCACATTCTCTATCGCTACTACGATATCGAGATTTCGCGCGCATCACTGCCCAACCTGCGCCGATATTACGAAAGGCTGGCAGACAGGTCAGCTTACCAAACACATGTCATGATCAGTTACGATGAGCTTCGGGCCGACTGATCAGACACCAACGTCGGGCCCGTAGCAGACCATTTCTTCCCCAAGATCCTCTGCCTCATACAGCTCGGTCGCTTCCGGATTGCCTTCGAACTGCGCGATCAGGCCGCCGCCGGATCGAGTAAAGACCCAGCATTGCGGATCCAGCCTGTCTTCATAGACAAAACAGATCTGCTCGTCCCGCTGATACCAGATACCTTCCTTGCAATTCCCGTCCAGAAAAGACCAGATCACACGGCGGTTCGGCAAGTACCGCTCAACCCCGTAAATCTGCCCTTCGAACCCGTAGAACAGGGTTTTCCCCTGCGTATACTTGTCGAATTCCGAACCAGACAAAGGCGTCTGGGCCGCCACGGACTGCGCGGCGAAGGTCGCGAGAATCATCAGAAATCTGAACATGCGCTTATTTTGTCAGATGCGCCCCGGACACGCCATTCACCCTTTACGCTTAGGCCGTCACACGTTGCTTAACTCAACGTAAGCGGTTGCTTCAACGCGACACCCCGGATCAGATTGTTCTGAAACGGCTCGGAGATGACATGACAACCATATTGATCTGGATCGCCCTTGGCTGTGCTGTCGGTTATCTGCCCCTGACGGCGCGGCCCGCCAGTTCTTTGCGTACTGTACTGAAAACCGCTTCAGTCGCTTTGTTGGCAGTCATCGCCACCTTGCAAGGCGGGCCTTGGTTGCTGGTTCTCGCGCTTGTGCTCTGTGCGTCAGGCGACGCTCTGTTGTCGCGCGAAACGGATGCTACATTCATGGCGGGCATCGCCGCGTTCGCCGCCGGGCATCTGGCCTATATCGCTCTGTTCCTGTCTCATCCCGCCAGTTCCGCCGCGCTGATTTGGAATGCACCCGCGATTGTATGGTCCTTGGTCATTCTGGGCATCATCATGGCTACATTGCTAAAGCCCCGCGCCGGAGACCTGAAGGGACCGGTTCTGGCTTATATCCCCATCATCCTCGGCATGGGGATCACTGTATTGGCACTGCCGGATGCGGGCGCTTTGCGTTGGGCCTTTCCAGCCGCCATCGCCTTCATCGCCTCCGATCTGATCCTGGCGACCGAAAAGTTCCTGTTGCCGCCAAACCATCCCTCCCTCAAGGTGACACCCTATCTGGTCTGGCCCCTCTACTGGGGCGCACAGCTCGGCTTTGTCCTTGCGTTCGCGTGACCCTTTGCAACTGCCGCAAATCCGCATTAGGTGAAGGGAACACCTGCGGAGACAAAAAATGGCGTTTTTCTCAAAGCTAAAGGACAAGCTGTTCAAATCCTCCTCTCGTCTGGAAGAGGGGCTGGAAGCCATCGTCGAAGATGGCGGCGAGGAAACGGCCACGCCCGACCCGGTAATCCCGGAACCGCAGCCCGAACCGCAACCGGTGCCCGAGATTCCGGACCCAGCCCCGGCCCCGCAACCGGTTGAACCACCCGCTCCGATCCCTGCCGACCCGACGCCCGTCACTCCGCCACCGGAAGTCCCTGAATCCAAGGGCATCCTGAACCGCCTGTTCAACCGCGGCAGCGGCAGCACCGAAATGCGCCGCACCTTGGACGATGACATGCTGGAACAGCTCGAAGAGCTGCTGATCGCCTCGGACATGGGCGTCGACACGGCCCTTCGCGTCACCTCGAACATGGCCGAAGGGCGCTTTGGTCGCAAACTTTCGACCCGGGAAATCAAGCAATTGCTGGCACAAGAGGTGGCCCGCGTGATGGAACCCGTGGCCAAGCCCCTGCCGATCTATCCCAGGCGCCCGCAAGTGGTGCTGGTCGTCGGTGTCAACGGCTCGGGCAAGACCACCACAATCGGCAAGCTGGCTAGCCAGTTCAAAGAGGCGGGCAAGAAAGTCGTCATCGCCGCCGGTGACACCTTCCGCGCCGCTGCCGTTGAACAGTTGCAAGTCTGGGGCGACCGCGCCGGGGTTCCGGTTCTGACAGCGCCTGAGGGTTCGGACCCGGCCAGCCTCGCGTTCGACGCGCTGACTCGCGCACAGGCCGAAGGTGCCGATCTGCTGATGATCGACACTGCGGGCCGCCTGCAAAACCGCGCCGACCTGATGGAGGAACTGGCCAAGATCGTCCGCGTCATCCGCAAGGTCGATGAAACGGCCCCGCATAACACTCTGCTGGTCCTCGACGCCACAACCGGCCAGAACGCGCTGAGCCAGGTGGAAACCTTCCGCAAACTGGCCGACGTCTCGGGCTTGGTCATGACTAAACTGGACGGCACCGCAAAGGGCGGCGTTCTGGTTGCACTGGCAGACAAATTCGGCCTGCCCATCCACGCGATAGGTGTCGGCGAACAGATCGACGACCTTGCCCCTTTCGACCCCGAAGAATTCGCCGCCGCCCTGACCGGTCTCGACAAAGGCTGATCCGCCTCTTCATCTGGCCAAAAGTATCCTCGGGGGGTGTGGGGGGCAGACAGCCCCCTACCCTCTCCGCCCCACAAAAGGTCTGCGTATTTGAGCGACTGGCTGATCTCTCTCGAAGGCACCGAAGCCGGCCACCAACTGGCGTTGGCGCTGGCGCTGATGGCCGCGTTCCTGCACGCCGCGTTCGGAGCGCTGCAAAAAGGCCGACATGACCCGTGGCTGTCCCGCGGTGCCATCGACGCCTGCTATTGCCTGATGGCCGCCCCGTTCGCCTTCTTCGTGGTGCCCTGGCCCGAACCGCATATGTGGCCGATCTTCGCGCTCGTCTGGCTGATCCACATTGCCTACAAGACCCTGCAAGCCATGGCTTATACCAAGGGCTCTTATACCGTCGTCTACCCGGTCGTGCGCGGAACCGGCCCGTTGTTCACAGTTATCGGCGCATACCTTTTGTTCGGCGAAACCTTCACGGCCGTTCAATGGCTGGGGGTCGCTACCCTGCTGGCCGGGATCTTCGGGCTGGCCGCCTATAATTTCAAGTTCCTCGAAACCAACCGCGATACGCTGGGCATCGCGCTGACACTGGCGATCATCACCGGCCTTTTCGTGGCCCTTTACACCACCTATGACGCCTATGGCATTCGCGCCACCGCCGATCCGTTCACCTTTCTGGCGTGGTTTTTCATGATCGACGGCGCGGTCATGCCGATCTACGCTTTCCTCAGGTGGCGCGCGATGACGCACAGACCCGCGCCCGGTCCGCTGATGCTGCGAGGGTTTGTCGGAGGGATCATCGCCCCCTTGTCCTTTGGCTCGATCATGCTGGCCACAAGGTTGGACAAAGTCGGCGAAGCGGCTGTTCTGCGCGAAACCTCGACCGTCTTCGCGGCGCTGATCGGCTGGCTTGTCCTGAAAGAAACCGTCGGTCCCAGACGCATTGCATTGATGGCATTGATTGCACTCGGCGCCGTAATAGTTGAAATGGGCGGGTAAGCAGCAGGAAGTACCGATGACAGGCAAAAAAGATATCAACCCGTTTTTGAAACAGGTTCTGGAACTTGGGCCCCCGTTGGCCTTCTTCTTCATCTACCTGCGCCTGCGTGACGACAGCTTTCTGATTGGCGACATCGAATATTCCGGATTTATCGTCGCAACGATCATTTTTGTTCCACTGATGTTGGGGGCGATGGGCATCCTGTGGTACCTGACCGGCAAGCTCAGCCGGATGCAGATTTTCACTGCTTTCATGGTGATCTTCTTCGGCGGTCTCACAGCCTGGTTCAATGACGAACGCTTCTTCAAGATGAAGACCACACTCGTCTACGGACTGTTTGCGCTGATCCTCGGCATCGGCCTGATGCAGAAGAAATCCTATCTGGCCTATGTTTTGGATGAGCTGCTGCCGATGAAACACGAAGGCTGGATGATCCTGACACGCCGCCTCTGTGCCTGTTTCGCTGTTCTGGCCGCAGCAAACGAGTTTGTCTGGCGCACCATGTCGACGGACCTGTGGGTCAAGATTGAAACCTTTGGCTTTCCGATTGCCCTGATGGCCTTCCTGATGCTGCAATTCAGCATTCTGCAGCGCTATATGGAAGACCCCGAGCAGAAATAACTGCCCTTACGTCCGCCAGACCTGCCAAAACAAACATAATTCTTGGCTTGAGCGCCGAGCTATGGGAAGCTGTGGCACCACCACCCACACTCACACTCTGCCCAAGATCGGTGCACACATGACGGCCTTTCCCAACAGCGGCTTCCTTTCCGAAGCCTCCGACGGGCTCAGAGAAATGCTTTCGGCTCAGGCGACCGAAATTTCTCTGGCTCAAGATGAAGTATTATTTGAACAAGATGATGAGGGCGACGCGCTCTACGCCATTCTTGAAGGCACACTTGAAGTGTCATTTCTCGCCATGAGCGGCCGCAAGCTGACGCTGACCCTGATGCGCCCCGGCGAAGTTTTTGGTGAGATCGCGTTGTTCGACAACGGCCCGCGCACGGCGACCATCTCGGCCGCAGAGCCCTCGCGTGTGCTGCGTGTACGTCGCAACGATGTCATGAACCAGATCAGGCAACAGCCTGATCTTGCAGTAGATATGATACGTCTGGCGGGTCTGCGGATGCGCTGGATGGGATCGCAGTTGAACGAACAGGTCTTTCTGCCCATGCCCATCCGCTTGGCCCGCAAGCTGCTACACCTGTCCGGTTTGCAAGACGACCCGTCCCAGCGCATCACCCTGTCGCAGAGCGAACTGGCCGAATTTGTCGGCGCCACGCGTGAGGCGGTTTCCAAAACAATCTCCACATGGAAGCGGGATAACGTGGTCGAAGCCTCTCGGGGTGGTTTGCTGATTCAGGATTTTGAAGCCCTGCGCGAGTTGGCGGATTCCGACCTTATCTGAACGGATGTGATCTGGTTCACAGACCGATATGCCAACATTGACCTAAGGTGAGATTGTTACCGTAGGAGGTCAGAGAATCATCCCCGATATCTGTCCACTGACCTCTCCCTGTATCTGAGCCATACGCAATTTCTGCGTATGGCTCATTTTCTTTGAATACTGCCAATCCCGCGATTTGTCCGGGGCTTTGAAAAAGACCGGGAACATGCCCCGGCCTTTTCAGTTATTCCTCAAGGCTCAGTGCCACAAACCTCGGATCGCCACCCCTGCGCACCAACAGCAACAAAGATTTGCGCCCCGCTTCGCGCGATTCGTCCATCCGGGCTTCGAGATCGTCGATGGTTTCCACCTTTTGCTGGCCTGCTTCAGTAATCAGATCACCGGCCCGCATACCTTTGGCGTAAGCTTCGGACGCTTCATCGACATCCGTAATCACCAGACCTTCGGCATCGGCATCCAGACCAAGATCCTCTCGCAAAGTGTCGGTAAGAGGCGAAATCGTCAGACCGAGAATATCGGCATTTTCATCAGCCGGTGCTTCCTGCGGCTCTTCTTCGCCATCTTCGGTGCGTTCCGCATCTTCGCGACGACCCAGCGTCACCAGCACGGTCTGTGTTCCACCATCGCGATGCACGATCACGCGGACAGATTTGCCAACTTCGGCTTCACCAACCTGACGCACAAGACCACGTGTGTCTTCCACCTCGACACCGTCAAAGCTGAGGATCACGTCACCCGCCTTCAACCCGGCCTCCTTGGCAGGCCCTTCCGGGACATCGCTGATCAGCGCGCCGCCAGGTTTTTCCAGACCCATGGCCTCGGCCATATCCTCGGTTACGTCCTGAATGCGGACACCCAGCCACCCACGGCGGGTTTCACCAAATTCACGCAGTTGATCGACAACCTTCACAACCACGTTCGACGCCATCGAGAATCCGATACCGATCGAGCCACCGTTGGGCGACAGGATCGCAGTGTTCACGCCAATGACTTCGCCGTTCATGTTGAACAGCGGTCCACCCGAGTTGCCCCGGTTGATCGCCGCATCTGTTTGGATGTAATCATCATAAGACCCGCTCAGCGCCCGGTTACGTGCCGATACGATCCCGGCAGACACAGAAAAGCCCTGACCCAACGGGTTGCCCATGGCGATGACCCAATCGCCTACGCGCGCCACGTCACTGTCACCAAACTGCACATACTTCAACGGGCCCGACGCTTCGACCTTGAGTAGCGCGATATCGGTTTTCTCGTCGGTTCCGATAACCTTGGCAACCAACTCTTTCTTGGGCTGACCATCGCCGGGGAAGAATTCCACAAGAATCTCATCCGCTTCGGCAATGACGTGATTGTTGGTCACGATAAAGCCGTCTTCCGAGATCACAAACCCCGAACCCAGCGCGTTGCTACGCCGCGGTGCGTTATCGCCATCTCCGCCGTTACGGTCCTGAAACTCGCGAAAGAAATCTTCGAACGGAGAGCCCTCGGGTACAATGCCCTGCGGACCTGTCTGGCCTTCGATCAAAGTGCTTGTCGTGATGTTCACCACAGCCGGGCTGATCTTTTCTGCCAGAGGTGCAAGGCTCTCGCTCCGCGCCTGCGCCGTGACGGTCTGCGCCAGCACAAACAGAAGCCCGACAAATGCCAGCCACATCAGCCGCATCATGATAACCGCTTCGTCCCGCCGGATGGAAATACTGCGTGCTTTTGCCTGCACCTGGGGTCTCCTTGTCGACAATCGTTACCCGGCCGCCCCTTCGGCAGCCTGTCTTGATATCCAATGTAGTCAGTTTGGTCGCGCCCGCAACTCGGGATCAATGTTTATCACCGGCAATTGAGCCTCGTGGCGCTATCGCACCAGCGCGCAAGTCGCAGCAATGCGTTTGTTCGCGGTTGGCACTGAGCGTGATAGGGACCAGAGCGTGCAGATACAATGCAGTCAGCACCCCACATCAAACAAGCACGCGCTGTGTTTCAGAACCCGATCTGATACGCTCCCCACAGCAGGATCAGACCGCTGACAACGCACAACAACCCGGCAATACGCCTCGCCTGTTCAGGCATGGCACGCAACGCTTCCAACATTCGCTCAATAAGCGAAGGGGCCAGCGCATAGGCTAGCCCCTCGACGATCAGTACCAGCCCGAAGGCTAGAAGTATCATGGTCATCCACGGACCTCTCCGAGTTAGGGTTGGTTTTCGCACACCTTAATACCGGTTCCGCCGCCTTCGTACCGCATGACATAGGTCACAAACAGAGCCGCCGCAGGTCTCGACAGACGCCCGTCTTGGGAAGACACATGCTCCAGCGCGACAAAATACTCTTGATCACAGGAATAGGACGGGAATTTTTGGGTTCCACTGACGCCCAACCCCAGGCCGGAAGCAGAGTCTGAAGACACATCACCCCTTTCCCCCCCAAAATCCGCCTCGTCATATCCGGTGAGATGGGTCGTGGCGACACTTTTGCAGTCTGCGCTGTCATATTGATGCCGCTCCCAGATCTCAAAAAACCGGATCGAACCGGTCCCATCTTCCTGCAAAAAACGACGCGCTCTGAATTGCAGTCCTTTGGGGTAGCTTGTGCTTTTGCTGTAGCTGGCCGTAATTTTGAACTTGGTATCAATAGCTGACAGCAGCCCACCTACGCCCGCCACTAGCTCGAACCCTGCCTCAAAAGCCAAACTAATCTCATTGTCGCAGGTCTTTTCCCGCGCCAGTAGATTATCAAAGTATTCTTTTACCGTTTTCCAGGTGTCGGCATCCACGTCCAACGCGGCGACATCTTGGATCAGCCTCTCAAGAACCTCACCGTCGTTCACCGGTCGGATCGGATAAAAGCTGGCATCATCATAAACATCCTCGATATTGACAAAGACGAAATCGCCAACTTTATCGGTAATGTCGACATCGGTGGCAGTGTCGAAACCTTTCTGGCTGTCCGGGGTCACAGTAATTACTGCGCGCCCCTGATCGTCTTCGCGCACGCGATACCGTTCCGAGGTAGAATATTCGAGTTGCGCTCCATCTGCGGCTTCCACGCGACCAGCACGTCGCGCGTTTGCGATCGCACCAAGATATCCTTCGTCTCTATAACCATCAGCCTTAAAGAAACCTGTGCCATCCGTGCGCACGAAAACCGGCAACCCGTCTTCGGTCACCGCGAAACACCACTGCCTCAAGCCGTCGCGTTGGCAGAGTGGACCTTTTGCCACCAAAAGAACCTTTCCCGCCGGGAGATACGCACGCGCATCCGTGATCGCAACGCGCCGTTTTGAAATTGCGGCCAAACGCACAACGGAACTGTTAGAGATTCGTTTGCCGAAGGTTTCATAACTTTGCCCATTCAGCTCAATCTTGGGCGCTGCGTGAGCGATTTGGGTTGCCATAATCACTGTGGCAAAAAAAGCAATAAATCGGTGCATGAATACCACGCCAGACAAAACAGCTTCATACTGGCGGCAATTCGTCTTTCAAATCAACCCCGTTGGCCGCTCGAAGCATGCAGGGGGTCGCCGAAAAAAAGGGCCGACCCGTAGGTCAGCCCTTTTTCATCCAAGAGAAGTTCAATGGTCACTGACCGGAGCCGGTTGGCGATTTGAGATAGTTGAAGAACTCGGAATCCGGGCTCAGCACCATCGAGCTGTTGCCGCCGCCCAGCGCCCGCTCATAGGCGGACAGAGAGCGATAGAACTCAAAGAACTCCGGGTCTTTGCCGAAGGCTTCGGCGAAGATCGCATTGCGCTCGGCGTCAGCTTCACCGCGAATGATCTCGGCCTCGCGGTTGGCGTCCGAGACCAACTCGACCACGGTACGATCCGCCTGCGCGCGTACACGCTGCGCGGCTTCGTTACCACGAGC
Source organism: Ruegeria sp. E8 (assembly GCF_056533985.1). Classification (NCBI taxonomy): domain Bacteria; kingdom Pseudomonadati; phylum Pseudomonadota; class Alphaproteobacteria; order Rhodobacterales; family Roseobacteraceae; genus Ruegeria; species Ruegeria sp. E8. The sequence goes on from NZ_JBQFOY010000002.1 coordinate 200,877, forward strand.
GCGTTCATCGGTCGCTTCGCGTTCACGCTCGGCCTTCATCCGGTCAAACGTGGCCTCAAGGTTGGCTTGCGGCAGGTCTGTCGCCTTCAAACGCACGTCGATCACGTTCACGCCCAGCGCACGCGCTTCGGCAATCGCGCTGTTGCGGATACGCAGCATCAAGGCCGCACGATCCGAGCTGAGGATGTCACGCGACGATACCGAACCCAGCACTTCGCGGGTTTCGGCGCGCAGGATGCGATCCAAACGGTCTTCAGCAACCGGGATACCACCCACACCAACGGCCTGACGGAACTGGTTCAGGTCGGAAATCCGGTAACGCGCAAAAGCGTCAACCACCAGACGGCGATCGTCCAGAGGTGTCACCTCGAGCGGCTGCACGTCAATCGACAGGATACGGTCATCGTAACGGACCACTTCCTGAATCAGCGGAATCTTGAAGGCCAGGCCCGGCTCTTCCTTGACCGCGACGACCCGGCCAAATTGCAGAACCAGCGCCCGTTCGCGTTCATCAACGATAAAGATCGAAGACAGAACACCAACAATCGCAAGGAAAACGACGGGCAGGATAAATGTCGATTTACGCATCAGTTACTCTCCTGACCGGAATTGCGGCGAAGTTCATTCAGCGGCAGATAGGGTACGACGCCCTGCCCCTGACCGGTTGAATTCTCGTCCAGAATGATCTTGTCGACATCACCCAGAACCTGCTCCATCCGCTCCAGATAAAGACGCTTGCGGGTCACGTCCGGTGCTTTGGAGTATTCCTCCAGAACCGCGCTGAAACGGCTGGCTTCACCCTGCGCACTGTTGATCTGTTGGGCGCGGTAGGCTTCGGCCTCTTCCAGAACCTGCGCGGCTTCACCACGCGCTTCGGCCAGAACCCGGTTGGCATAAGCATCGGCGACGTTTTGCAGCCGGTCACGCTCCTGCGCGGCAGCCTGAACGTCGCGGAAGGCGGCGATCACGTCCTGCGGCGGGTCGGCCTTGTCAAAGTTGACACGGACAATGTTGATCCCCGAATCGTAGCTGTCCATGGTGGACTGGATCAGTTCCTGCAGACGGTCGGCGATAACACCCCGGTCCCGGTTCAGGATCGGCGCCAGCTCGCTTTGCGCAATGATCTCGCGCATGGCCGACTCAGAGACCGCACGGATGGTCTGGCGCGGATCGCGCAGGTTGAACAGGAATTTGGCCGGGTCGTTGATGTTCCAGACAACCTGATAGTCGATGTCGACCACGTTTTCGTCGCCGGTCAGCATCAGGCCATCATCGCTGCCACGTGTTCCGCCCATATCCTCGGTCTGTTCGCGTGTGACTGGAATGACCTCAGCCGTCACAAACGGCCATGGGGCAAAGTTCAGTCCCGGATTCCCGACGGCTGAAAACTCACCCAGAAACAGTTCTACCGACTGCTCTTCGGGCTTGACGGTGTAAAAGCTGGCAAGCCCCCAAACAACGGCTGCCGCCACGAGGCCAATCGCAACCGTGCCTTTGGTAAAGGCCGGGCCACCGCCGCCCTGTCCACCGCTGCTACCACGGCCACCCCCGCCGCGACCGCCCATGAGGACGCGCAGCTGCTCCTGACCTTTTTTCATCAGCTCATCGATCTCGGGGATCTGCGGGCCATCGCCTTCGGGCGGGCGTCGCCCGTCCCCGTTGTTACCCCGATTTCCTCCGCCTCCGGATGAGCCTCCGCCCCCCCAGGGGCCACCGCTGTTGCCCGCCATATGTATCATTTCCTTCGTTTAGGCCCGTGTGATCACGAACTCACTTTTAACTTGTGTGCGCTCGCTTGCAAATCAAGCGGTGCGTACAGGTTGCCGCATTGTCACCAGTTCTTCCGCCATAACGGGGTGTACTGCAACCGTGCGATCGAAATCTTCCTTTGTTGCGCCCATCTTTACGGCGATTCCGGCCAGTTGGATCATCTCACCTGCGCCGGGGGCGACAATATGGCAACCCAGCACCTTGCGTGTTGCCTGGCTGACCAGAAGCTTCATCAAAACGCGCTGTGTGCCGCCGGCAAAGGATTTCTGCATCGGCTTGAACGAAGTGGCATAGACCTCGATCGGTTCCTGCGCCGCGGCTTCCTCTTCACTCAGGCCAACAGTGCCGAATTCGGGCTGCGTGAAGATCGCGGTCGGGATCAGGTCGTGATCCACAGGCGTCGGGTTTCCCTTGAAGACAGTTTCCACAAAAGCCATCCCTTCGCGGATGGCCACAGGCGTCAGGTTGACCCGGTCGGTAACGTCACCAATGGCGTAGATCGACGGAACAGCGGTCTGGCTGTATTCATCCACGATGATCTCGCCCTTGCGACCGCGTTCTACGCCCAGCTCTTCCAGCCCGAGGTTATCAGCATTCGGCGCGCGGCCAGTGGCGTACATGACCACGTCGAAACAATCTTCGGTTCCATCGGTCGCTTTGACCCGGATCTGATCACCGTCTTTGGTCATTTCCAGCACATTGGTGCCCAGACGGACATCGATCCCGTTCTGGCGCATCTCTTCACAGATCAACCCACGTGCTTCTTCATCAAAGCCACGCAGGATTTGCGCACCGCGATAGAATTGCGTGGTTTTGACGCCCATCCCGTTCATGATCCCGGCAAATTCGCTGGCGATATAACCGCCACCGACGATCAGGATGCTCTCGGGCAGCTTGTCCAGGTGAAAAATCTCGTTCGAAGTGATCGCCAAATCCGAGCCCGGAAACTCCGGCACCACCGGGCGGCCGCCGGTTGCGATCAGGATATGCTTGGCGGTTTTGCGGGTACCATCGGTCAGCTCGACCGTATGTGCGTCCACCAAGCGTGCGCGCTGATCAAAGCTTTCGACACCGTTGTTTTTCAGGATGTTGCGATAGATACCTTCCAGCCGATCCAATTCGGACACCAGCTTGCCGTGAAAGGTGTTCCAGTTGAACGCACCGGGTTGAACATCCCAGCCATAGGCTTGCGCATCCCCGACCATACCCGAGTATTCGCTGGCAAAAACCATCAGCTTCTTGGGCACACAACCCCGGATCACGCAGGTGCCGCCATAGCGGTCTTCCTCGGCAAGCGCGACCTTGGCGCCGGTTTCACCTGCCGCCACACGTGCTGCGCGGACCCCGCCCGAGCCTCCGCCGATGACGAAAAGATCATAGTCAAAGCTCATGCACGTTTCCTTCGTTCAACTTGCAAAAATTCTCTGGATATCTGGGCGCGAAAACCCCTGTGCCAACCCCCGGGCGCGGAATTTTCGACCTTTTACCAACGCTTATCAGTCTGGCTTGCATTAAATTCAGTCCGTTTGATCGGAAAACAGGTTCTCTCGCGATCCCCCCAACAACTGATCCAACTCAATGGTGCCCGCATTGATATCCCGAAGTTCGACACGGCCATCTCCGTGGCCGATGACAACCTTGTCACAGATATCGATGAACAGGCCGTTTTCGACCACGCCCGGCACCTGATTGAGGATCAGCGCCATCTGACGCGGGTTACCGATGCGCTGCAGATGCAGATCAAGAATGTGATTGCCCTCGTCCGTCACAAACGGGGCCGCCCCATTCATGCGCAGCGCCGACGAGGTTTCCAGCACATCCATCGTATCAAGGGCTTCTTCGATCAGTGTTCGCGTGGTTTGCCAACCGAAGGGAACAACCTCGACCGGCAGAGGGAAAGCGCCCAGCGTTTTGACCTCTTTGCCTGCATCGGCGATGACGATCATCTGGTCGCTGGCCGTGGCGACTATTTTTTCCTGCAGATGCGCGCCGCCGCCGCCCTTGATCAGGTTAAGATCCCCATCGAATTCATCCGCCCCGTCGATGGTCAGGTCCAGCCAGCCGGCCTGATCCAGAGAAATAACCTCGATCCCGACTTCGCGGGCAAGCTGCGCCGTGCGGGTGGAGGTGGGAATGCCCTTGATCCGCAATCCTTCGTCCCGCACCCGTTCGCCGAGGCGACGCACCAACCAGGCGGCTGTGGACCCCGTCCCAAGGCCCACGCGCATTCCGTCCTCGACCATCTCGGCAGCGCGGCACGCAGCCACGTATTTTGCAGTGTCGATGGGCGACAGATCTCCGGTCATGGCAGCTTTCCCAGTTTAGTCTGCCGGAGTTATAGGGAATGCGCCGCGCAACCGCGACTCCATTTTGCGGATTAACAGACGTAAATATGCCTCAGGACTGCGCGTTTCCAAAAGGAAACGTCGCAATCATGTCTTACGCCCTCATCTTTGTCATGTAGATTGCGCGCATGTTGACCTCGTACCGCCTGCATTACGCTCCTGACAACGCCTCGCTGGTGATCCGGCTGGTGTTGGAGGAAGTGGGCGCGCCCTATGAAAACGTGCTGGTGGACCGCCGCAGGAACGAGCAGGACAGTGCCGCGTACCGTGCACTGAACCCGAACGGGCTGATACCTGTGCTGGAAACGCAGCAAGGACCGATCTTTGAAACTGCGGCTATCCTGCTCTGGCTGTCCGAGAGCCACGGACAATTGGCCCCAGCAGCAGACGATCCCGAACGCGCGGGCTTTCTGAAATGGTTGTTCTTTGCATCCAACACGCTGCACGCCGACCTGCGCATTCTGTTTTATGCCGAGAAATACATCGACCCGTCACAGGCTGACACTTTGCGCGCGGGCATGCGTCCGCGTCTGAGGCAACATCTGCAAGTGCTGGACGCGCTGGCAAAACGCGCACCCGGTTGGTTTTGCGCTGAAAGCCCATCCGTTCTCACTTATTATGTCGCCTGCATGATGCGCTGGATGGCCCTGTATCCGGCCAAAGCGGATCGCAGTTGGTATCAGCTGGCGGATACGCCGAGCCTGCAAACCATTCTGATGCAGCTAGAAACACGCCCCGCTACGCGCACGGCCATCGCAGCCGAAGGCCTTGGGGCCACGCCCTTCACATCTCCTGACTACGCTAATCCTCCGGAAGGCTCAGCTACCTGATATGTTCCTCTCTGTCTTCGATATGTTCAAAGTGGGCATCGGCCCATCCTCTTCGCACACCATGGGCCCGATGGTGGCCGCGGCACGCTTTCTGGATATGATGCGTGCATCACCCTTTGAATTTGTGGGGCTGCGGGGATCGCTGCATGGCTCGCTGGCCTTTACGGGTGTTGGCCATGCGACTGATCGAGCAACAATTCTGGGGCTGGCGGGGTTCGTTCCGGACACCTATGACAATGAAAAGGCCGAGGCCGCCCTGGCGAACATCGCCAGCACTCATACGGTTTCACCCGAAGGATTGCCGACGCTTCAATTTAACCCCAAAGCAGATCTGGTTTTCGACTATGATAATAACCTGCCCGGACACGCCAACGGGATGATCCTGATGGCGACCGACGCGCAGGGCGACGTTATCCTGCGGCAGGTGTTTTATTCCATCGGCGGCGGCTTTGTTCTGACCGAAGAAGAACTGGCCGAGGGCAAGGCGACAGACGACGGCGCGCCGGTACCTTTCCCGTTCAAATCCGCCGCAGAAATGCTGGAGATGGCCAAATCCAGCGGCAAGAGCATTGCCGAAATGAAGCGTGCCAATGAAGTCGCGCGTGGATGTGCCAACAGTTTTGCCAAAGGGTCGGCCCGCTTGTGGGACGTGATGAATGCCTGCATCGAGCGCGGATTGACCACTGACGGAATCCTGCCGGGCGGGCTGAAGGTGCGCCGGCGGGCCAAAGGCATCTATGACGCCCTGATGGCCGAGCGTGGTATGAATCTGACCGCACCGCACACGATCAACGACTGGATGAGCGTCTACGCCATGGCCGTCAACGAAGAGAACGCTGCTGGCGGGCAAGTCGTCACCGCGCCTACCAACGGGGCGGCGGGTGTGCTGCCCGCGGTGCTGCGTTATTATCTGGACCACGTTCCCGGGGCCTCCGAAAGCCATATCGAGGACTTCCTGCTGACCGCCGCCGCGATCGGCGGGCTGGTGAAGTACAACGCCTCGATCTCGGGCGCCGAAGCGGGATGTCAGGCCGAGGTTGGCAGCGCGTCTGCCATGGCCGCCGCCGGAATTTGCGCTGTGATGGGCGGCACGCCCGAGCAGGTTGAAAACGCCGCCGAGATCGCTTTGGAACATCATCTAGGAATGACCTGCGATCCCGTCGCCGGGCTGGTTCAGGTACCCTGTATCGAGCGCAATGGCCTGGGTGCCATCAAAGCGGTGTCAGCCGCTTCACTGGCCTTGCGTGGGGATGGCGAGCATTTCGTGCCGCTGGACGCCGTCATCGAGACCATGCGCCAGACCGGTCACGACATGCATGAGAAGTACAAAGAAACCTCACTTGGCGGGTTGGCCGTGAACGTGCCAAACTGCTGAGATCAATAGCGGAGAGGGTCAACATGCGTGGACATTGCCTGTGTGGCAGCATCAAGTACGAGATTGATCCTCCTGCCCTGTCCTGCGTCACCTGTCACTGCGACAGTTGCCGTCGTCAATGCGCCGCGCCGATGACCACCTATTTCGCGGTCCGCGACGGCCAATGGCGTTGGACCGGAGCGGAACCCAAGCGTTTCAACTCCTCTCCCGGAGTTGAACGCAGTTTCTGCCCGGATTGCGGCACTCCGATCTCGTTCCGCTCAACCAAAATGTCGGACGTGTTGCACCTTTACGTTGCGACTTTGGAGAACCCTGAGGCGCTGCGGCCCACACTCCATGTGTCGCATGAAGAAAAGCTGAGTTGGTTACATCTGGATGACGGCCTACCCACGTGTATCGGCCCGGATTACACCAAGGTGCAGCCCCTTCCTGACGCCTGATGTCAGGCCTTTCCAGCGTGCTGCGAAACGGATAGCGTCGCGCGCATGACACAGGACCGTCCCGTCTTAGGCATCTTCTTGATGCTTGGTTTTTGCGTGCTCGCCCCTCTGGGGGATGCGATGGCAAAGCTGTTGGGCGAGACCACTCCATTGGGTCTACTCGTTGCGGTTCGCTTTGCAGTGCAAGCCGTGATCCTGATCCCTCTGGTTGCTTTGACCGGACGACCCTGGCGGATGCGCGGGCGCATCCTGCGCCTGACAGTTATCCGCACGCTGCTGCACATAATCGGCATCACCGCAATGTTCAGCGCACTGCAATTCCTGCCGCTGGCCGACGCAATCGCCATCGCATTCGTCATGCCGTTCATCATGTTGTTGTTGGGCAAATACGTTCTGGGCGAAGAAGTCGGCACCCGCCGCCTTGCGGCCTGTATCGTCGGTTTTGCCGGAACGCTTCTGGTCATCCAGCCCAGCTTTGCCGAGGTCGGCGCCCCCGCACTGCTGCCTTTGATCGTCGCCGTCGTATTTGCCTTGTTCATGCTGGTCACACGGCAAATCGCCAAGGAGACGGATCCGGTTTCCTTGCAGGCGGTGTCTGGCGTCTTTGCGACCGTTATCCTTGTGCCTGTCCTTGCCGTCGGAACGCCGCTTGGCATATGGGAGATATCTGCAACTTTCCCAGCGCCGGGTATGTACTGGCTGCTGATCGCAATCGGCATTCTGGGAACGGTCGCGCATCTGCTGATGACATGGTCGCTGCGCTACGCGCCGTCGGCCACGCTGGCCCCGATGCAATATCTGGAAATCCCCGTCGCGACCCTGATTGGCTGGATCATCTTCAGCGACCTGCCCGACGGGTTGGCTGCGATTGGCATCCTGATCACCATTGCCGCTGGTCTATACGTTATTCTTCGCGAACGGGCCAACGCGCGGACAGCCCCGACAGAAACTCCTGCATAAGCGGATCGAGCGTAGTGCGGGGAACCATCACCAGCAGGCCCGGGCCATCCATCTGCAATTCAACCATCGACAAGGCGCGGTTTGACGTCCCCACCTGCCCGTCCGGTTGAAATTGCAGCCCATCTATCGGCCACTCCAGCCCGGTGCTGCGCCCCGTCACGGCGCGCATCGGAAACAGGGACACTACATCTCCGGGTGCGACGGGCAGTCGGATTTGAGGTGGCGCGTGGAAGACCACCTCATGTTCGCCCAGCAGAATGCAGGCCTGATCCTGACGCCTCACCAGAACGTTCAATACTGCCAGTTGATGATCCAGTCGCCCGCCTAAAAAACCTGCCCCCAAAACCAGCGGAGCCTGCACGTTGCGTAGGGCCTTGTCGAAATCGGTACTGTCCTGTTCCCGGATGGCAAAAAGGCGGTCAGCCGGGATTTTCGCCTTCGACGCGCTGTCCAACGAATCGAAGTCTCCGATCACCGCATCCGGAATACGGCCTGATTCTGTCAAAACCATCGCCCCGCCATCGGCCGCGACGACAGAATTGACGCGATTCAGCACCAAGTCTAGGTCCTCAGAACCAACAAAACCGCCCCCAAACAGGCCTATTGGATCAGAAGAGCGCACAATTGGTTCATTTTTGCTAAGATTGGCCATTTTTCCCGGATTTGGACACATTAAGACCACAAAATGATAGGTTCATGCAGGATGTTCAGAGCCGATGTGTGCTCCCGAGTTCGGGTAAGTTGGCTCTCGTAGTTTGTAAAGGACGTGCGTCTGATGGTACAGAATAACAAGGTATTGACCGTTTCCTATGGAACTTTTTCCTGCACTTTGGAAGGATTTGACGATTCCTTTGAAACGATGAAAGCCATCGCCGAATATTTCCGCGATCTCGCTGCGGATGATCGCTATTTCGGTTCGGAACCCCCTCAGCCAGATGCCGAGATGCTGACCCGTATCGCCCGTCGCGATGCGTCGCAGCGCGTCGAAGCCAGCCAAAACGAATCCGGACTGTTGTTGCGCGCCACTCAGGGCACAGAAGCACCGGCCCCTGCTGTTTCGGATGCTCCGGCCCAGCACACGGCTGCGATGAATGTCATGAACACCCCTACTCACGGACAGACACAGCCAAGCCCGGCACAAACCGGTGTCGTGGATGCGGAACCCGTCGCGGACACCCCTCCTCCGGCGGCCGATAGCATCGCGGCAAAATTGCAGCGCATTCGCGCCGTAGTGTCCCATTCAGATGTACCACCTACCGCCTATTCCGAAGACGATGAATCTTCGCTGCTGGCCGACACATCCCCTCCGGTTGATGCCGTAGCAGCTGCATTTGAGGCCGGCGCTCTCAGCTCCGAAGACTTTGCCGAACCTGCGGAACCCGTAGCGGCAGAGGTCGAAGAGAAGCAAGTGCCCGATGTCGATGAAGCGCAGTCTGATGAAGTGCAGGCAACCGAAGCCACAGAAACGCCAGACGTCGAAACTGAAGAACCGAACATCAATGAGAAGTCCGAACAGCAGGTGCCCCTGACCCCCGAGCACCTGCAGGACGCGGATATCGAAAAGACATCAGAGACCACGCAGCTGTCTACCGAGCCCCTGTTCTCGGACCTTGAGGAAGCGACCGATGAGGAAATCGACGAAGAAGATGTTCCAAACATCCTCAACGTCGAAGACGTGGCGATTGAGTCCGATGATGAACCGGCAGAAGACATCCAGGTCGATCAGGAACAGGGTGTTTTGACCGAAGAGGACGAAATGCACCTGCTGTCCGAGATTTCTGAAATCGAGGCGGATCTGGCGGGTCGTTCGAGCCAGAAGCTGGCCGACGATGCCAATCCTGATCAGGATATTTCACGCCTGATGGCCAAAACCGGCGAACACATGGAAGATCCCTCCAGCAGCGATGCGCGGGAAACCTATTCGCACCTGCGCACCGCCGTTGCCGCGACCGAAGCTGACCGTGATGGTCAGGCTTCTCCTGAAACCTCGCCCGTCGACGAGTATCGCGGCGATCTGGAATCGGTCGTCAGCCCGCGCCGTCCCGAAGTGAACGTGACCAGCATGCGCCCGGAAGCTGAGGCGCCTGCGCCGCTGAAGCTGGTTGCCGAGCAGCGTGTAGATGATCAGAACGCATCGACAGGCCCGGTCATGCCGCGCCGCGTTATCACTCAGACAGAAGAAACCGGATCAGAAGAAGGCGGTTTTGCGCAGTTCGCGCAGGATCAGGGCGCACAGTCGTTGCAGGATCTTCTGGAAGCGGCGGCGGCATATCTGTCCTTTATCGAAGGTCAGGAGCAATTCTCGCGCCCGCAATTGATGAACAAGGTTCGTTCCCTGAAGCAGGATGAGTTCAATCGCGAGGAAAGCCTGCGTTCGTTCGGGCAGCTTTTGCGCGATGGCAAAATCGAGAAAGCCGGTGGCGGTCGTTTCGCGGCATCCAACCTGATCGGCTTCCGCCCCGATGACGAGCGCGCAGTCGGCTGATCACTAAGCCAATTTAAAAGAATGGCCGGGTAAAACCCGGCCTTTTTTGTTTTCACCGACTTGGAATGGCGACGAAAAAAAGGGGCTAAGGCGGTACCGTCATATATTTTATGCCGCAATGCAGAATTTTAGTATAACCTCAAGGCAGAAATCTCGTCATCATGCCCGTTTCAGACAAAGGAAACGCTATGCAAGACGTCATCATTCGCCGCCTTCGAAAGTACGATCAAGCTCTAGTAACAAACCATTTCAACAACTTAGATGAAGATATTCTACTGTCGCGCTTTGGAGCACTTGTACAGCCCGAAGGAGTGCAAAACTACATTTCCAACATGTTTGCAAACGCAGCATTCATTTTCGGAGCGTTTCCAGATTCTTGCCTGCGTGGTGTCGGAGAATTGCGTCTGATACCTGACCGCAAACTCCACGTTGCCGAAGCCGCCTTTACCGTCGAAAAAGCCTGGCAGGATCAGGGGATTGGAGACGCCCTGCTGTCACGCCTCATTACAGTAGCTCAGAACCGAGGCATCAGAGAAGTCCACATGCTGTGCCTTGCGACCAATCAAAAAATGCGAGGCCTGGCCGCCAAACATAATGCAGAGTTGGTCATTGTGCCGGGTCAGGTCGAGGCAACTCTGACCACCCCTTGGCCTACCCCCTTCAGCATGGCCGAGGAAATCACAAGCGAGTACCGCGCGTTTGCACGCGCTGTGCTCAGTTGGCCAAGCCATGTGCAAACTTCACGCAAAGCTCAGGACTGATCCGGGTCTTCTTTCCCAACGCCGCGAAACACGAACTTGAACGGCAATGCCCAAAGTATACCGAGAACGATGTAGACCAGAAGTTCCAGCCAGATCGGGGGGCGGTCCAGCCAGCTCAAAACCGTCACCACCGCCACGATGTAAAGCGGCAGGCCGATTACAAGAATCACCAGCGACCAACGTCGGCGCGCCTTGTAGCTCAGCCCTGTTTTCTGCTCTTCGCTCATCAGTCGGCAAACGGGTCGGTCACCAGAATGGTGTCGTCCCGCTCCGGGCTGGTCGACAGAAGCGCGACCGGACATTCGATCAATTCTTCGACACGACGCACGTATTTGATCGCGTTGGCAGGCAAATCGGCCCAGCTGCGCGCACCTTCGGTCGATTCGCTCCAACCCGGCATTTCTTCGTAGATCGGGGTACAGCGCGTCTGCTGGTCGGCCGCAGTGGGCAGATAGTCCAGACGTTCACCGTCCAACTCGTACCCTGTACAGATTTTCAGCGTTTCAAACCCGTCGAGAACGTCAAGTTTTGTCAATGAGATGCCGTTGACACCACTGGTTGCGCAGGTCTGACGCACCAGACAGGCGTCGAACCAGCCGCAGCGGCGTTTACGGCCTGTAACCGTGCCAAATTCATGACCCCGGGTTCCAAGGCGGTGGCCGTCGTCGTCGTCCAACTCGGTCGGGAACGGACCTTCGCCGACGCGAGTAGTATAGGCTTTGACGATTCCCAGAACGAAATCAACCGATCCCGGCCCGATTCCCACACCAGTGGCAGCCTGCCCGGCGATCACGTTGGACGAGGTCACAAAAGGATAGGTTCCGAAATCGATGTCCAACAGAGCACCTTGCGCCCCTTCGAACAGAATGCGTTTGCCCGCCTTGCGTTTTTCGTTCAGCACTTTCCAGACCGGTGCGGCGAAGGGAAGGATTTCCTGAGCGATCTCCTTTAGCTGCGCAATCAGGGCGTCCCGGTCGACGGGCTCAATGCCCAGACCTTTGCGCAACGGATCATGGTGCTGCAACGCACGATCCACCCGGGCCTCAAGCGTTGCTTCATCCGCCAAATCAGCAACGCGTACGGAACGACGCCCGACCTTGTCCTCATAGGCAGGGCCAATCCCACGACCGGTGGTTCCGATCTTGGTACCCTTGCTGGCAGCTTCTTCACGCGCTCGGTCAAGCTCGCCATGGATTGGCAAGATCAATGGGGTGTTTTCGGCAATCATCAGTGTCTCAGGAGTGATCTCGACGCCCTGCTTTCGGATCGAGGCAATCTCGTTCACCAGATGCCAGGGGTCCAATACGACACCATTGCCAATGACGCTCAACTTGCCGCCGCGCACAACCCCCGAGGGAAGGGCATTCAGCTTGTAGACTTCACCATCGATCACCAGCGTATGACCGGCATTATGCCCGCCCTGAAAACGCGCGATCACATCTGCTCTTTCGCTGAGCCAGTCGACGATCTTGCCTTTTCCTTCGTCACCCCATTGGGCGCCGACAACAACCACGTTGGCCATATCCGGTCCTTTTCGTGCTGAGTAATCAAACCCGGCTCATATAGCGGGGCTCAGACGGCAGGGAAACCGATATTTCGCCGCAGTTGAAAATCGCGCGAACGCGCGATGCCTCCGGCGGGGATATTTATGGCCAGATGAAAAGCGGATCCCCCTGCTTCATCTGGCTAAAAATATCCCGGGGGAGTCGCCCGGAACGGGCGGCGGGGGCAGAGCCCCTTTTACCTCAACGCAGATGCACAGGTTGCCCGTGGGGCGTCGTCAGATAAGCCTCTTCCCAAGCCTGATACAGCGCCTCCACATCTCGCGTTGGCGCGGTACCCTGCTCTGCCAGCAAACCCTCAAGAGTTTCCAGCCATGCGTGGAAATAGTCGTCACCCCCATCCAATTCCCGAGCAAGCCCATTGCGCTTTAATGTGTCCGAGAAACGGGCCGCCCAGTCGGACCATTCAAACCGCCCTGCTTCGTTCAAGGCAACGGTGACGGCAAAGACCTGAGCGTGCCAGAGTTCGGCAAATACCGGTTCTGGGGCTGCGTATGTCATGCAGCCGCTCACGCCGGTTCCAGATAGCTTTGCCAGAGATCCAGAACCACTTCGTCATCCGGATGTTCCGGGCTAGCCCAAAGCTCCGACGCCGGGAATACCACTGCATAGATCGGTTCAGGTGCTTCGCCTAAACCGTGAGCGTTGGAATCGGGCAGGACATGCGATCCGTGCTGGCGCAGGATTCGGCCCTTGGCGCCAGCGGCATAGATCGGCAGACGCGTATGGCCGCCATCCACAAGACGATTTGTTGCGTGCCGGGTCGTTACAACCTCTTGTCCAACAGAAAAATGCGTTGAGACATCGGAGGGTCTGTCCGCAGGGCCACCTTTGGCCAACGCCGCGGATACAGCTTCCGCTTTCAGCATTTTTTCGGCCAGTGGATGCGGTTCGTCCTTTCCGCCATCACGCAGGTCATCGTGGGTCAATACGCCGTTCTCTACCAACAAATCGGCCAGACCCGAGATCCATTTCTCATAATAGGAAAACCGCGCGTAATCCTTGGGCGACAACCGCTCGCGCGCGTGGCGGGATACGTCGATGTTCCACTGACCCAAAAAACCGGAGGCGAGTGTCACAGCCAGTGCTCTTGCGTGCCAGTCCTCGGCAAAAACCGGCGCGTCCTCTGCTTCGGGGTTTATAGGCCCATCCCCAAAACGCCCTCCCATGTCATGAGCGCGGGTCATGAGGGCACCTTTGGCAGGCCCGTGCCAATCATGCTGTCGCGCGTCACCAGCGCAGCAAGCTGGTCTTCATTCATCCCATCCGTGCCTTCGGGGCGCATGGGTAGAACGAGGTAGCGAATCTCGGCAGTCGAATCCCAGACCCTAACGGAACTGCCCTCAGGCAAGGTGACGCCGAAATCGGCCAGTACTTTACGCGGTTCACGCACTGCGCGAGCGCGGTAGGCATCGGATTTGTACCAACCGGGTGGGATGCCAAGCAACGGCCACGGATAACAACTGCATAGCGTACAGACGACCATGTTGTGCTGATCCGGCGTGTTTTCGACAACGACCATGTGTTCACCCTGACGACCGTAATAACCAAGATCTGCCACGACAGGCGTGGCATCTTCCAGCAAGGCGGCTTTGAAAGCCGGGTCACTCCAAGCCTTGGCAACAACCCGTGCGCCATTCTGCGGGCCGATCTTGTTCTGATAGGTGTCGATAATCTCATCCAGAGCCGCCGGATCGATCAGCCCTTTACGGGTCAGAATCGTTTCAAGCGCTTTGACACGCAGTGCGGGTTCCGGCGGTAACAGGGCGTGCGGGTGGTCGTGATCGTCATGTGGCATGGGCCGCAGCCTGCGTCACGCATCGGCGTTCTGTCCAGTCCCTTTGCTGTGATATGATACATCACGCGCGGTGATGCGAACTCCTTACTTGCCCCCGCTGGCAAACTTGCATAAGTACCACGCGATACACGCCACGCTGTACAGGAACACCATGGAAAACGTCGTTCTCATCATCCACCTCCTCCTGGCCCTGGGCCTGATTGCCGTTGTCTTGATGCAGCGGTCCGAAGGCGGTGGCCTTGGCATGGGTGGCGGCGGTGGCGGCGCCATGACCGGGCGTGCGGCGGCGACGGCGCTGGGTAAGCTGACCTGGATCCTGGCTGCATGTTTCATCGTGACCTCAATCACCCTGACCATTCTGGCGGCTCAGAAGTCTTCGGGCAGCTCGGTGATCGACCGTTTGGGCGTTCCGGCTCCGGCCTCGACCGAAGAAAGCACCCCGGCGATTCCGTCGGCAGATGATCTGCTGCCACCGGCACAGGGCGACAACGCGCCACTGATCCCGCAAGCGGACTGATCCACAAAACCTAGAAACCTGAAAGAGAACTGCAACAGCATCTTGCGGTTCTCTTGCGCTTTTGGCGCGAATCCTTTATACGTGAAGTCCCGTGATGCAGCGGTTTTTCGGAACCGCCGGGCAGCTGATTTTGACGTCTCACGGGAGCAGCCGAAAAACTATGGCGCGTTTTATATTCATCACTGGTGGTGTGGTTTCGTCCTTGGGCAAAGGACTGGCTTCGGCGGCTCTGGGCGCTTTGTTGCAGGCCCGGGGATATTCGGTGCGCCTGCGCAAGCTGGACCCCTATCTGAACGTCGATCCCGGCACGATGTCGCCGTTCGAACATGGCGAAGTGTTTGTCACAGATGACGGGGCCGAGACCGATCTGGACCTCGGCCACTACGAGCGTTTCACCGGCGTGGCCGCACGCAAGACCGACTCGGTCAGTTCAGGGCGGATTTATTCGAATGTGCTGGAAAAAGAACGCCGCGGCGATTACCTCGGCAAAACCATTCAGGTGATCCCGCACGTCACGAACGAGATCAAGGATTTCATCGCCATCGGCGAGGATGAGGTCGATTTCATGCTCTGTGAGATCGGCGGCACCGTCGGTGACATCGAAGGTCTGCCTTTCTTTGAGGCCATTCGCCAGTTCAGCCAGGACAAGCCGCGCGGTCAGTGTATCTTTATGCACCTGACGCTGCTGCCCTACATCAAGGCCTCGGGCGAGCTGAAGACCAAGCCGACACAGCACTCGGTCAAGGAACTGCGCTCGATTGGTTTGGCCCCCGACATTCTGGTTTGCCGATCCGAGGGTCCGATCCCGACCAAGGAACGCGAGAAACTGGCACTGTTCTGTAACGTCCGCCCCGACAGCGTGATCGCGGCGCAGGACCTTTCCACGATCTACGACGCCCCTCTGGCCTATCATCGCGAAGGCCTGGACCAGGCGGTTCTGGATGCCTTCCAGATCAGCCCTGCCCCCAAACCGGATCTGGCCAAGTGGGAAGATGTCAGCGACCGCATCCACAATGCCGAGGGCGAAGTGAAGGTCGCGATCGTCGGCAAGTACACACAGCTCGAAGACGCCTATAAGTCGATTGCCGAAGCTCTGACCCATGGTGGCATGGCCAACCGGGTGAAGGTGAAAGTCGAGTGGGTGGATGCCGAAATCTTCGACACAGAAGACGCAGCCCCGCATCTGGAAGGCTTCCATGCAATCCTCGTACCCGGTGGGTTCGGCGAGCGCGGCACGGAAGGCAAGATCAAAGCAGCGCAATACGCGCGTGAACACAAGGTGCCTTATCTGGGCATCTGCTTGGGTATGCAGATGGCCGTGATCGAAGCAGCCCGGAATGCGGCTGGAATCGCAGAGGCGGGCTCGGAAGAGTTCGACCATGAAGCTGGCAAGAAGCGTTTCGAGCCGGTTGTTTACCACCTTAAGGAATGGGTGCAGGGGAACCACAAGGTTGAACGCAAAGTCGGTGACGACAAGGGCGGCACAATGCGTTTGGGCGCCTATAACGCCGTTCTGGCGGAGGGGTCCAAGGTCGCCGATGTTTATGGTGGCACACAGATCGAAGAACGCCACCGTCACCGGTACGAGGTGGACATCAAGTATCGCGAGCAGCTTGAAAAAGCCGGTCTGAACTTTTCAGGCATGTCGCCGGACGGCCGTTTACCCGAGATTGTCGAATGGTCGGATCACCCCTGGTTCATCGGCGTTCAGTATCATCCGGAATTGAAGTCCAAACCGTTTGATCCGCACCCGCTGTTCCGCGACTTTGTGCGCGCTGCGAAAGATACCTCGCGTCTGGTCTGATCCTCAGCTGGGTCGGGCTGCCGCCCACCAGTATCAATTGCACGCACATGTGCTGGAGGAAGAAGGCCACAAAGGCTGGCTGGACACACGGTTGAACCTGCTAAAACGTCTGGGCAAAGCCAACTTCACTGCGAAATTTGGATCCGGTGTGGCTGACGGGACCTGACGCCCGTCTTTAAAGTCAAAAGATACCGCAGGCATGGCCCGACATACCAGGATGGCCGTGTCTAAGGCCGTCACTGCAAAGTGACGCGCCTGATCGAGAAATTTCTATTCGGGATGCCTTCATCGGGTTAACTGTTGATGACGTAACAACAGGAGAGCTCTGATGACCGATCAAGCCCAACGCGCAGAAACCTTTGCCAGCCTTCACAAGAAAGGTGACCCGGTCGTATTGTTCAACATCTGGGACGCTGGAAGCGCAGGCGCGGTTCAAGAGGCCGGTGCACTGGCCATCGCCACTGGGAGCGCTCCGGTTGCGATGGCTCAGGGGTTTGCGGATGGGCAGAACATCCCGCTTGAAGCCGCCTTGAGCAACGCCCAAAGAATCGTGAACGCCGTAGACCTGCCTGTCACGCTGGATTTCGAAGGCGGTTATGCCGTTGATCCGATGGGCATTATCGCCAATGTACAGGCCGCTTTGGAAACCGGGGTGGTCGGCTTCAACTTCGAAGATCAGATCGTTGGCACCAAGGAGTTGTATGACATCGAAACTCAGGCCGCACGCGTCGGTGCCATGCGCGAGGGGTGCAATGCGGCAGGTATCCCCGCCTTTATCAATGCGCGCACAGACATCTTCCTGAAAGCCGCCCCTGAAACACATTCCGAGGCGATGCTGGACGATGCCATGGCACGGGCTGAGGCTTATGCGGATGCAGGTGCCAGTGGGTTCTTCGCTCCGGGTCTGAAGGACGAGGCAATGATCGCCCGACTGTGCGAGGCAACGAACCTGCCCGTAAACATCATTGCCCTGCCCGGCACCCCTGACACATCGCGATTGGCGGAACTCGGCGTCGCCCGCGTCAGCTATGGTCCGGTTCCCTATCGCCATATGATCGGGTGGCTGACGGACCAGGCGCGCGCTGCCATTCGTTACAACGGCTGAACATCCTGAGGTGATGGGATTGCATTTGCGGTCATTTCTCATCACCTTGCCCCTGAACCTGTACAGGAGGCGGACGTGACGAAAGGTTATTGGGTGGCTCATGTCGATGTGGACGACATGGAAACATACAAGAACTACATTGCCGCGAATGCAGAACCCTTTGCGGCTTTTGGCGCGCGCTTCCTGACGCGCGGCGGTGAACGTGTCGTAAAAGAAGGTTCGACACGAGCCCGAACGGTTGTGATAGAGTTTCCAAGCTATGAGGACGCGCTGGCCTGTTATGAAAGCGAGGCCTACCAAATTGCCAAAGCCCTGCGCGACCCGGTTTCGGTAGGCGATCTTGTGATCATTCAGGGCTATGACGGGTAGTCTGCGCTTGGCGCACCACAAAATATGGAATAATCTGTAGCCATGTTGAAAAAGTTCTTTCAGGCGCTCAGACCGCCGCAGCATGAACATCTGCCAGACCCGGATGCCGAGCTTGCATTGGGCGCGCTGATGGTGCGCGTGGCGCAGGCAGATCGGGATTACAAACTGGAAGAGATCAGCCTGATCGACAAAATCCTGGCCCGCCTCTACCAGCATAATGCAATCGAAGCGGCCAAGGTTCGTGCCACGTGCGAAAAGCTTCATGCAGCCGCGCCGGAAACCGATACCTTTGGCAAACTGATCCGCGAGACCACGGATCTGAAGGAACGGCTGGCAGCGCTGGATGCGTTGTGGGAGGTCGTTCTGGCCGACGGAACATCCGACGAAGGAGAGATGAAGATCGTCGAAGAGGCCCGTGTCGCCATGGGGCTGAGCTTTAATGACAGTCAGGCTGCGCGTGAACGTGTTCAAAGTCGCTTGGATGTGAGTTAGGCGCTCGCTATATCTAACCCATGTTCAGTGACTTTCTTTCCAGGCTCACGCAGCCTCAGCCCGATCCGCTTGTCGAAGATGATGCCCGCCTGGCCCTGACGGCCCTGCTGGTGCGTCTGGCCCGTTCCGATAATGACTATTCCGATACCGAGATGGCCCGAATCGACCGAATCTCGGCGGAACGCTTTGGCCTGTCCCCGTTCGAAAGTGCCGCCCTGCGCGCGCGTGCCGAAGATCTTGAGGCAGAAGCCCCGGACACGGTCCGCTTTACCCGCGCCATCAAAGAAGCGGTCGCCTATGAAGACCGTTTGGCGGTCGTTCAGGCGCTTTGGTCGGTGGCTCTGGCTGATGGGCACCGCACGGGCGAAGAAGACTCGCTGCTGCGTCTGGTTGTCAGTCTTCTGGGCGTCAGTGACGTGGATTCCGCCTTGGCGCGTCAAAGGGCTGCAAAATCGTGACTGCGATGCTGGGCATGTATGACATGCCTGCGGTGCGATCTGCCAATGACCGGTTCTGGACCTTGATTCGCGCCCACCTTGGGTTCGGACCCGAACGCCTAACACGCGACAGAGATGTATGGCAGGTCTGGCGGGATCCGAATTTGGTTTTGGCACAGACCTGCGGGATGCCGTTTCGAACCCGGCTGCACGGTGATGTGCAACTGGTCGGAACCCCGGACTATGGTCTGCCCGGATGTCCCCCCGGACATTACTGCTCGGTCTTTGTGGTGCGCCGCGACGACCCTCGCGATCTGACAGAGCTTTGTGACGGCACCTTTGCGTATAATGAAGCGCTGTCGCAATCCGGCTGGGCGGCCCCTGTTACCCATATGTCAAAGGCAAACCTGCACCCCGCCGCGCTTCTGGAAACGGGTGGACATGCGCTCTCGGCCGGGTCGGTTGCAGATGGCAGGGCTGATTTCGCCGCTCTGGATATGCTGACCTGGCTGATGCTGCAGCACCACACCGATCTTGGGGACAAGCTGCGTGAACTGGACAGGACAGACGCCACCCCAACCCTGCCCTACATCACCGCACCAGACCAAAACCCGCAGCTCATCGCGGACGCCATCCGTACCGCGATTGACCATCTGGACGATGGCGATCGACAGTTGCTGCATATTCGAGGGCTGGTTGATATCTCGGCCGCGGACTACCTGGCTGTTCCCACTCCACCTGCGCCAATAGCAGCGCAATTCGACGACTGACCAAATTGTCTTCCAAAACTGATCAATTTGACTGTTTCTCAGCTTGATTCTGTGTTTTGCACATTGCAAACAGCCTATTTTTCGGTCCTAGTACCGCACCAACGCCACCAACCACTGGACTGCCCGTGACAGAAACTGCTCCCGTCATTGAAATCAAAGACCTTCACAAAAGCTTCGGTAATCTGGAGGTGTTGAAGGGAGTGGACATAACGGCGCATCGCGGCGACGTGGTTTCCCTAATCGGGTCGTCCGGGTCAGGAAAATCGACTCTTTTGCGATGCTGCAACCTGCTGGAAGACAGTCAGCAAGGTGAGATTCTGTTCAAAGGCGAACCGGTCAAGTGGTCCGGGCAAAGCCACGGGCGTCGCCCCGCCGACCCTAAACAGGTTCTTCGCATCCGGACCAACCTTTCGATGGTGTTTCAGCAATTCAACCTGTGGGCGCACATGACCATCCTGCAAAACGTGATGGAGGCCCCGGTCACCGTTCTGGGCCGCGACAAGGCCGAGGTTGAAGACAGCGCGCGCAGGTATCTGGAAAAGGTTGGCATCGGCGACAAATGCGACGTCTACCCGGCACAGCTGTCCGGTGGTCAGCAACAGCGCGCTGCCATCGCGCGCGGGCTTTGTATGGAGCCCGAGGCGCTGCTGTTTGACGAACCGACCTCGGCGCTGGATCCGGAACTGGAACAGGAAGTCATCAAGGTAATCAAAGATTTGGCCGCCGAAGGGCGCACCATGATCATCGTGACCCATGACATGAAAATGGCGGCCGACATTTCAAGCCACGTTGTGTTTCTGCATCAGGGCCTGATCGAGGAAGAAGGCTTGCCCGAAGATATCTTTACGTCACCCGAATCCGAACGGCTTCGGGGCTTTCTCTCCGCCACTCAGGCGGCTTAACTTCAAAAACAGAACCAAACTGGGGAGTAACCAATGAAAAACCTGATTCTGTCTACTGCAGCACTGGCGCTGACCGCTGGGATCGCCATGGCCGACACTGTCCGCATGGGCACCGAGGGCGCCTACCCTCCGTACAACTTCATCAACGATGCCGGTGAGATCGACGGGTTCGAGCGTGAAGTGGGCGACGAGCTGTGCAAGCGCGCAAACCTGGAGTGTGAGTGGGTCAAGAACGATTGGGATTCGATCATTCCAAATCTGGTCTCGGGCAACTACGACACCATCATCGCCGGCATGTCGATCACCGACGAGCGTGACGAAGTCATCGACTTCACCCAGAACTACTTCCCGCCTGCGGCATCGGCCTATGTCGGTGCATCGGACGGTGTTGATGTCTCAGGCGCTGTTGTTGCAGCACAAACCGCGACCATTCAGGCTGGCCATGTGGCTGAATCCGGCGCGACTCTGGTCGAGTTTGCAACTCCGGAGGAAACCATTGCAGCCGTTCGTAACGGCGAAGCCGACGCCGTCTTTGCCGACAAGGACTTCCTGGTGCCGATCGTTGAAGAATCCGGTGGTGAACTGGTCTTCGTAGGTGATGATGTCCCACTGGGTGGCGGTATCGGCCTTGGCATCCGTGAATCCGATGGCGAACTGCGCGGCAAGTTCGACGAGGCCATCACCTCGATGAAGGCAGACGGCTCGCTGAACGAGCTGATCGTCAAGTGGTTCGGTGAAGGCGTTCCGACCTACAACGCTGACGGTTCAGTCGTAACAAACTAATCCGTCTCATATGGTTCGGCGCGCCAGACGCGCCGGACCTTGCCCAGTTGCACATTGGGCACGACGTTCGAAAGACGCTACATGTTTTCCTACTGCGCTGATCCTGACACGCTGGGCACGTTCCGCTGGTTTTCCTGCTATTTGACCAACGGCGTTCACTGGTCCTTCTACCTGTCTTTCCTCAAGGTTTTGGGGTTGCTGGCTGTGACCGCGCCCGTTGCATTGAGCTTTGGATTTATCGGCGCCATGGCTGCCCGCTCGCATTTTTTGCCCGTCAGCTGGTTGGGCAAAGGATACATCGCCATTGTCCGCGGTGTGCCCGATATCGCATTTTTCCTGTTTTTCGTCATCGCTCTGGATCAGGTGTTTGAATGGACACGCCACAAAATCTTGTGCCCCGACTGGACCGACCCAATCCGGCAAGGCAATGATTTCATCGTCTGTCAGGCCGCCAAACTACCCTTGGGAACCGCACCGGAATGGGTGCACGAAACCTACGGTTTTTTTCTGGCCATTATCACATTCTCAATCGTTTTCGGCGCCTTTGCTGCAAACGTCCTGTTCGGCGGCATGCGCGCCGTACCGCACGCCCAGCTTGAAACCGCCGAAGCTTATGGCATGACCCGCCGCCAGACCTTCTGGCGCATCCTGGTGCCGCAGATGTGGGTTTATGCCCTGCCCGGCCTGTCGAACCTTTGGATGGTGTTGATCAAGGCCACGCCATTGCTGTTCCTGCTGGGCATCGAAGATATCGTTTATTGGGCCCGCGAGTTGGGTGGCACCAAAACGTCGAAATTCACGCAGTACCCTCATGGCGATTGGCGGATGTGGTACTTCCTTTTCCTGCTGGTCTTCTACCTCGGCATGACCCGTGTCTCGGAAATTGGACTTGAAAAGCTGATGCGCCGGTTGTCCCACGGTCAGGCCACTTCCGGTGGCGAGCTTCTGCGCAAGGAGACCACAGCATGAGCTGCTTGCAAACAATTCAGGATTACGGTCTGCGGTCTCTTGGCATCGGCGAGCGTCTTCTGCCAAAGAATGACTTCACCCTGTGCGAGCAGTTCACCCTGATCGGTTCCGGCATGATCTGGAATGTTTATTTCGGGATCATGGCACTGGCGACCGGGTTCTTTCTTGCCACGGCCCTGGCCGTCGGCAAAGCCTCGACAAACAAATGGCTGCGCAAACCTTCGGAATGGTTCATTTTCCTTTTCCGGGGCTCACCTTTGTTCATTCAGTTCTTCTTTGCCTATTTCTTCTTCCTGTCGCTGAAGAAGTCCTACCCGATGTTCGACGCTTTCACCTCGGCCTGGTTGGGTGCGCTGATCGTACTGTTCCTGAACACCGCTGCCTATTCGGGCGAGATTTTCTATGGCGCACTGCGCTCGATCCCCAAGGGCGATATCGAGGCCGCGGATGCCTATGGCATGTCCGGCTGGGCTCGGTTCCGACGGATCGTCTGGCCAACCATGCTGCGGCTTGCGTGGCCTGCTTATACGAACGAAGCGATCTTTCTGTTTCACGCAACCACGCTGGTATTCTTTTCGGCCTTCCCGGCGTGGCAGCAACGCGGAGACGCGTTGTATTACGCCAGCTACTTCGCTGACAAAACGTTCAACCCGTTTATCCCCTACCCAATTCTGGCCTTCTATTTCATCCTGCTGACACTGGTCGTCGTCGGGGGCTTTGGCCTGATCAACAAACGCCTGAACAGGCACCTGCCGGTCGCAAGGCAGGCGAAGATGCGGTTCAAACTCAATCTGGCGCGCTGATCGACAGCGCGCCTGACGCTTCAGCCTTCAAAGCCAAACGATTCAGCGTTCAATCGCGCGAACAACCCACTAGATTTGAGAGAAGTGGTACCGCCTCCCTGGCTTGAACAGGGGACCTCTGGATCCACAATCCAGCGCTCTAACCAACTGAGCTAAGGCGGCACTTGTGAAGGGCGATGTACCGAACGCGCCGGGGGAATGCAAGAGGATTAAAGTCGAAATTTCCAGCTTTGTTCGACAAGATCGACCCCAAAAGAATGCACCGATTTGCTGTCAACCAATTCCCAACCAAAGGCCTTGTACAGCGCACAGGCGGCGGTATGGCTTTCATGTGTCCACAGAACCATTTCCTGGTATCCTGCCTCACGCGCAAACGCTGTACAGGCCTGTAGCAGCCGTTTCCCAAGCCCCAGCCCTCGGGCCTCGGGGACAAGAAGAAACAGTCGAAGTTTGGCTTTGGTCTGATCGAGACTCACACAGAAAATACTGCCAAGGCGCTGACCGTCCCGTTCGGCGATCCATCCCATTTCGCGGTTTGGATCGTGGGATGCAATGAAATCGCAAAGAATGCGCGCCACCAAGGGGCCAAAGCTGTCATCAAACCCTTCGTCACGTGCATATAGCGTGCCGTGTTGTTCGATCAGCCAAGGGGCATCATCGGGGCGAAACGATCTGAGAACGACGTCATCCATGACTTATCTGACCGCAAAGGTGACTTGATTCTCAACCCCGTGCGCGCTAGCAGAAATGCTCAGTCTCGGAGGCACAGATGGGCATCAATACCGAACGCGATATTCAGGCAAACCTGCAAATCGGTCCCACCGATCAGGGTATGGTGCGTTTGTTCATCGAAGCTGACGGCGTGGAAATTCCGATGGACTTCGAGCCTGAAGAAGCCGAAGAGATCGCGGACGAGATTCGCGCTGCCGTACAGGCCGCTCTGGCTGTCAAAGGCTGACTTACAAACGTGGGTCGCGCAGCGCGTGCAGACGGCGCGCTGCATCAGTCGCAAATTTCTGGATCATCTTTTTGCGCCGTGCAGGGGCAAGCTTGTCCTCGGGTGCCATGCGTACAATCTCAGCGTCATAGGCATCGGCAATGATCAAACCCGTTTCATCTGGCAACAGATCGGTTGGAAACTCGGTATCCACGGCCCAAAAAAATCGGTCGCACCAATCCAAATAACCCTGCCATTTCGAATCCGACTGATAATCGGCCCGGCTGGATTTGCATTCGATCACCCAAAGCTCACCCTTGGGGCCCAACCCCATCACATCGACGCGCAACCCGCGCGCCGGAACAAATTCCTCAACAGAAACAAACCCATGTGCCGCCAGATGCCGCGCGACGCCGCGCGCCAGTTTCTGTCCGGGTTGCAAGTCCAAAACCATATCTCAAATGTGAACAATTAGTGAACAAATGTAAAGCACCGCTTCCAACTTGACATGATACCTTCTGGTACTGCATTAATGTGATACCAAATGGTAACTCATTTGAGGGTGCTTATGGAAAACCAAACTCAAAACGCGTTTCGTGCGCTTGCTGATCCAACCCGCAGGGACATCGTGCAACTGCTCGCGGCTCAGGACATGACGATCGGGCAGTTGACCGACCGGTTCGACATGACCCGGGCTGCAGTCAAGAAACACCTGACGGTGCTGTCTGA
Organism: Ruegeria sp. E8; assembly: GCF_056533985.1. Classification (NCBI taxonomy): domain Bacteria; kingdom Pseudomonadati; phylum Pseudomonadota; class Alphaproteobacteria; order Rhodobacterales; family Roseobacteraceae; genus Ruegeria; species Ruegeria sp. E8. The sequence continues at coordinate 225,820 of NZ_JBQFOY010000002.1, forward strand.
TGGCGGATTGATCTCGGTCGAAGTGCGCGGTCGCGAGCGCGTCAATCGACTTGAACCTCTGGGGATGGCCCCGGTTCTCGACTGGCTCAGTTACTTTGACCAGTTCTGGGACGATCGCCTCAACTCTCTCAAGGAAGCTGTTGAAAGGAAATCAAAATGACCGAAGCTGTATTGAAAAAATCAATTTTTCTCAGGGCCGAGCCGGAAACCGTTTGGGCCTATCTTACAGATCCTGATCGCCTGGCGGAATGGTTCCACAAACCGGAGCGACCGCTGGCCGAGGGCCAAAAGCTTGAGATGTTTGGCACCACCAGCGGCGATTTGTTGATCTGGGGTGAGGTTCGCGTCGCTAAACCTCCAAAATACCTCGAGTATACGTTCACAGTAAAACCCATGGGCGACGCCGTCAGCACGGTGAAGTGGACCTTGGAGCCCGTGGCAGGCGGCACGCGCCTTGAGCTGCTGCACGAAGGTCTGCCGCAGGGGGTCGATGCCTTTGGCCTGATCCTGTCACTGGACAAAGGGTGGGACGAACACTTTGGCAAGATGCGCGTGGCGCTGCACGAAACTGTTGATGCCTGACCCGCTGACGAAACCCCTTGTGCGAACCCGCCTGACGCCCTACTTAAGCGATTGGCGGGTTCTGCCCTTCTTGTGACAGGTAGCATTCTGGTGGCCTTAAGCAATTCCGAGGGGGCTGGCTCTGTTCAGGTCCTGGCCTGATTACCCGGCGCCCACCTGTACATACAGGTCCTCGGGAATCAAACCGCACGGTTGCTTGGCGGTCCCGCCGCACTTTCCCCGAAAAATCAGCGCCCTGCGCGGGCTTCCTGCTTAACGGTCGCCGGTTCAAATCGATGCACGACCGGAGACCCCCGGCGTGGACCCTGCGGTTTTTCCGCCATGCTCATGATCTTGTAGGCGAACTGAACGCCTGCAAAAACAATACCGTTCATGAACCAGATCATCACCAGAGCGACCAAGCCGACGTCAGAGCCAGTGATCAGGTTCCGCAGGTTCGCGACGTTCAGCGCCAGCAGAACCCCTACGAACACGGCCGAGATGACAAAACCCCAGACAACTTGGGTAATATACAGGCGGATCAGTTTCGGCATCGCATCTCTCCTTGCCTATCGCGATTATGATAGCGCATGCTCGGGCGCAGTAAACCAAACCGGGTGCGGCAATTTAACGGAGGCGCAATGAACGCACTGGACCAATTCGTTCTGGACCTTATTGACGACTTTTCAACATATCCGATTAACGCAGACCGCTGGGAATTCACTCTCAACCGACTGTCTGAACTGGGCATCAATGCACTGAACATGCTGTGTTTCACTCCACAGACCGGACAAATTCACTGGGTGCGCAGTTCGATGTCCAAGCCTTGGCTGGACCAGTATGAACGCGGCGGGTATGCCGAGGCTGACCCGATGCTGGCGCAGGTCTTCAATGGCACCGAAAGTCTGTATGTACAAGCCGCCAGCCTACGTGCCGAAGACGGTCACACAGAACTGGCCGTGGGGTTGAATCACGGGCTGAGCGACGCGGGCTATATTCACCTTTTCTCGCTTATCGTCCCCTGCCCCGAAAACGAGGCCAAACTGGTCGTTCTGGCCTCGGACCGCCCCGAAATGCATGAGGTGATGGCCGGGCAGGATCGCAGTATGCGCATTCTGGCGACTGTTCTGGCCACCAATCTGGGGGCCGAAACCCCTGACGAGCACGGTCGGGTCTACGATATCGCCTCGCTGGTTGATCGGGTGCTAGAGCTGACGCCTCGCGAAACCGAAGTGCTGACATTGCTGGCGGAAGGCTTACGCAATGAAAGGATCGCAGACACGCTGAACCTGTCCGAGATCACGGTCCGCGCCCATCTGCAAAGTGCGCGGCAGAAACTGCAGGCTCCGACCCGTGAATCCGCTTTGGTACGGGCAATGCAGCTGGGGCTGATCGCACCCACACCCTATCGGAATCGATAACTAGCACCGACGGTCAGAGACGCTAGAGTCGGAACACCGTGGATAAAACCTGTGAGTGGTCGAAATCGTCGGTGTATTTGAGCATATATTTTAGAAGCTTAGGCGCGGATTGGTTACAAGGCCACCGCGCCTTATTTTATCACTGCTCTGCTGCTTTCAGAACGCTTCGGGCTTGGCTTCGCGCGCCATGTGGTCAAGTACGGCATTGACGAATTTGGGCTCTTTCCCTTCCGGGAAGAACGCGCGTGCGACATCCACGAACTCAGTGATGACAACCTTGGGTGGTGTGTCGCTTTGGGTCAGTTCGGCACCCGCTGCACGGAATACAGCGCGCAAGGTAGGGTCGATACGCGCGATGGGCCATTTGGCAACCAGAGCGCGGTCGGTCATCTGATCAATCGGGGCCTGATAGTTCACAGCGTTGTCGACGAGCGACCGGAAGACCGAGATATCGCCGTCCAGCATCTCATCCCCCTCATAGACAGCGCCGAACCGATGATCCAGAAACTCGTTCACAACCTGCTCGGTCGTCTGGCCCGACTGCTCCATCTGGAACAGCGCCTGCACGGCGTACAGCCGGGCGGCGGATTTCATCAGGCGTTTCTGGTTGGCCGGCTTCGGCGCGTCTGTCTGGGTCATGCTGTTGTGGGTCCGTTGCTGTCGCCCGCCACAAGGATGGACTCGGACGGCGGCTTAAATCCGACGCCCTTTTTGGAAGAGCCCCACTTACGGCTGAGTGCGATCAGATGCAAGGCCGCAGCGGCCGCTCCGCCGCCTTTATTCATCTTTTCAGGATTTGCGCGGACTTCAGCCTGATCATCGTTTTCAACAGTCAGGATGCCGTTGCCGATACACAGCCCTTGCAGTCCCATCAACTGAATGGCGCGGCTCGAGTCGTTGCAGACTGTTTCGTAATGCGTGGTCTCACCACGAATGACGCAACCCAGCGCGACATATCCGTCGAAGTTGCATTGACGGTCGGCCATGGCAATCGCGGTGGGAATTTCCAGCGCACCGGGGACTTCGACAACTTCACAGGTTCCGCCAGCGGCTTCGATCTCGGCCCTAGCGCCAGCAATCAGGTTGTCGGCTATGGCACGATAGAACGGAGCCGCCACGATCAGCAGCTTCACCGGCTTGTCGAAACTGGGTGTCGGCAGAATGCCATGTTTGTCTTGTTCAGCCATGATCAGTCTTCCTTCAGGATCGAGCGGGTGCCGACGATGGACAGGCCAAACGCATCAAGCCCCAGATACACGGTTTCCGGCGAGTCGGTCAGCAACACCAGTTCCTGAATACCCATCTTAGACAGGATTTGCGCACCCAGGCCGGTTTGTTTGATGGTGCGCGGGCCTTCGTCGTCGGCGGCGTACAGTGAATTGCGCGGCTGGCGGAACAGGCAGACAACACCCCGGCCCTCCTCGGCGATCTTTTCCATCGCGCGCGGCAGTTCGCGCGAGGATTTCGGGCCAAGCCCCAGAATATCCGGTGCTTCGTGCAGGGCGTGGGTGCGGGTTAGAACGGGCTCGGGCGTGGTGATGTCGCCCTTGACCATGACAACGTGTTCGATGCCATGGGTCTGGTCGGTGAAAATCCGCATTTCCCACTCACCGCCATACTCGGAAGTGACGGTTTCACGCGAGGTCTCAACCACCAGATTATCGTTGCGCGAGCGGTAGCTGATCAGATCACTGATCGTGCCAATCTTCATGTCGTGCTCTTTGGCGAATTCCACCAGATCAGGCAGACGCGCCATGGTCCCGTCGGCTTTCATGATCTCGCAGATCACGCCCGACGGGTTCAGCCCCGCCAGACGCGAGATATCAACGGCGGCCTCAGTATGTCCCGCGCGCACCAACACCCCGCCCCGCTTTGCGCGCAACGGGAAGATATGGCCCGGGGTAGCGATATGCGCCATCGTGTTCTGTTCATTGATTGCAGTCGCCACGGTCAGCGCACGGTCAGCGGCAGAGATGCCGGTGCTGACACCTTCACGCGCCTCAATCGACACAGTGAACGCGGTCTCATGCCGGGACGAGTTGTTGACGGCCATCATCGGTAGACCCAAGGCATCCACCCGTTCCGCCGTCATCGGCAAACAGATCAGTCCGCGCCCATGGGTGGCCATGAAGTTGATCGCCTCGGCATCGGCAAACTCGGCGGCAATGACCAGATCGCCTTCATTCTCACGATCTTCGTGGTCGACCAGAATATACATCCGGCCTTTGCGGGCCTCTTCGATGATGTCTTCGATCGGGCTGATCGCGTCGCGCAACTCGGCCTCGACCGGGCCTGGGGTTTCAAAGCTCATGGGGCAGCCTTTCACATGGCATGTTTGCACGGCGGAATAGACCACTGAGGGCCCAAAGACCAGTCCACAAACGGCGATGGTGTTGTCCGACGCGACGTATCAGGACATCTCGGCCAGGCGGGCCACGTATCGGGCCAGCGTATCGATCTCAAGATTGACGCGATCACCAACGCCTATATCGCCCCAGGTTGTGACCTCTTTGGTGTGGGGAATGAAGTTGATGCCAAAATCGCAATCATTCACGTCATTCACCGTCAGCGATGTGCCGTTCAATGCAACCGAGCCCTTGGGGGCAATGAACCGCGCCAGTTCCTTTGGAGCGCGCAAGGTAACACGGGTGCTGTCACCTTCATCCTCAACCGCAACCACTTCGGCCACGCCATCCACGTGCCCCGAAACAATGTGGCCGCCGAGTTCGTCACCGACTTTCAGCGCACGCTCCAGATTAACGCGCTTGCCGACCGTCCAAGTATCGAGGTTGGTTTTCGAAACCGTCTCGGCGCTGATCTGAACGTCATACCAATCGTCGCCCAGCGCGATCACAGTCAGACACACGCCGTCACTGGCGATCGAGGCGCCGATATCGATACCTGCCGTGTCATAGGCTGTCTTGATCCGGGCCCGCAGATCCCCCTGCTGCTCCAGTTCGGTGACAGTGCCCATGTCGGTGACGATCCCTGTGAACATTCCGTTAACCCTCAGTTCCTAACCTGTGCCTGACTTGCACCGCCGAGGTAAGCGTAACCGGCCCTTCGGGCAAGCCCCACCTTGCCGTAGATCGCCCAAACGGGCATAGTTTAGGCAACAAAAGCAAAAAAGAGCAGTCGGGATGCCTTACACAACCTCAGGCTCTCATAACCGGGTCTTTCTGTTCCTACAGGGACCTCACGGACCGTTTTTCTCGGCCCTGGGGCGTATGTTGCGTGGCACGGGGGCGCAGGTCTGGCGGGTTGGCTTCAATGCCGGTGATCAGGCTTTTTGGTTCGACAAGGCAAGTTTTATTCCCTTTCAGGACCAGCCAGAGGACTGGCCGCTGGCGCTGAACAGGTTGATCACCGAAAAGAACGTGACAGATATCGTTCTCTATGGGGATACAAGACCGATTCACGCGCGCGCGATTGAGATCGCAAAGTCGCGCGGGGTGACTATCCACGTGTTCGAAGAAGGCTATCTGCGTCCCTGGTGGGTGACGTATGAGAGGGACGGATCGAATGGCAACTCTCGCCTCATGTCACTGGATGTCGACCAAATGCAATTGGCTTTGGCGCAGTCAGACAGCAAAACACCCCCGCCCCCATCGCATTGGGGGGATATGCGGCAACATATCTTCTACGGTGCCCTTTATCATTGGTTCGTGATGTTCCTGAACAAGCGATACCTTAATTTCCGACCCCATCGGGAATTGTCAGTATCGCAGGAATTCCGATTGTACTTCAAACGCCTGATGTTGATGCCGGTTCATCGCCTGCAGCGAAGCATCGCGACGGCACGCGTCAGGTGGGGTGGTTTCCCATATCACCTCGTTCTGCTGCAGCTTGGGCATGACAGCTCGGTTCAGGCCCATTCCGATTACTCCGGCATGTGCGACTTTCTGGAACAGGTTATCGCGGGTTTTGCACAGGGCGCCCCGGCTCATCACAGGCTGGTGGTGAAAGAGCACCCGTTGGAAAACCATCGTGAACCCTTGCATCGCCGCGCCATGGAGTTTGCTGAAAAACACGGTATCCAAGACCGGGTTCACTATGTCCCCGGTGGCAAACTTGCGCGATTGCTGGATGAGGCGAACTCAGCTGTCACCGTAAACTCCACAGCGGGGCAGCAGGTTTTGTGGCGCGGCATTCCGCTGCGCATTTTCGGACGCTCGGTTTATGACAAGCCCGAGTTTGTCTCGCGGCAGCCGATCGCGGATTTTTTCGCTGAACCCGATGCACCCGACAACAAAGCCTATCGCTGTTACAGGCGGTTTCTTTTGGAAACCAGCCAGGTGCCGGGCGGTTTTTACTCTCGCCGCGGCCGCAGGCAATTGTTGCGCCGCGCCGTCGACATGATGCTGAACACCAGCGATCCCTACCAGTCCATTCTGAACAAGAACGAGGCGCAGACGCCACAGTTGAAAATCGTCGAATAGTTCAAACGCTCTGTGACTGGAAGTTGAACGACTTACCGGGTAGTCTGCCTGCAACTATAAAAGACTGAGGATATCCGGCAGTGCAGTTCTCTCCTAAGCGATGGATGCGGGGGGTTTCCCTTGTGGCCGCAATCGGCTTGCTGGCAGCATGCCAATTGCCGAAATCCGGACCAAACAAATCCGAAATTCTGGCCGGTGCCGTCCAGAACGGAGGCAATGCATTTGTCGTGGAAGTCGATGACCGGGTGACACGCGCCACCTCTGCCGTACCTCAGTTTGGATTCTCCTCCTCTTTCAGCAGTGCCCAGACTTTGACGGCAGATACTGTCCGCCCCGGCGATGTTCTTGGCCTGACCATATGGGAAAATGTCGACGACGGTTTGCTCTCTGGCGAAACCGGCGCGGCGACTGCACTGGATGAAGTTCAGGTCGACAGCGAAGGGTTCATCTTTGTCCCCTATGCAGGCCGGATGCGGGCCGCTGGGAACACACCGGAACAGCTGCGCGTGCTGATCACTAACAAACTGCAGGAACAAACACCCGATCCACAGATCGAGGTTCGGCGGGTTGCCGGTGACGGGTCCACGGTCTCACTGACAGGAACGGTCGCAACACCGGGCATCTACCCGATCGAACGGCCAACCCGTTCATTGCTTGGCATGTTATCTCAGGCAGGCGGGGTTTCTGTGGCGTCTGATATCGCTCTGGTAACCCTGATCCGGGGGGACCAGAGGGGAACCGTCTGGTATGAAGACCTGTTCCGCAATCCCAAACTGGATGTGGCGCTGCGCGGTGGCGACCGTATTCTGGTGGAAGAAGACAGCAGATCGTATATCGCGCTTGGTGCCACGGGTGGCCAGTCGCGCGTGGCATTTGAAAGCCAGGACCTTTCCGCGCTGGAAGCCTTGGCGCAAGTCGGCGGATTGCTGACGCTGTCCTCGGATCCGACCGGCATTTTCATTCTGCGCAAGGAAAGCCAGGACGTCGCCCGCAACATCACCGGCCGCGCCGACCTGACGGGCGACCAGCGCATGATCTACCTGCTGAACCTGACGGCCCCAAACGGTCTGTTCATCGCGCGTGATTTCGTGATCCGGGATGACGACACGATTTACGTGACCGAAGCACCCTATGCCCAGTGGAGCAAATCAATCTCTCTTATCGCGGGCGGCCTGACGCCTATTGCAAACGTCGCCACGCTGACCGGCAACTGATGCATGACTCATGATCCGGACAACACAGCCGGGGCCAATCGCACCCGGCTGTTTGTCTATAATGGTGGTTTTCTGACGCAGAAACGCATCCGGCGCATTCTATCGCTGGCTGGGTATGACATTCGTCTAGGGCTGCCCAAAGATGGCGATTGTGTAGGCATCTGGGGCAACAGTCCAACGGCGCATCGGGGCCTTGGGGTCGCCGAAAAGCATGGCGCGCCGGTTCTGCGCGTCGAAGATGCCTTTCTCAGATCATTGCACCCGGGACGCGATGGCGAGCCGCCTTTGGGTCTGTTACTGGACCGCTCAGGCCTGCATTTCGACGCGTCCCAACCTTCGGATCTTGAGAAGCTGTTAAACTCTGAACCGCTGGATGACACCGCATTGCTGAACCGTGCGCGGGCGGCAATGGAGCGGATTAAGGAACTGCACCTCAGCAAGTATTCCGCCTTTGATTTAGATCTTGCCCCACCTGACCCGGGCTATGTTCTGATCATCGACCAAACGGTCGGCGATGCAGCGGTCACGGCAGGCGGCGCGGATCGTGCCCGGTTTCTGGAAATGCTTGTGATAGCGCAGGAAGAAAACCCCGGCGCGCGTATTCTGATCAAGACACATCCAGAAACGCAGGCAGGTCATCGTCAGGGGCATTTCACCGATCAGGACCTGTCGGACCGGATTATACGGTATAGTGATCCGATCAGCCCCTGGCCCCTGCTCGAAGGGGCCATAGCGGTATACACAGTGTCCTCGCAACTGGGGTATGAGGCGATCCTGGCTGGCCACAAGCCACGCGTCTTCGGCCAGCCCTTCTACGCCGGTTGGGGGCTTACACAAGACGAATTCCCTGTCTTGCGTCGTCAGCGCAATCTGACCCGTGCGCAACTTTTTGCGGCGGCGATGCTGCTCTATCCGACATGGTACGACCCCTATCGGGATCAACAGTGCGAACTGGAAACGGTGCTGGACACGTTGGAGGCGCAGACCCGCGCGTGGCGGCAAGACCGAAACGGGTGGACAGCTTCGGGAATGCGCTTGTGGAAACGCAAGCATCTGCAGCAAATTTTTGGGCAATACGGCAAAGTACGCTTTACCCCCACGCAACCCGACCCAGCAGATTGCCCCCATATGGTCTGGGCCAGCCAGGCGCGCGACAGCGAAGGGGCGGTTCGGGTCGAAGACGGTTTCTTGCGGTCGCGCGGATTGGGTGCAGCACTTGTACCCCCCTTATCTCTGGTGACCGACGAGATCGGCATCTACTACGATCCGACAAAACCCAGCCAGTTAGAGGATCTGATCGGCCAGCGCGAAACTCTGCGTCCGGATCAGGAATTGCGCGCTGAGCGGTTGGTCGAGCGGGTGTTGGCCGAGAGTTTAAGCAAATACAACACAGGCAGACCTGCTGCCCCCCTGCCCGAAGGGCATCGCATTCTGGTGCCGGGACAAGTTGAAGATGACGCCTCGATCCTGTTGGGCACCAGCGCGGTTCGCAGCAATCTGGAACTGCTGAAAGCCGCCCGCAATGCCAACCCAAATGCGATTCTGATCTACAAACCGCATCCCGATGTCGAAGCCGGATTGCGTGAAGGCCAGATAGACGCCGAGACAATCGCGGACATCGTCGTGACCGAAACAGACCCCGCCTCGCTGCTGCCGCAGGTGCAAGAGGTGTGGACGATGACCTCGCTTCTGGGGTTCGAAGCTTTGCTGCGCGGGGTGAAGGTTACCACTCTGGGCGCGCCTTTCTACGCCGGTTGGGGCCTGACCACCGATCTTGGGGCGGTACCCGTTCGGCGCGGCGCGCGGCCGTCGCTGATGGGATTGGTGCACGCCACCCTGATTGATTATCCCCGGTATTACGATCCGACTACTGGGCAACCCTGCCCCGTCGAAGTGGCCATGGAACGTCTGGCGCAAGGGTATGCTGTCTCTTCTGGCCCGATCAATCGTATCCTGTCAAAACTTCAGGGCGCGTTTGCGACGCACGCGCATTTGTGGCGCTGACGTTATTCCGAAGCTCTGCGCCAGCGGTGCAGGACATCGCCGCCTACCACTTGCGTTTCGATCAATTCGAACCTCGGCGCCGCCTCCAGCGTCTCCAGCCCTAATGTTCCAACTGCCGCCAGCCCTTCGGCCCCGATGGTCAACCCAGCTGTAAATCCAATCAATTCGTCCACCAGATCGTCGGCCAACAGCGAAGCTGCAAGGGCGGCGCCGCCTTCGCAGAAAACACTGGTCAAACCGGCCTGACCCAATTGCTGAAGCAGATCGGCTGCATCGATATGGTGGTCCTTCAGCGCGCAGGGGATCAGCTTGGCCCCCAGCCCCTCCCAGGCCTGCGCACGTTCGGCGTCCGGGTGATGCGCATGGCAAAGCCAGACAGGAATCTTTGACGCCGTGCGGGCCAATTGCCCCATCAGGGATATGTCCATATGACGCGATACCACAACGCGTACAGGCTGATGCTCCACACCAAGATCCCGCACCGTCAACGAAGGGTCGTCAGCACGAGCCGTCCCGGCGCCCACCATCACCGCGTCATGACGTGCGCGCATCGCATGAACCACGCGGCGCGCCTGCGGCCCGGTGATCCATTGGCTATGCCCGGTCGAGGTTGCGATCCGACCGTCAAAACTGCTGGCCATCTTGAGGGTTACAAACGGTCGGCCCTGTTCGGTCTTGAGGAAAAACCCTTCCAGATCCCGTTCCGCCTGATCGGCAAGAACGCCGGTTACGACCTCAATTCCAGCCTCACGCAACATGGCAAAGCCCTGCCCTGCCACGCGCGGATCGCTGTCTTCCACGGCGGCCACGACGCGGGTCACGCCGGCCGCAATCAAAGCCCCGGCACAAGGCGGCGTCTTTCCGTGATGAGAGCAGGGTTCCAACGTCACGTAGGCAGTCGCGCCACGCGCGGCCTGTCCGGCCTGCGCCAGTGCCTCGGTCTCGGCATGGGGGCGACCGCCGGGTTGGGTCCAGCCACGCCCGATGATCCGGTTGTTGCGCACGATAACACAGCCCACAGCGGGGTTCGGCCAGCACGTCCCTTGGCCGCGCCGTCCCAATGACAGGGCCAGCGCCATGAATCGCTTATCTGTTTCGCTCACTCGTCCGTCGAAGGCTGCGGCGGGCGCAGTTCGTGGACAAACTCCTCGAAGTCATCGGCCGCCTGGAAATTCTTGTACACACTCGCAAAGCGAACATAGGCGACGGTGTCGATCCGCGCCAGAGCTTCCATGACGATCTCACCGATCTTGTTGGACGGGATATCCGTATCCCCCATGCTTTCCAGCCGACGCACGATGCCCGAGATCATCTGATCGATCCGTTCGGGGTCAACAGGCCGTTTCTGCATCGAGATGCGGATCGAACGCTCCAACTTATCGCGGTCGAAATCCTCGCGTTTGCCGTTGGTTTTGATAACAACCAGATCGCGCAGTTGAACACGCTCGTAGGTCGTGAACCGTCCGCCACAGGCCGGACAGAACCGGCGTCGGCGGATTGCCACATGGTCCTCTGCCGGGCGTGAATCTTTCACCTGAGTGTCGATATTTCCGCAAAACGGGCAGCGCATCCGCCGTCTCCTCGTCCCATGTTCGGCTTCTTTTTGTAAGCGCTGCGGCTTACTTATCCACAACTATAGGCTAGCCGCTAGGGTTTGGGTAGTCGGAAATTTAAACCGCTAAATAAAGGGTCAAGCCAGATGCGCTGTCACCTGTCTTTGATGCGGCGCAGCGCGGTGTTCGAACAGATAAATCCCTTGCCATGTTCCCAGCAAAGGTTGCCCCCGAGACACGGGGATCGACAGCGATACCGGCATGAGAGCGGCCTTGATATGTGCGGGCATATCATCCGGCCCTTCATAGGTGTGCCGCAGGTACGACATGGCCGGGTGGTCAGATGGCGGCACTAGCCTTTCGAAAAACGCCCGCAGATCGGTTTGAACTTCAGGATCAGCGTTTTCCTGAATCAGCAGTGAACAGGATGTGTGGCGAACGAACAGGGTCAAAACCCCATCCTTCGCCACCTGACCAAGCCATTGTCGCACTTGGGGCGTGAATTCGTATAGCCCCGGCCCTTGGGTGCGTATAACGAATTCAGTCTGCATCTGGACTATCCTGTACGTTTTTCAGTCATTGAAGAACGGCCGATAATTACACCGAGCGTTCGCGCCTTGTACAGATTCACTGTTGCCGGGCTGAAAGCCGAACGAGACAAAACTGCTGGGTTGCACATCGACGGACTGAGGTGGTTTTATCGAAAACTGAACTGCTGTTCTGCGCCCGGTGGTGACACTGGGCCCATATCCTCGCAAAACATAGATACGATCTGTCCAGCCCAACCCCAATGTCCGGCGCGCATAATCCGCAGCCGCACACCAATAGCCTTCCGTGCGTTGATCGCCGCGCGGGATGACTTCAAAATCGGTGGCGTTGATGGGTTCGGTTCTGTACCCGTTCCGTGCAGCTTCAGCTATCATGGGAAAGCTGAACGCCACGGCAGTCAGCGCTGCAAATGTCCATATCTGTTTCATCGAAATTCTTCCCTGATTGTGTGTCTCCAATAGGTTAGTTTGCCTGTGTCGTTCGCAAAGGGAGGCTCACGATGAATTCAGGAGTTCCCGCATATCGCGTGAACCGGTGTGAGCCAGCCCTGATATCGGATCAACATTCCCAAACCCGGAGCGGTCGCTGACACGTCAAACCTGAAGCGCCCGTGCTCGTCCTGCCATTCCCGAGTTGTTGAACGCGGCAGAACAAAGGATGGCAACGGCAGTCCCAATACAGTCAGCCGAAGGATTTTGATGTGCAGCCCGCTGCCTTGCCAAACGGGCTGCAACCAGATCGAAATCGCCCCAAACGCTTCGCGAACACATTTCCTTTTCTCATCAAAATTCAAAGTTGATTTGGTTTTATGGCCACCAAAATCGCGGTCCCAACTCCAGATTTGGCCCTTTGTGCCAATCCGAACCGACACCGTGACATCTTTTCCATCGACAGGAAACCCGGCCAAACGCGTTGCGAGTGCAGCCAGAACGCCTTTTCCACGTTCAATATCGCAGCGACCCACATATTGGCCTTCGGCGCTGTGCAGGTTGCGGATCGACTCTGGCAAATCTTCAGGCCGCCCCAGCGTTTGCAAAAACGGGTCTGCCATCCTCAATACCCGTTAAGGGCAAAACGTGCCTTCACATCGGGCCCGGGAACCAGACATGTCCCGGATCTGCCAAACACCGCGTATCTGTTTCGCGCGATCAGGCGATACAGCGGGTACTTGAGAATATGAGGCAAGAACCGACATATCGAAAGCAGCGGCCACAAACCCGGCAATTGACGCATCGCGGCGGCAAATGCGTCCAGATGTTGATAGACTGCACCATCGACGATCACCAGATTTGTCTGATAGTCCCGCGTGGGCATACCAAGGTCGCGATACAGTTTCTGCCCCAGCGGGGACTGCGCCGTCGCAAACTGAAAGGTTTGGGACAAATCACGTTTGAGCATGAACCGAAAAAAGCCCGAACACAGCACGCACTCGCCATCGAAAACGATCAGGTTTCGGTAGGAAGAAATTTTATTTAAATCATTATCTTGCATGAACCCGACACGAATGATGCCCGCTGGATGCAGGGTCGCATATCCCGCATCGTGGTGCAATGCGACACGTTTGAAGGGAAAATGCGTGCCGGGGAGCCCTGACCAGAGACTGGTGTCTTCTCGGCGGCTCTGACCTCATCCCCTTTAAGGTCCCGACCCGGCAACACGTTAGATTTGGGTAGCTGCTTTCGCCAGCACATGTTCGTTCCGGTCAAAACCTTTTGAGAAATCGCCAACAAAGACAAACCCCGGCGCAAAACCTGTCTTGCCCTGACGTCCGGCCATGACACATGATTTCTGTGATAAGCTACGAATGCATTTGAGAAGTTAGGGTGTTGCTCTGCGATGGACGTAGATATTGGCCGACTGCAGTTTTTAATCCGGGCGTTAGACCGCCACACAGGCAGCAGCAACGCATCTGACCGGGTCCTGAAAATGTCCGGGCTGCGCCCTGAGGACATCGCGCCACCGGCCACGGTCTTCAGCGCCCATAAGGAGGCGCTGTTCATCCGTCACGCCTGCGACGCGATCAGCGACATTACGTTTGCGGCGCGTACAGGGCTCGAGGTCACCTCGGCCTCGACCGTGACCGGGTATATCAGCAAGTATTCTCGCGACTTGAAACAGGTGATGGAAAACCTCGCTCGCTTTCACGGGATCATCGATCCGGCCATCGCGCTGAGCTATCGTGTTGCTGGCAATTTCGTTGCGTTTGAGGCCGATTGGAAGGATGCCAGCTTTGCCCGGTATCACCGGCGTACCGAATTTCTGGTGTTTGCCGCCCTGGCCAGGATGAGGAACCTGACTCAGGTAAACCTCTACCCGATGGAGATGCGCTTTCAGCACAAGGTTGGTGATCACGCCAGAACCTTCGAAAAGCTGGCCGGGTTTCCGGTGGTTTTTGGAGCCGAACGAATTGAAATCATCCTGCCTCTTTCCGTGTTGGAGCTGCCGGTGCCGACCTATGATCCCAAGCTGCGGGAACATTTACTGGAATATGGTGAACGCCTGCTTGCCGAAAAACCATCGCCCAAACATATAACACGCGCGCGGGTCGAAGGGCTGATTACCCGGTCCCTGCCTGGTGCCATCATGCAGGCAGAAGATGTTGCAGCTGATCTGGGAATGAGCCTCAGAACCTTCAGTCGACGTCTGAAAGAAGAAGGCACCACCTATCGCGATATTGTGGACGATCTAAGGTGCGATCTGGCCCAGACCTTCATAACAAATGGCATGGCTTTGTCTGAAATCTCATACTCGCTGGGTTACGCAGATCAGGCCGCTTTCTCGACTGCTTTCAAACGATGGACAGGCCAGCCGCCCAGCGCCTTCAAAACCCGAGTGGCGCATCCCATCCGGACAGGAGACCGGGGGTCATCGGCCTAATAAACCTCGCCCCGGCCCCGTCCCATGAGTGGACATGGTCGATATAGATAGGGGTGCGGCCCAAGCCGTGTGATTTCCCGCCAATGTGATGAGAGAACAGGCCATCGTGAAGGCCAAAGAAAAAAGGCGCCTCGGGTGAGGCGCCTTGATACTTACTGGTCCAGGAAAGACCGGAGTTTTCGGGACCGGCTGGGGTGCTTGAGCTTCCGCAACGCCTTCGCTTCGATCTGACGGATACGTTCGCGAGTCACGCTGAACTGCTGTCCGACCTCTTCCAGTGTATGGTCGGTGTTCATGCCGATGCCAAAACGCATCCGCAGAACCCGCTCCTCACGCGGGGTAAGCGAGGCCAGAACCCGCGTGGTCGTTTCCTTGAGGTTTTCCTGAATGGCGCTGTCCAGCGGCAGTACAGCATTCTTGTCCTCGATGAAATCGCCCAGCTGGCTGTCTTCCTCGTCGCCAATCGGCGTCTCAAGGCTGATCGGCTCCTTGGCGATCTTCATCACCTTGCGAACCTTCTCAAGCGGCATCTGCAGCTTTTCGGCCAGTTCTTCCGGCGTCGGCTCGCGGCCGATTTCGTGCAGCATCTGGCGACCGGTCCGGACCAGCTTGTTGATCGTCTCGATCATGTGGACCGGAATACGGATGGTCCGCGCCTGATCCGCGATCGAACGTGTGATCGCCTGACGGATCCACCAGGTCGCATAGGTTGAGAACTTGTAGCCGCGGCGGTATTCGAACTTGTCCACCGCCTTCATCAAGCCGATGTTCCCTTCCTGAATAAGATCAAGGAATTGCAGGCCACGGTTCGTGTACTTTTTGGCGATCGAGATCACCAGACGCAGGTTGGCTTCGACCATTTCCTTCTTGGCCTGACGCGCCTCTTTCTCACCCTTCTGAACCTGCTGCACGATGCGACGGAATTCAGGGATGTCCAGACCGACGTATTGGCCGACCTGAGCCATATCGTTGCGCAGTTCCTCGACCTTGGCGGTCGAGCGTTCAATGAACATCTGCCAGCCCCGGCCCGGCTTTTCGGCCATCTCGGACAGCCAGTTCGGGTCCAGTTCGCGACCACGGTAAGCGTCGATGAATTCACGACGGTTGATCCGCGCCTGATCCGCCAGTTTCACCATCGAGCTGTCCAGAGACATAACGCGGCGGTTGATGCCATAAAGCTGGTCAATCAGCGCTTCGATCCGGTTGTTGTGCAGGTGAAGGCCATTCACCAGCTCGACAATCTCGGCCCGCAGCTTCTGATAGGTTTCTTCGTCTTTTTCGCTAAAGGTGCCGTCTTCATTCAGGGTGGCCGAAATCCGACTGTCCTGCATTTCCGACAGCATCGAGAAATCGGTCGAGATCCGCTCCAGCGTGGTCAGAACCTGATCTTTCAGCGCGGCTTCCATCGCGGCCAGCGACATGTTGGCCTGATCGTCGTCGTCATCATCATCGTCGCTGGCAATCGGGTTGCCGTCGGCATCCAGTTCCGGGCCTTCATCCTTGGCGGGCTTGGCCGACTGTACGTTCGACGTGTCGACCACCGGTTCCTCGACATCGCCATCTTCGTCCATCTGGTTGCCGAACGTGGCTTCCAGATCGATGACGTCACGCAGAAGAATGTCTTCGGACAAAAGTTCGTCATGCCAGATGGTGATCGCCTGAAAGGTCAGCGGGCTTTCGCACAGCCCCGCAATCATCGTGTTGCGGCCAGCTTCGATCCGCTTGGCGATGGCAATCTCGCCCTCACGGCTCAGCAGTTCGACCGAGCCCATCTCACGCAGATACATGCGGACAGGGTCATCGGTACGGTCCAGTTTTTCGGTGGCGGCCCCGGCCAATGCAACCTCGCGGTTGCTTTCGGTGGTGGTCAGTTCGGTCGAGCCTTTGTTCTCTTCCTCTTCGGCCTCTTCATCTTCGATGATGTTGATGCCCATCTCGGACAGCATCGACATAACGTCTTCGATCTGTTCCGAGCTGACCTGATCCGGCGGCAGAACCTGATTGAGCTGGTCGTAGGTGATGTAGCCTTTCTCGCGGGCCTCGGCGATCATCTTCTTGACCTGGGCCTGGCTCATGTCCAGCGAGATTTCCTGTTCCTGCTCGTCGGATTTGCGATCTTCGGTCGTGTCTTTGGCGGCCATTCAATGCTCCTGCAGGGATGGGTGATTCGTTTGAACCGAATCATTAGCGCGTAGAAGTGATTCGGCCACCCGTTTACCTGTTTTTCTTTTCCAGTGCCTTACGAAAACACCACTTTATCGGCGTTTTCGCTCGAAATTGATACCTGACATGATTGCCTCAAAAGCGTCTTTCTCGTCGCGGTTGATTCGCGCACCGTTGTCGGCGATGTCGAAAACGGCCCTGTCTTCGTTCTGGCTTCGGTTCGTTCGGTTGCGCTCTTCGGCGGCCTGAGCCAGCCGGTATGTCAGCGCCTCATCGGCCAGATCCGACAGTTCCTCTTCCGCTTCGGCAATCTCAGCATCCAACCCCCGGAGCGCTTTGATCTTTGCGAATTCCTCGGCCAGTGTCATCTCGGCCTTTTCGACGTCGCCCGGTTTGAACACACAGGGGATTACAGCGACATGGCGAAGGGCCAGCAGGTTTTCAAGGGGCTCAGGCCCCAAAGAATCTATGATATGATCTTTCAGGTTATCCGGATCATCTATCGCGTGGCGCAACACAGCGTCGCGCAGCGCCGCATGATCAGGATCGTGACAGTCCATCTCTTCCAACTGATGTTCGAACTGAACGACAACTTTGGGGTTGAGAACGGCAATTGCCAGAATTGCAGCTTCGCGCAGTTGGATATCAGCAGTCTCAGACGACGCAAGAAACGAAGCCCGCGCACCCGGCGTTGCCGTTTGCTGAGGCTGCCATTTGCCGCGTGGTTGCCATGGGCGGTTTTGTGACTGGCGTTGCGGGCGGAACAGTTGCCAGCGCAGGTCTTTGATTTCTTGCCCGTAATGCGAGCGGATAGAAGGGTCTCGGATAAGCTTGATCTTGTCCCGCAGCGACTTGTCTAAAGCTGCCTTGCGTTCCGGGCTGTCGAACACCTTGCCTTCGGTTTCGCGCTGCCACAGCAACTTGACCATCGGAATCGCGCTTTCCAGCACAGCCTGTACAGCCCCCGGGCCTTCGGCGCGCAAAAGGTCGTCCGGGTCTTTGCCCTCAGGCATCAACGCAAAGCGCAGAGATTTTCCAGCCTCCAGCAGCGGCAATGCCAGATCGACCGCCCGCATAGCTGCACGCAGGCCCGCCGTGTCGCCATCCAATGCGATGATCGGTTCGTCTGAAATGCGCCAAAGCAACTGAAGCTGGTTTTCCGTGATCGCTGTTCCCAGAGGCGCAACCGACGCACCAAAGCCCGCCTCCGCCAGCGCGATCACGTCCATATATCCTTCGGCCACGATCAGCGGTTGCCCCTTCCCCGCTGCCTGACGCGCAGGGCCATGATTGTAGAGGCTGCGTCCTTTGTCGAACAATTCCGTCTCGGGCGAGTTCAGGTATTTCGCGTTGTCATTGGGGTCCATCGCCCGCCCGCCAAACGCAATGCAGCGCCCGCGCGGATCGCGGATCGGGTACATGATCCGGTTGCGGAACGTGTCATAGGGCTTTTTGCCCTTGTTCGACGGCTTGGCCAGTCCCGCGCCAAGGATCAGATCCTCAGCCACGTTCTTGCCGCGCAGATGATCCCACAGCGCTTGCCACCCATCCGGCACAAAACCGATTTCCCACCGGTCCAGCGCCTGCGCGTCCAGCCCTCGGCGGGTCAGATAATCGCGGGCCGCCGCCCCTGCTCCGGTCTTGAGTTGCAGGCGGAAGAATTGTGTGGCCTGCTCCATCACGTCGGCCAGTTGCGAGCGGCGATCCTGCTTTTCCTGCGCTTTCGGATCGCGCGCGGGCATCGGCATTCCCGCCTCGCGGGCCAGAATTTCGACAGCTTCGATGAACGAGACATTCTCGGTCTCTTTCACAAAGCTGATGGCGTCGCCTTTCGCTTGGCAGCCGAAGCAATAATAAAACCCCTTCTGGTCATCAACGTGGAACGAGGCCGTTTTCTCATGATGGAACGGGCACGGGGCCCACATGTCGCCCTTGCCTTGATTGGACTTGCGCTGATCCCACATGACTTTGCGCCCGACAACCTGAGACAGGCTGAGGCGTGCGCGAAGTTCATCCAGAAATCCGGGGGGCAAAGACATGGGTCAAACCTGCCAGAAATGAAAACGCGCGCCAAGGGGATGGCACGCGATTGTCCACAAGGAAATTGTCAGGTTGTGGATTATTGCTGCAAGCACAGCTCCAGCCAAGCAGCACCCAGATCCTTTTTGCGCACGTCACGCATCTTTTGCTCATAAACCCAAGGTGTGATCAACGGAACCGCAGCGTTGTAGTTCTCGGGCCAGGTCGGGCCGCTCTCGGCCACGGCTTGTGCCACATCACGTTCTTTCACGCGATCCAGCCGCGCCTTTTGAATCGCTGCCACGACATCAGCCTGAAACTTGCAGCTTTCTTCCTTGGTTTCCTGAGCGGCCAAAGGGGTGGCCATCAAAGCCGCGACAATGGCGATACGCAACATAAAGTTCTCCGGGATTCGTTTCTTTGGAATTGTCTTAACCGTCAAACTAACGGGCTGCCATCGACATTCAAGCCGCAGCGCTTGCGGGCGAGGCAAAATACTCACCCCGCCCAACTGATTTAGAGACCTTTGGCGCGATAGCTTTTGGCAACGCGATCAATAGCCACGATGTAAGCGGCTGTGCGCAAGTCTTCGACATCATCGCGGCTGTGCCAGACCTCACGCATCGACTGGTACGCAATGCGCATTGTGTCGTCGAGGCCCGAGCGCACCAGCTCAAGCTCACCAGCCCCCCGAAGATACTTCGCCTTGAAGTCCGGAGACATCGACCAGGCGTCGCCAAGGTAACGGTCCAACCGCTCCAACTCGCTGACAATCAACTCGTGCCGCGCCTCTTCCTGTCGGCGTTGCATCCGGCCAAAGCGGATATGGCTGAGGTTTTTGACCCATTCGAAATACGAAACCGTGACACCGCCCGCGTTGGCATACATATCGGGGATGATCACGGTTCCTTTCTTGCGCAGTATTTCATCGGCGCCAGCTGTTACAGGGCCGTTCGCGGCTTCGATGATCAGTGGCGCCTTGATCCGATCAGCATTCGACAGGTTGATGACACCTTCCAGGGCCGCAGGGATCAGAATATCGCATTCGGCCTCCAACACGCTTGCGCCTTCGGCAGAATGCGTGGCGTCCGGATAATCCTTTACACCACCATGTTTGACGATCCATTGGCGCACGGCTTCGACGTCGATGCCATCGGGGTTATATAGCGCCCCGTCCCATTCGATGATCCCGACAATGCGCGAGCCATCTTCCTCGCTCAGGAACTTCGCGGCGTGGTAGCCCACGTTGCCCAGCCCCTGCACGACAACGCGCTTGCCGTCCAGTTTGCCGGACAAACCCGCTTTTTGGATGTCTTCGGGGTGACGGAAAAACTCGCGCAGAGCGTATTGGATGCCGCGCCCGGTCGCCTCGACCCGCCCTGCGATGCCGCCTGCGTTCAGCGGCTTGCCGGTCACACAGGCACGCGAGTTGATGTCGGTGGTGTTCATCCGCGCGTATTGGTCGGCAATCCACGCCATTTCGCGTTCGCCCGTCCCCATGTCCGGCGCCGGTACGTTTTGCGACGGGTTGATCAGGTCACGCTTGGCCAGCTCATAGGCAAAGCGACGCGTGATCTGTTCCAACTCATGCTCTTCGTATTGGCGCGGGTCGATGCAAAGTCCGCCCTTGGATCCGCCGAAGGGCGTTTCGACAAGAGCACACTTATACGTCATCAGCGCAGCGAGGGCCTCGACTTCGTCCTGGTTCACTGCGGTGGCGTAGCGAATACCGCCTTTAACCGGCTCCATATGTTCGGAATGCACGGATCTGTATCCGGTGAAAGTATGGATTTCGCCCCGCAGCCGCACACCAAATCGAACAGTGTAGGTCGCGTTGCAAACTCGGATTTTCTGTTCCAGCCCCGGTGGTAGTTCCATCAGAGCTGCTGCCCTGTTGAACATCAGATCTACACTTTCACGAAAACTTGGTTCTTGGATGCCGGTCATAAAGTCCTCCGTACCGCTGAATGACGAAACGTCATGACGTTTTGTCGCACCACTGATGGCTTGCTGCAATCAAACAATGCATTTTTTTTCATCATCCTCTTCACAACCGCTTGTCCGCTTGATGGTGAGTCGTCCAAACCGGTCAAACACTTAAGAGATTGTCTTCAATCCATCTACAGACTAGGGGAAAACGCGGGAATTATGCCCCTCAAGTGCGCAAAAAGGCCAAAACCAAGCCTTTTTCGCCCAATTCACGCCACGTTTGAAAATTAAATTTAACCCAAATTTCTTTTCTATGTCGCACGCATACTATGTGCGAAGCGGAGTGATCAAAATGATAAAATTCTCGCTTCACGAAGACGGCTCGATGCCGAAGCGCAAGGTTTCCGAGTTGCGGCGGTTTGCCAAAGAAGAAGACGGCACTTTTACTATTTTCGTGCTGTTTATGGTGGTCCTGATGCTCGCGATCACCGGCATGGCAATGGATGTCATGAGATATGAACGCGACCGTGCAAGCCTCCAGTCCACTCTGGACCGCGCGGTACTTGCGGCGGCAGACCTTGACCAGAAGCTTCCGCCCCTGCAGGTGGTCGAAGCGTACATGGATAAAGCCGGACTGGGTCATCTTGAGAAAAAGGTAACCGTCGTTGAGGGGTTCGGCTCTCGGAAAGTGTCCGCAACTGCCGACGCGGTTGTCCCGACGC
Organism: Ruegeria sp. E8; assembly: GCF_056533985.1. Taxonomy (NCBI): domain Bacteria; kingdom Pseudomonadati; phylum Pseudomonadota; class Alphaproteobacteria; order Rhodobacterales; family Roseobacteraceae; genus Ruegeria; species Ruegeria sp. E8. The sequence goes on from NZ_JBQFOY010000002.1 coordinate 247,271, forward strand.
GCTATCTGCGGTTCGGCAAGGTCACAGAACTGGGTATCGTGGCTGGCAGTGCAGCCGAAGAATCCATCGGGTCGGTCGAAATTTCGCTTGTTCTGGACATGTCAGGCTCGATGACCAGATCTTCGGCAACGCCCGGCAAAACAAAAATCGAGGTGCTCAGGGAAGCTGCCAAAGAATTTGTCACACTGATGCTTGAGAAGACCGGCGAAACAAAAATCTCGATGTCGATTATTCCCTACGCGACGCAGGTCAACGCGGGTCAGGACATCCTGGGCAAATTTACGAATGTCACGTCCGAGCATAACTATTCGCACTGCGTAGACTTCACCTCCGGACATTTTGGGAATGTGACGCTTGACCCGCAAGCGTTCTATCAGCGCACCGGTCATTTTGATCCGTGGCGGTACAACAGTGCGTATGTAAACGGCGTATACACCGATGGAGAACCGAACCCGGCATATTTCGTATGCCCAGTGCGCGCTGGCAGTGAAATCACACCAGTAACCGACAACGTAACTTACCTGCACCAACGCATTGATGCCCTGACCGCCAGCGGTAACACTTCTATTGACGTGGGCATGAAATGGGGTGTCGGCGTTCTGGACCCGACATTCCAGCCGGTTGTCGACAAGCTGGCTGAAGAAGGTAAAGTTCCTGCCAAATTCGCGGCACGCCCGGAATCCTTTAACTCGGACGTTCTGAAGGTCGTAATCGTTATGACCGACGGGCAAAACACGACCCAATACATGTTGGACCCGTCGGTTCGAAGTGGGCTAACAGAAGTCTGGTTCAACCCTGAATATGATCGGGGTAATGGGGAAAAAGGTGAATACAGCATTCGCTATTCCCGCAATCCGGATCGCTGGGTCTGGATGCAGCACACTGAAAATAATGGTGGAAGCTACGTCACAGCCGATCATCCGTTCGGCAACCCGGAAAACGAAAACCCGTCGAACGAAGAGGTCGGAACCGCTGTTCGCATGACCTATCCTGATTTGTTCAATCGGGCATCGCTGTGGTGGAACGCCAAAAACAACTTCTACTGGCAGAATAACCATGAAAATAACTGGTACTGGAATCTGCGGGATTCAGTGGGCTCGTCCACAAAGAACACGCGTACTGCCAACATCTGCGGCGCGGCCAAAATCAAAGGTGTGATCATCTACGGTATCGCCTTCGAAGCTCCGACCAGCGGCCTGAACACTATCAAGTCCTGCGCGAGCTCGGATAGCCATGTTTACAACGTAAGCGGCCTGCATTTGGAAACAGCGTTCGAGTCCATTGCATCGTCAATCCGCAAGCTGAGGTTGACCCAATGATCCGGAAATCCCTGTCAAAACTCCGCCGTTTAAAGCGCTCCGAGTCCGGAAACGCGACGATCGAATTTGTCATGCTGATACCGTGGTTTCTGGCGCTTCTTGTCGCTGGCGGCGAATTGTCCGTCATCACGATGCAGCACGCCGCGCTGGAACGTGGTGTTGACCTGGTTGTTCGGGACATTCGACTGGGTACAGGCACCAACTGGGACCATGACGATATCAAGAACCGGATCTGCAATGTTTCCGGCATTCAGAACTGTGAAAGCAACTTGCGCCTGCAAATGCTTAAACAGGATGCGTTTAAGGGCATCGTCCTCTCTCCCAAGCCCCCCTGCACTGACGCCTCTGAAGATCCCAAACCTGTGCTGGACTTCAAAAGTGGCCAGTCCAATGAACTGATGATCTTGCGGGCCTGCCTGCGTATCAAACCAATTCTCGAAACGTCGGTCATTGCAAAAGCTGTCCCAGACGAATCCGGCCATTATTCAGTGTCCGCAACAACAGCATTCGTACAGGAGCCGATTTAAGATCATGACTGTACTCAGGAATTTGAAAAACCGCATCAAGGCCTTCAGGAAAGACGAAAGCGGGATTCTGACCGTCGAAGCCATTATGATCTTCCCGCTGATGCTTTGGACCATCACGTTCACGTTTACCGCTTTTGAAGGTTTTCGGCAAAGTGCGTCAAATCTGAAGGCTGCCTATACGATCAGCGATCTGATCTCGCGCGAAACGCAAGCTGTGACCGATGTGTATTTCGACTCGCTGCACGACTTGGCCGGCAAGATGATCAACAACCGGTCTGAAGTGAAAATGCGGATATCGCTGCTCGAATACGATGAAGACGCGGATAAACACAAAGTGCGTTGGTCGACTGTACGTGGCTATAAAACTGCGTGGGACAACAACACCATTCACGAAATAAAAAATCGCTTGCCGCCGATGCCGAATACGGACACGGTTATTCTGGTCGAAACCTCGAATGAGTATATCCCGACGTTCAAACCGGGTTGGGATTTCGCGACGGGTATCAACTTTGACAACTTCGTTTTCACCCGCCCTCGCTTTACCAACAGAATATCCTGCAACCTAGCGAAGGCCCCGTTCGTCTGCGATAATACCGGATAAGATTTCGGACATGAATTTGGCCTCGGCGGCAGATGTCATGCCGCCCACGCCTACCCGGTGACCAATCCGCCACCACAGCCCCGGTGCCCATGTGTTCGCTGCTTTATGCCTTGTGCGAACCAGAAAGCCATTTGAAGGTTTGAAGGCGAACACGCCGCGATCTACCGCTTCAATATCGGCCACTTGGGAAATGATCTGACCCGACCCTGTGCGCAGTTCCGTGCGTGTCAGCTCAATATAGTCTTCTGTGGCGCGCCAGACGCTAAGCGCCAGCCAGAGAGAAGCACCGCCAACGACGAACAGAAACACTTGCCATACCGGCTCGGGCGGTGATGCCAGAGCGACGTAGGTAACCAGCGCACCGACCATTGTCAGCATCCCTACCCCGGCCCACCGTCTGGGGGATGATGCCTTAATCGTTGCCAGCACTTCGTCCTGCATGAATATCTCCTGTTTCGTCCCGTTCGATGTAGCCACTTTGAATCGGAAACAACAGAGGCTTGGTAGTATCGCAAATTTGCACAGGTTCGGTTACTTTGCGCAAATTGACTGCATTCACGCAGGGGTTACATGCTGGTCATACGAACCGGAGGCTCTCATGTCCCTTAGACCAACACTGGAAACACGCAAAGCCGTCCCGACAATGGAAGGGGCTGGCGTGAAACTTCACCGCGCGTTCGGGTTTCAGGACCCGTCCGAACTGGATCCCTTCCTGCTGTTCGATGATTTCAGAAACGAGCGACCGCAGGACTATCAGGCTGGGTTTCCCTGGCATCCGCATCGGGGGATTGAGACGATCACCTATGTGCTGGCCGGATCGGTCGAGCATTCGGATTCGCTGGGCAACACAGGCACTTTGGGGGCTGGCGACGTGCAATGGATGACTGCGGGGTCTGGTATCCTGCATCAGGAGATGCCGCACGGAAACACATCGGGTCAGATGCACGGGTTCCAGCTGTGGGGCAACCTGCCCTCGGACCAGAAGATGACTGCTCCGCGATATCAGGATGTTCAAAGCAAGGACATCCCCGAAGTCACCGACGACGACGGCACGACCGTGCGGGTGATTGTTGGAGAGTTCTGGGGCAAAACCGGACCTGTGGACGGCATCGCAGCAGACCCGCAATATCTGGACATCTCTGTCCCGGCGGGTGTGAAAAAGATTTTCCGTATAGACACTTACCGCCGCGCCTTTGCCTATGTGTTTCAAGGTCAGGCAGCTTTTGCGGACGCATCTCAACCGACCGGTGTGTTGCTTGAAAAAGAAGTCGCCGGGCAAGAGGTCAACATCCGGGATATGTCGGGCGACCGCACTCTTGTTCGTTTTGGCACAGGTGACGAGATCACTGTTCAGGCTGGCCCCGAAGGCGTGCGGTTTCTGCTGATCTCGGGTGCTCCGATCGATGAGCCCGTCGCGTGGCATGGTCCGATTGTGATGAACACGCGGGCGGAACTGGAACAAGCGTTTCGAGAGCTGCGCAACGGGACCTTCATTCGCCCTGCGCACTAACATTGTGACGGTCTGACCCTGTCAGGCCGTCACTGCCTTGTGCACCATGCTCCAATATATCTGTTCAACTTCGTCCAGAGACAATCGGCCACCAGACCGGTACCAGGTCATCACACCATTCAACATGGCAATCACCGCAAGTGTGGCGATCTTGGTGTCTGAAATCACAAACTGACCGGCCTGTTGCCCTTGGTGAAGGATGTCTTCCAACGCGTTTTCATACTGACGCCGCAAGTCTTCGATTTCGGCAAAGTTCTCGGGTGAGAGGTTGCGCAACTCCATATAGGCGATGAACACCTCATCCGGGCGCTGCAAATGGAAGCGAATGTGAAAGCCGACAAACTGGCGCAACGCCTCCCCGGCGTCATCGCCGCGCTCCAAAGCGCCCAGTGCTGAAAGCAGGTCCTGCATATGTTCGCGCATCAAACGATAAAGCAAACTCTGCTTGTCCGGCGTATAGTTGTACAACGCCCCTGCCTGTACGCCGACCTCTTTCGCGATCTGTCGCATCGAGACCGCCGCATAGCCATGGCGGGCAAACAGGTTCAGGGCCGCCTTGCGGATACGCGGACCTGTGATATCAGAATGGGAGCCTTGAGTTCGAGCCATGCCCCACAGTATCTGAACAAATGTTCATATAGAACCCCGCTTGATCGAAGTCGGTAAAAGGTGCATCACGATGGGACGTGTGACATAGAAAAGCCCGCTACATGAAACTGCTGCCTGTTCTGCCCCTTATTCTTCTATTTGCCGGATGTGCAGATTTTCCCGAGCTTGAAGGCAGTGAACCCGCCTCGGTAAAATCGGCCCCCTACCCGCGCCTTGTCCCGTTGCAGGAAACGTTGGGGCCTGCGATCGACCCCGTCAGCCAGGCCGCCGAGGTAGAAGAAGAACTGACACAGCGCAGCGAGGCGCTGGCGCAAAAGGCGGAAGCGCTGCAAAACGCGCAAACCAACTAAAGCGTCACGATTCACGGCCACAATCCCCGGTGACGGATTGCACCCTGTGCTTGAACCCGCTAAGGCAGCGCTGACCGGACAACCGTCCGAATTCAGATAAGTTTCGAGCGGAAAGGAACCCACGACATGACACAGGCGCTGCGGCTCGGAATTGCGGGCTTGGGAACTGTCGGCGTGGGTGTCGTCAAGATTGTCCGCCGACATGCAGAATTGTTGAAGGCGCGCATGGGCCGGTCGATTGAGATCGTGGCAGTCTCTGCGCGGGACCCCAACAAAGATCGTGGCGTGAACCTGTCGGACTATGCGTGGGAAACCGACCCGGTTGCGCTGGCGAAACGCGACGATATCGATGTCTATGTCGAACTGATGGGCGGCGAAAACGGCCCGGCCAAAGCCTCGGTCGAAGCTGCTTTGGCCAGCGGCAAGGATGTCGTAACCGCCAACAAAGCATTGCTGGCCATTCACGGACAGGAACTGGCAGAACAGGCCGAGGCCGCGGGGCGTGTTATCCGGTTTGAGGCCGCAGTCGCTGGCGGCATTCCGGTGATCAAATCCCTGACAGAAGGGCTGGCCGGTAACGAAATCACCCGCGTCATGGGGGTGATGAACGGCACCTGCAACTACATCCTGACCCGGATGCAATCACAGCGTCAGGGCTATAACGCCCTGTTCGATGAATGCGCCGAACTTGGCTATCTTGAGGCCGACCCGAATCTGGATGTGGGCGGCATCGATGCTGCACATAAACTGGCATTGCTGGCCTCGATTGCTTTTGGCACCAAGCCGAATTTCGACGGGATCGAGATTGAAGGCATTCAGCACATCAGTCTGGACGATATCGATCAGGCCGAGGATATGGGCTTCCGCATCAAACTGCTCGGCGTGGCGCAGCGCACTGCGCGCGGGCTGGAGCAGCGTATGCAGCCCTGCCTGGTGCCCAGCGACTCGCCACTGGGTCAGCTGGAAGGCGGCACCAACATGGTGGTGATTGAAGGCGACGCGGTTGAACAGGTTGTTCTGCGCGGCCCCGGAGCAGGCGAAGGCCCGACGGCCAGCGCGGTGATGGGCGACGTTTGCGATTTGGCGCGCGGGCTGCAAATCCCGACCTTTGGCCGACCTGCCACTTCGCTTGAAGCCGCCAAGCCCGCAGTCACCGGCCTGCCTGCGCCCTACTATTTGCGGCTTGGCCTGTTGGACAAACCCGGTGCTCTGGCAAAGGTTGCGGCCATTCTGGGTGACGCCGGAGTTTCGATCGATCGGATGCGCCAGTATGCGCATGCCGAAAGCACGGCGCCTGTGCTGATCGTCACCCACAAAGCCACCCGCGCTGCGTTGAACGTCGCGCTGGACGGTTTCCGTGAAACGGATGTGGTTGCGGGCACCCCCGTTGCGCTGCGGATTGAAGAGGTTTGATCTTGCGGCCTGTATGAAACGCAAGCTATGCCGGTAGAAACGACTTTACTGACCAGAGGATACTGAACGATGAGTGCTGCCAAGACCGATTTTAACGACCGCCTGCTGTCTCTGGGGCTGGCAAGGGTGGCAGAACAGGCTGCGCTGGCCTCGGCCTCGCTGGTGGGCCGCGGCGATGAGAAAGCGGCTGACCAGGCTGCCGTGAACGCGATGCGCGAACAGCTGAACCTGCTGGACATCGCAGGTGTCGTTGTTATCGGCGAGGGCGAGCGTGACGAGGCGCCGATGCTGTATATCGGCGAAGAGGTTGGTACCGGCACCGGACCCGGTGTCGACATTGCGCTGGACCCGCTGGAAGGCACCACGCTGACCGCCAAGGACATGCCCAACGCTCTGACTGTGATCGCCATGGGACCGCGCGGCTCGATGCTGCATGCGCCGGACGTTTACATGGACAAGCTGGCCGTTGGCCCAGGCCTGCCGGAAGGTGTGGTCAATCTGGACATGTCGCCGCGTGAGCGCGTCGAGGCATTGGCCAAGGCCAAGGATTGCAAGCCTGCCGACATTACCGTTTGTATTCTGGAACGCCCGCGCCACGAAGCGATGATCGCCGAAGTGCGCGAGACCGGTGCCTCGATCCGTCTGATCACCGATGGTGACGTGGCAGGTGTCATGCACTGCGCTGAAAGCGAAGTGACCGGCATCGATATGTATATGGGCCAAGGTGGCGCGCCCGAGGGTGTTCTGGCTGCTGCAGCGCTGAAATGCATGGGCGGTCAGATCTTTGGTCGCCTGTTGTTCCGCAATGATGACGAACGCGGCCGTGCCGCCAAAGCTGGAATCACCGACTTGGACCGTGTCTATGCGCGCGATGAGATGGTGACTGCTGACGTCATTTTTGCCGCAACCGGTGTTACGGGCGGTTCGCTGCTGCCGCGTATCAAGCGCGAGCCGGGCTGGGTTGAAACCACCACGCTGTTGATGCGGTCGAAAACCGGGTCGGTGCGCCGCATGTCCTATCGCACGCCAACCTGGCCGCACGACAAAGCGTAACGGCTTGCGCCGTTGCCTTCGGCGAGAGTATTTCTGAAAAGATGAAGAGGCCGGGTCCGCAAGGGTCCGGCCTTGGCGCATGAAAGGCGAGAGATGAGTTTTCTTGGGGTAGAGCAATCGTTGACAGGGCGGCGTTGGGTCGGCCCCGGTGCAGATGTCGAGCGAGCCGCCGAGATGATGGCACAACAGACCGACCTGCCGCGTGCGGTGTGTCAGGTTCTGGCCCGCCGTGGCGTGCCGGTTTTGGAGGCGCAAAGTTTCCTGGACCCCAAACTCAAAGAGTTGCTGCCCGATCCTCGCGCGTTGAAAGATATGGAAGTTGCGGCGGCGCGGTTTCTGGATGCAGTCCACAAACGCCAGAAGATCGCAGTGTTCGCGGATTACGACGTGGACGGAGGCAGCTCTGCCGCCTTGCTGCTCGTCTGGCTACGGCAGGCGGGCTTGCAGGCGACGCTCTATGTGCCTGACCGGATTGACGAAGGGTATGGCCCCAATGTTCCCGCCATGCAGGATTTGGCGGCCTCTCATGACCTGATCATTTGCGTCGATTGCGGCACCCTTAGCCACGAGCCGATTGCGGCAGCCAGGGGTGCGGATGTGATCGTGCTGGATCACCACCTTGGCGGAGAAACCCTGCCCGACTGCGTCGCTGTCGTGAATCCGAACCGGCAGGATGAAAGTGGCGACTTGGGTTACCTTTGCGCGGCAGGGGTTGTTTTCCTCATGTTGGTCGAAGCCGGGCGGCAGCTGCGTGCGGCGGGCACGAAAGGGCCCGATCTGATCGCCCTGCTGGATCTGGTGGCGCTGGCCACCGTGGCCGATGTGGCACCGTTGATCGAGGCCAACCGCGCCCTGGTTCGACAAGGCCTTAAAGTCATGGCGCAGCGGCAGCGCCCTGGTCTTGTCGCTTTGGCCGATGTCTCACGTATGGATACGGCGCCAAACAGCTATCACCTGGGTTTCCTGCTGGGCCCCCGTGTGAATGCGGGCGGTCGGATCGGTCAGGCCGATCTGGGCGCACGCCTGCTGAGCACCGACTCGCTGCACGAGGCGCAGGCCTTGTCCGAACGTCTGGATGCGTTGAATACAGAGCGCCGTGACATTGAAAACGCAGTTCGTGCGGCGGTGATGGAACAGGCCGAGGAACGCGGTCTGGAAGCCCCGTTGGTTTGGGCGGCAGGTGAAGGCTGGCATCCGGGTGTCGTGGGAATTGTGGCGTCCCGACTGAAAGAGACGGCCAACCGCCCGGCCATCGTGATCGGCTTTGACGGGGATGAGGGCAAAGGTTCAGGCCGTTCAGTCTCGGGCGTGGATTTGGGAGCTTCGATCCAGCGGTTGGCGTCCGAGGGTCTGCTGGTCAAAGGCGGTGGTCACAAGATGGCTGCCGGGTTGACCGTGATGCGCGATCAACTGGAACCCGCGATGGAGCGGCTTAGCGAATTGCTGGCGAAACAGGGCGCGGGCGACAGCGGCCCAGCGGATCTGAAACTGGATGGTGCCCTGATGCCCGGGGCAGCCACGGTTGACCTGATCGAACAGATCGAAAAAGCAGGCCCGTTCGGCGCCAGCGCCCCTGCCCCGCGATACGCATTGCCCGATCTACAGGTGCGCTTTGCCAAACGCGTCGGCGAATCCCACCTGAAGCTTTCACTCTCGGACGGCATGAGCGCCGGACTGGACGCCATTGCATTCGGTGCGTTCGACGGACCAATGGGGGAAAAACTGTCCAATCATGGCGGTGCTCGGTTCCATTTTGCCGGCCGGCTTGAGGTCAATACGTGGGGCGGACGTCAAAGCATACAATTGAGGCTGGAAGATGCGGCCGAGGCAGGCTGAAGCCTGTTCTGCTGCCTCCAAAAAACTTTCACATCTCTGCATTTTTCGGCTTGCGGGGGTCTGAGGTAAACCGTAAAAGGCCCTCCACAAGCCAGCGTGGCCCGTTCGTCTATCGGTTAGGACGCCAGGTTTTCAACCTGGAAAGAGGGGTTCGATTCCCCTACGGGCTGCCACTTGTGCTTGTTTGGACCAAATGGCCCGTTCGTCTATCGGTTAGGACGCCAGGTTTTCAACCTGGAAAGAGGGGTTCGATTCCCCTACGGGCTGCCATTTTCCGCCTTAAATCCCGAACTTCTCGCGACACAAATCCTGAATCTGCCCCCAGATCAATTTGAATTCCGGCGTGTTTTCCGCCGCGTAGTGGAAGTTTTTCATCAATCCGGTCAGCTGCGTAAAGATCTTCCGCACCTCGGCCTTGTCGGCGAACCCGGCTTTGGACTGCGTCACGTCATAGACAAGCTTGAAGGTCATCTTCTGCCGCTCAAGCGGAACGGTCGCGTCCACCTTATCGAACGCGTCCTGCTGCAGATAGACCATGTCTACAAACAGAGCTTTTTGCTGCGTGACGAAGTCTTCGATCGTCACGCCCTCTTCGCCCGTCACCTGCATCATCTGATCGACCTGTTCACCCTTTTCGATCAATTCAATCAGGTCGCGCACTTTGCCAGTCCAACCCGGCTCGGCGTTTTTGTCGTACCAATCCGACAGCTGATCGGTATAGCGCGACCAACTGAGCATGGGATCGACTGCCGGATAGAACCGCTTGTAGGCCCGTTCCGAAGACAGGCCGAGAAAGCACTTGACGGTCGACAAGGTTGATTGCGTGACCGGCTCGTCAAAGTTGCCGCCAGCGGGTGAAACGGTGCCGATCAGAGTCAGGCTGCCCAAATCCCCATCATTGGTTTTCATCGCACCTGCGCGTTCGTACAGCCCCTTGATCGAGCTTTCCAGATAAGCCGGGAAGCCCTCCTCTCCGGGAATTTCCTCAAGCTTGCCGGATGTTTCGCGCATCGCCTGCGCCCAGCGGCTGGTGCTGTCGGCGATCAACATAACGTCGTACCCCATCTGGCGGTAATACTCACCCAGAGTGATGCCGGTGAAGATGGATGCTTCGCGCGCCGCGACCGGCATCGACGAGGTGTTGCAGATGATGATCGTACGATCCATCAGGCTGCCGCCCGTTGTTGGATCGGTCATCTTGGGGAATTCATGGATCGTCTCAACCACTTCACCCGCACGCTCGCCGCAGGCGACGACGATCACGATATCCACCTTGGCATTCCGAGCGATCAGGTTTTGCAGCACGGTTTTACCCGCCCCAAACGGCCCCGGGATACACGCCGTTCCACCGCGCGCAATGGGAAAGAACGTGTCGATCAGGCGCTGAGACGTCAGCACGGGTTCGGTCGGATAAAGTCGCTCGGACAGCGCACGCTTCAGGACGCTTTCGGGCAAGGGTCGCCGCACCGGCCATTTCTGCGACAGGGTTAGCGTGTGTTCACCGCCCTGCGCATCCTCAAGCCGCGCGACGATGTCGTGGATCGTGGCAGCCCCTTTCTGAACCCAAACGACTTTGTAGTCGCCTACCCAATTGAACGGCAGCATGATCTTATGGTTGAAATGCCCCTCAGGGACGGTCCCGATACTGTCGCCTGCAGTGACCGTATCCCCCACTTTCACTGACGGCGTGAATGACCACTTGGCCTGCGTATCCAACGGCGCCACGTCAGCGCCACGTGGCAGGAAAGTGCCATACTCCGCGGCCACTTTGGGCAGGGGCGACTGCAAACCGTCAAACACCTGCCCCAACAAACCCGGGGCAAGTTCAACCGACAATAGTTGTCCCGATTGCTCGACCGGATCGCCCACGGCGACCCCATCGGTGCTTTCGTAAACCTGCACATCCGCCGTGTCGCCGCGCACGCGCAACACTTCGGCCTTCAGCCGCTCCTGCCGCCCGCCCGGGGCCGGTCGCGTGGGCAGGATGAAAACCACCTCGTTCTTGACCAACTGCCCGGGCTGACCCGAGGCGTCATGGTTGGCCTGAATCTGCACCAACCCCTCCTGCACCGAGACGACGCGGGCGGTGGCGGTCTGCGTGGCTTGGGTAGGGGCTGTCATGGGTGTGCTCCATCAAATTCGATCTCGGCGGCATCGGCCATGGCCTGCTGCGCCAGACGTTCAAATCTTGCGGCCGCTTCTTGCGCATTGCTTTGCGCCCAGCGATCGAAAATGTTCCAGATCAGGACGTAGATTGTCACCGCCTCGAAATCGAACAGATGGCGGGCCGCGTGCCGTTTCAATTGCGTATGGCTGACCGATAACAGCAACCGTTCCAGCCCCAGCGGATCTTCGGCCTCAAGCAATTGCTTGGCCTCTCTGATCCAGGGCATCGGGCCGTCCAGCTTGAAGGTCGGGTCGGCCCAGTTTGCCGGGATGTGCCGCGCCCAGCGCCCCATCCCAAACGACGCGGAAGGTGCACCACCCCCCTGCTTTCGCAGGCGCAGGGCGGCAACGGCTGTGCGCAGGTCTATTCGTTCAAGGAAAAGGTCGCGCAGGGTTGGCTGCTGAATGTCGCGCAGCACCTCTTTGCAGCGTTGAATCGCCTGCGCATCGGTGACATCCATATCATAGTCACCCCAATTCAGAGCGTGCTCCAACATCTTCAAAACACGCGCATCTTCGGGCGTCAGCACCTTAAGGCGGCGCTCCAGCCGCAGCCGCGACAGGGGCGGTTGTTTAGCAATGAACAGCCGCTCAGAACCCGGCAAGCTGCTGACCAGCGAGATATAGGCGTCAGGGTCCGGCATCTTAGCGGATCACGCCTTCCAATACGGCGCGGAAGCGGGGCTGAAGGTGCGCCATCAACAACGATGCCACGGCCTTGTCAGTCAGGTCCAGCACCACCCCCTGATCCTCGGCCCGGACACGGATACCGTCCTGCGCATCGTCCGCTGCGTGCAATTCAACCTGTTCGCGCAACATCTCGGCGGTCAGACCCAACACGTATTTCGTCAGCTTGCCGGTTTGAATGTCATCCGCGTTCTGCTTGATATCCTCCTGCGTGGCGACTTTGGCAGGTAGTATAACCTGAACCTTGCCGTCCAGATGTGCCTCGGCAGCGGCGCGCCCTACCACTTCGAGGATCATTTGTTTCAACAGGCTCGGGTCCGCCATTTCCTTTGTAACCAGCCGTTCGACATCTTCGCGAAACCGATCAGTGAGACCCGCCTTCATGGTCAGAACCGCGTCACGCATGGCAGTGTTCAAAGCTTCTTCACCCGCCGCGCGGTAGTTGTCAGAATCGCTGCGGGCCTTCTTCTGATACTCATCCGCCTCACGCCTTGCGTCGGCCAATATCTTTGCAGCCTCGGCCTTGGCGTCGGCACGCAGCTTTTCCGCGTCCGCCTGTCCAGCAGCGACCCCGTCGTTGCGCAGCTTATCGATAAGCGCGTCCACGCCGTGCGAAATCATGCCATCCTGTGCCATCAGCTGATCCCCGCGCTGATGACCAGGGCAAAGACAAAGGCAAAGACACCAAAACCTTCGATGATCGCGGCGGGCGCCAGCGACAGGCCGAAGATTTCAGGCTTTTCCTTGGTCGCGTTGATCGCAGCGGCGCAGGCCCGGCCCTGCCAGATCCCACAATACATCAGCGCGATGCCGGACAGGATACCGATCCCGAACAGCCCACCGGCGTTTTCAGGGGTCACATCGCGGTTCAGGGTGAACATGATGACGATACCATAAATCACCATGGTCGAGGGGAAGGCCGAGACACCGATAAACCGGCCATAGCCGCCTTCGGTTTCGGTCATCGCGCCGATACTGGCCATGCCCGCGATGGAACATCCAATGGCACTTGCCGCCGCGCCCAGCGCCATGGGCGCGTAAATGCCCAGCCAACCCAATGTCAGAACAAGCTCATTCATTCCTGAACCTCCTTGCGGGCGAACGGGCGAAAGACAATGCCTTCGCCCGGCAGACCCCATTTAAAGAATTCGATGTAATTGAGACGTAATCCGTGAACGACGCCGCTCATCATCGCGAGGGCGAAGTTCAGGATATGGCCAATGATCAGGATCAGCAGGCCGAACAGAATGCCCGGCCCTTTAAGTGCGTGGATCACAGACATGGCCAAATCGTTGAAGGTGATCGCCAGTGAGGCCGAGGCCAATCCTAGGGCAAACAGGCGCATGTAACTAAGTACATCACCGAAAGCGCCCATCGCACCGGCCAGCGCCTGGATGCCGTCAATCAAGCGCCATAGCCAGTCTAGCGGCTTTTTGATCAGCCGTTCGCTTGAGAAGAACAGGATCGCCAGAACACCGACAATCAGGATCACTGCACCCGGCGTCGGGGAATTTCCCTTCATATAGCTGAGCCACAGGACAAACCCACCGATCAACGCTGCAATCCACCCCAGATTGGCAATCGCCTTGCGTTGCCCCCAAGCCGCACGGGCCGCCAGCGCGTTGGCCAGAACCAAGTGTAGGACACCCACAACAATCGACACCATCATCATGGCGCCGAAATTGTTCAGATCGAGCAGTTTGAGTTTGCCAAAGATCGACCCTTCAGCCGGAGACACCCCGAAATAGCTGCCGACCAGAACGCCGTACACGACGGTCGCGCCCGAGACGATCAGCCCGTAACGGCGCCACGATCGTTGCTCGACCGAGCCTGCCATCCTCTTCCAGAACAGCAGCAGGCCCAACAGGATCACGGCACCGTATCCTGCGTCCGCCACGATCATCGCGAAGAAGAACGCAAACGAGGCCGAGACTATGACACTCGGGTCCCAATCCTGATAACCGGGCACTTGATAAAACAGCGCCAAATCCACAGCAGCGCTGCGTTTTTCCGGTTGCTCCAACAAAGTCGGCGGCGTGTCATCCGGGGCAGGTTCTTCGATCAGAACAGCGGCATCTTTGGCACTGGCCAGCTTGAGCACGGCATCGACTCGATCCTCGGGCACCCAGCCTTGCAGGGCAAACATCGCCTCTTCATCCCGGACCTTCTGCGTTGCATGAGCCAGCTCAGCTGCGCTTTCGGCAACCGACAGGTTCCGGCGCATCAATGTCAGGTAACGGGTCTGCGCCACCCGTTCTGCCTCAAGCGCTTCGATGGCGATCTCGGCCTCTTCCAATTGGGCCTCAAGCTCGTGGATGGGCAAGGACCCGGTGTGGGTACGCGGAACCGGCAGGATGTCATCAGCGGGTTCGTCCGAGGCAATCAGGACCGCATAGATAAAGCGATGGTTCTGCTCCAGAATTGCCCAAGGCAGTACCAAATCAGAGAGTGCGTCGCGGTGTTTCAGCGGCAGTTGATAAAACCACAACCGGTTGCCCGCCAAAACGTCATCGGGGGGAAAATCCAAATCTCCCCAAGGCCGCACCTGCGAAATCCGATTGGCCAGAAAGTCCCGCCGGTCCGACATGTCGCGCGTGCGCTGCATGAGGTCCAGCACGTTTTCGACGAACCGGTCCATGTCAAAGTCTGGATAACGCTGAATCTGGCGGCGCGGTTCAGGCACATCTGCGAGGAAACGCAATGCCTTATAGGCATCTCTTGCACCACGTTCGCTGATTTTTTCGGGCTCCGCTGGGGGCGGCGCCAGCGGCAGGACGTGCATACATCCCAATTCCTGCAACGCCTCAAGCGTCGGCCTCTTTGAAACCGCAGGACCGACCAGCGACATCTTCTTGAGGCGCGCAACACTCATGACGCCGCCTCCTGCGCATGTTTGCGCTTGGATATCTTCGAGCGCACCACGGCCTGCATTTGTTCATCGCTCAGATAGATGCGGATTTTCTTGATATTGGTCTTGGCACGCGGGATCAGGACCTTTTCGAACAGGTTCACCCGTTGCGTTATGGTAGCGACAGCCTTGTCGAAAATCTTAACCCGTTCTTTGGCCACTTTGACGCGCAAGCGCGCCTCGATCATGTCGTGTAGTAACCGCGCCGCCGCATCGACCCAGTGGGGTTTGGCCAACATGGAGTACGGGCGCACAGCGACTTCGATCCGGTCCAGTGCGGGCATCTTGACGCCCACGACATTAACCTCTTTGATCTTGTAGTCCTTGAGTTCGACCAACCCATCCAGATCGACGCCCTGTTGCGCCAACATCGGCAGCTTTGCCCCCACCTGTTGCGCCAGTTCCTTGACCTCTTCTTCCAAGCGACGCACGTCTTCGCGGGCTTTGACGCGTTCGGCCATCAATTGCTGGCGTTTCAGGTCCAGCGACGGCAGGAACCGCTCATAGCTTTTCAGCTGTATCTGCTGGCGGGCCAGCGACGATTTATTCAGCTGCAACCGCGCCATCACCATCCTTTGGAAAGTATTTGTCGATCAAGGTCTGCTTCATCAGCAACTGTTCCGACCGGAAACACTCGGCCAGTGTTTTCCAGCCCAGATCCAACGCCTCTTCCAGCGGGATCGAGACGTTGATATCCATGAAGCGCTTGCGGAACAGCGCGCCGAATTTCAGCAACTGGTGATCGTAATCCGACAGATCAAAGGCCATCGCCTGTTTCTGCGCGGCATCGCGGCTTTCGGAATAGAACCGGATCATCGTGTTCATGATCTGACCGTGATCTTCGCGCGTGGTCTTGCCGATCACGTTCTGCTTAAGGCGCGACAGGCTGCCGAACGGGTCAATTACCCCGGAATGCAGATAGAACTGCCCTTCTGTAATATAGCCCGTGTTGTCCGGCACAGGATGGGTCACATCATTGCCCGGCATCGTCGTCACGGTCAGCACCGTGACCGACCCCCCTTTGGCATAGTCACAGGCTTTCTCATAACGTCGCGCCAGTTGCGAATAGAGATCACCCATATAGCCGCGTTGCGAGGGAACACGTTCTTGGCTGATGCCGACCTCCTTCATCGCGTCGGCAAAGGCGGTCATGTCGGTCAGCAGGACCAGCACGCGCTTGCCTTCCTCCACCGCGAATTTCTCGGCCACGGCCAGTGCCATGTCAGGCACCAATAGACGCTCAACCAGCGGGTCCATCGCCTGATTGACAAACATCACTGTGCGCGAGAACACCCCTGCATCCTCGAATGAGGTGCGGAACGTGTGGTAATCGTCAAAGATCAGCCCCAGCCCCCCGAACACCACGATATCGGCATCTGCCTGAATGCCGATTCGGCTGAGGAATGCGTTAAACGGCTCGCCCGAGACCGAGAAGATCGGGATTTTCTGGCTTTCAACCAATGTGTTGAACACGTCGATCATCGGCACATCGGTTCGGATCATCTTGTTGGGCACCGCGCGCTCAGCCGGATTGACCGTCGGCCCGCCAATATCGATTCGGGGTTCTGCTGTCAGGTCTGGTCCGCCATCGATCACCACCCCCGCCCCGTCGAACACACGGCCCAGAATATTGGCTGAATAAGGTGTCTGCATCGGATGTCCGAGGAAAGTCGCCGTGGCTTCGGTCGATATACCCTTGGTCCCCGAAAACACCTGCAGCGTCACCACGTCCCGGTCGATGAAGATCGCCTGCGCCAGGGTTTTATGCCCATCAACCGTCTCGATCACGGCAAGATCGTTGAACCGGACCGTCGCGTCCGAGGCCCCCTCAAACGGCACTCGAACTTTGATCGTATCCCCCACGATTTCGAGTACTCGCGTGTATTTCAATAGACTCTGGGACATTGCATATCCTCATTCGTCCAAGCGGTATTCGACGGTCGAAACCGCGTTAATCTGTAGAATTTTTTGTAATTACCAGTGCAGCTTACAACGAATTCACAAATTGGCAACCAAGGATGTTTTCCGGCCTTATCCGCTACGAATCTTCCAATTACTAAAAATTTAGTTTGACACTTGTGCGGAAAATCGCTGATGCTGAGCGCCATCCGGTTCCCACCGGAAAACCATAATCTTTGGGAGGAAACAGATGCGGAGACATCTACTTTCCGCAGTGGCGGCGGCTGCCGTCATTGCGGGGCACGGTTCTGCTTGGGCCGACGAAGCCGCAGCACAACGTTGGATCGACGACGAATTCCAGCCATCCAGCTTGTCGAAAGACGAACAGATGGCGGAAATGCAGTGGTTCATCAAAGCTGCCGAACCCTATGCCGGAATGGAACTCAACGTTCTTTCAGAAAGCATCCCCACGCATTCGTACGAGTCCGAGGTCCTGACCAAGGCTTTCGAAGAGATCACCGGCATCAAGGTCAACCACCAGATTCTCGGCGAAGGCGAAGTGGTTCAGGCAGTTCAGACCCAGATGCAGACCGGTCGGAACCTTTATGACGGCTACGTCAATGACAGTGACCTGATCGGTACACATTCACGTCTGCAACTGGCCTACAACCTGACTGAACAGATGGGCGGTGACTGGGCGGCGACTACCTCGCCGACACTGGATCTGGATGACTTCATGGGCATTCAGTTCACCACCGGTCCGGATGGCAACCTCTATCAGTTGCCAGACCAGCAATTTGCGAACCTCTATTGGTTCCGCAAGGACTGGTTTGATGATGAGGCCAACAAAGCCGCGTTCAAGGAAAAGTATGGCTATGACCTGGGTGTTCCAGTCAACTGGTCCGCTTACGAAGACATCGCCGAGTTTTTCACCAATGATGTGAAGGAAGTCGACGGCGTGGCGATCTACGGCCACATGGACTACGGCAAGCGCGCGCCTGACCTTGGCTGGCGTATGACCGATGCCTGGCTGTCGATGGCCGGTGCCGGTGACGTGGGTGAGCCGAACGGTGTTCCGGTCGACGAATGGGGCATCCGCATGGAAGCGGGCACCTGTAACCCTGTCGGTGCGTCTGTTTCGCGCGGTGGTGCGGCTAACGGTCCGGCTGCGGTCTATGCGATCCGCAAGTGGGATGAGTGGCTGCGGGCCTATGCGCCTCCGGGTGCGGCGTCCTATGACTTCTACCAGTCGCTGCCGGCGCTCAGCCAGGGCAACGTGGCTCAGCAGATCTTCTGGTACACCGCCTTTACCGCCGACATGGTCAAGCCGAAGTCCGAAGGTAACAACACCGTGGATGACGAAGGCACGCCGCTGTGGCGTATGGCGCCCAGCCCGCATGGCCCCTACTGGGAAGAAGGCCAGAAGGTTGGGTATCAGGACGTGGGGTCCTGGACGTTCCTGAAATCGACCCCCTCGGATCGTGCTCAGGCGGCCTGGCTCTACGCTCAGTTCGTGACGTCCAAGACTGTTGACGTGAAGAAGTCCCATGTTGGACTGACCTTCACCCGCGACAGTTCGGTCAACCACGAGAGCTTCACCGAACGCGCGTCCAAGCTGGGTGGTCTGGTCGAGTTCTACCGCTCGCCTGACCGTGTGGCATGGTCGCCGACCGGCATCAACGTTCCGGATTATCCGAAGCTGGCTCAGATCTGGTGGCAGCAGATCGGTGACGTGAACTCGGGCGCGTTTACCCCGCAAGAGGCGATGGATCGTTTGGCCGAAGAGATGGACATCACCATGGCCCGCATGCAGGCCGCAGATGAAAGCGCCGGTGTCTACGGTGGCTGTGGTCCGCGCCTGAACGAGCCGCAGGATCCGTCCTTCTGGCTGGAAAAAGCGGGTTCGCCAAAGGCCAAGCTTGAGAACGAAAAGCCGCAGGGCCAGACCGTCAACTATGACGAACTGGTTCAGCGCTGGCAGTCTCAGTAAGCCGGAAAGAACCGGGGGGTGCCGTTTTCGGCATCCCCACTCCAAAGACCAGTGCGACGCACTGCGGGATCGGAACCCACGAACATGATCGAATTACAAGACGCGGCCAAAAGGGTCGGTAACGTCATCCATATCAAACCCACAAACCTGACCCTTCAAACAGGCCACTTCAACGTGCTGCTGGGTGCGACAGGTTCAGGCAAGACCTCTCTGATCAAGATGATGGCCGGGCTGGACCCGATTGCTTCGGGCAAGGTCTTTATGGACGGCCAGGACGTCACAAAGCTGAACACGCAGAAGCGGCAGATCAGCCTGGTGCACCAGTTCTTCGTGAACTATCCGCACATGACTGTTTTCGACAACATCGCGTCACCCCTTCGCGTGGCGGGTATGGCGAAGTCCGAAATCGAAGGCCGCGTGGAAGAGGCCGCCGATCTGCTCCAGCTGCGCCCGATGTTGCACCGTCGCCCGCATGAGTTGTCGGGTGGACAACAACAACGAACGGCATTGGCCCGCGCCATCGCCAAGGAAAGCCGAGCGGTGTTTCTGGACGAGCCGCTCGCCAACCTCGACTACAAACTGCGCGAAGAGCTTCGCGAGCAATTGCCTGATCTTTTTGCGGGACGTGGTGCAGTGGTTGTCTACGCCACCTCGGAACCAGAAGAGGCCCTGCTGTTAGGCGGATACACCGCCCTGATGGCCGACGGCCGCGTCACCCAGTTTGGCCCGACTGCCGATATCTATCGAAACCCGGAAAACATCGCCGCCGCACGGGTGTTTTCCGATCCGCCGATCAACGTCGGCCAAATCACGGTGTCCAGCGCTCAGGCGCAATTACTGGGTGGAGGGAGCTGGCCGGTGACCGACATGGCCGACGGGGATTACACTGTCGCCATTCGCCCCCATCGCGTGACCCCGTTCCGCACCTCGGACGATGATGTGGAACTGACGGGCCGGGTGATCGTGACGGAATTGTCGGGCTCGGATTCCAGCGCGCATTTCCAGCATGGTGAGGATGCATGGGTGTCGCTGGCTGCCGGTGTGCACCCCTATCAGGTGGGCGAGGATCACAGTTTCTACATGAACCCGGCCCATTGCCGGTATTTCGGCCAAGACGGCCAAAGGGTCGCGTAACATGGCACAGATCAAGCTTTCGAACCTGCGCCATAGCTATATGCCTGCGCCGAGAGGCCCCGAGGATTATGCGCTCAAGGAAATCGACGTCACTTGGCGCGACGGCGGGGCCTATGCGCTGCTTGGGCCGTCGGGCTGCGGCAAATCCACGTTGCTGAACATCATCTCGGGTCTGCTGACCCCGTCCGAGGGGCAAATCCTCTTCGATGATCGGGACGTAACCGCTCTGCCCCCCGATCAGCGCAACATCGCGCAGGTTTTCCAATTCCCGGTGATCTACGACACGATGACCGTAGGCGAAAACCTTGCTTTCCCACTGAAAAACCGGGGTGTTGACCCGGCGACAATCAAGCGTCGAGTCGATGAGATTGCCGAGATGCTGGACGTCACAGATATGCTGGGCACACGCGCCTCTGGTCTTAGCCCGGATAACAAACAGAAGATCTCGATGGGGCGCGGCCTGGTCCGTGATGACGTGAACGCGGTGATGTTTGATGAACCCCTGACCGTGATCGACCCACACCTGAAATGGAAACTGCGGTCCAAGCTGAAAGAACTGCATCAGCGCGTCAAAGCCACGATGATCTACGTGACCCACGACCAGACTGAGGCGCTGACTTTCGCCGACGAAGTGGTCGTGATGCAGGAAGGCGAAGTGGTGCAGATCGGCACCCCGGTCGAATTGTTCGAGCGGCCTCAGCACACATTCGTCGGCCATTTCATCGGCTCGCCCGGTATGAACGTTCTGCCCTGCGAGGCCAAAGGCGACCGCGCCGTGTTCGAAGGCCACGAGGTTATGTTGGAAGGTCCCACCCATGGAGACGGAGGCCGCACCGATCTGGGCATCCGACCCGAATATGTGGGTTTTGGCGACACCGGTATCCCGGCGCATGTGACCAAAGTGTCAGACATTGGTCGCCACTATGTGGTCAGCGCGATGGTCGGCAACACAGCCCTCAAGGCTGTTACAGAACATGAGGTCCCCGAGCCTGGCTCGCAGGTATTCCTGCAATTCAAACCAGAACAATCCCGCGTCTACCGCGACGGCTGGATCGCAACCGAGGAGCGGGCGCAATGAGAACGGAAAACCAAAAAGCCTGGTTCTTTGTCCTGCCAGTTCTGGCGCTGGTCGCGTTCAACGCACTGGTGCCGATGATGACGGTGGTGAATTACTCGGTTCAGGAAACCTTCGGCAACAACCAGTTCTTCTGGGAAGGCCTGGGCTGGTTCGAGCAAATCCTGCGTTCCGACCGGTTTCAGGCGGCACTAGGGCGGCAGTTCCTGTTCACCTTCCTGATCCTGCTGATCGAGGTGCCGCTGGGCATCATCGTCGCCCTCTCGATGCCCCGCAAAGGGTTTTGGGTGCCTGTCTGTCTGGTGCTGATGGCCCTGCCGATGTTGATCCCGTGGAACGTGGTCGGTTCGATGTGGAACATCTTCACCCTGCCCAAGATCGGCCTGCTGGGATATTTCCTGAACGACGTTCTGGGCATCAACTATGACATGACGCAACAGCCGATCTCGGCTTGGATCACGGTCATTGTGATGGATGTCTGGCACTGGACCTCACTGGTTGTTCTGCTGTGTTATGCGGGCCTCGTGTCGATCCCGGATGCCTATTATCAAGCCGCCAAGATCGATGGCGCCAGCCCATGGTCGGTGTTCCGCTATATCCAACTGCCCAAGATGAAAACCGTCCTGACCATCGCCGTTCTGCTGCGATTCATGGACAGTTTCAACATCTATACCGAGCCTTTCGTTCTGACCGGCGGCGGCCCCGGCAACTCAACCACCTTGCTGTCGATCGACCTTGTGAAAATCGCGCTGGGACAGTTCGACCTTGGCCCTGCGGCCGCGATGAGCCTGATCTATTTCGCCATCACGCTGCTGGTCTCTTGGGTCTTCTACACTCTGATGACAAAGGATGACGCGCAATGAAGAAGCGGTCCCTTATCCCGATCCTCTATATCGCGTTCCTGATGCTGCCGATCTATTGGCTGGTGGCGATGTCCTTCAAAACCACGAACGAGATCCTGTCGGGCTTTTCCCTGTTCCCCCAGACCTTCACGCTGGAGAACTACATCACCATCTTCACCGACCCGACGTGGTACTGGGGTTACATCAACTCGATCATCTACGTGACGATCAACACGGTGCTGTCGGTTTGTGTGGCGCTACCTGCGGCCTATGCATTCTCGCGCTATCGGTTTCTGGGCGACAAACAGTTGTTCTTCTGGCTGCTGACCAACCGGATGGCCCCTGCGGCCGTGTTCGCGCTGCCATTCTTTCAGCTGTATTCGTCGATCCACTTGTTCGACACCTATCTGGCCGTGGCGTTGGCACATACGCTGTTCAACGTGCCGTTGGCGGTCTGGATTCTGGAAGGCTTCATGCGTGGCATTCCGAAGGAGCTGGACGAGACGGCCTATGTCGACGGCTATTCCTTCCCGCGTTTCTTCGTGACGATCTTCCTGCCCAACATCAAAGCGGGTGTCGGCGTCGCTGCCTTTTTCTGCTTCATGTTCTCTTGGGTGGAGATGCTGCTGGCCAAGACTCTGACAGCGGTCGAGGCCAAACCCATCGCCGCCGTGATGACCCGCACCGCTTCCAGCGCGGGGTATGAACTGGGCTTGTTGGCGGCTGCCGGAACCCTGACCATCATCCCCGGCGCCATCGTCATCTGGTTTGTCCGCAACTACATCGCGCGCGGTTTCGCGATGGGACGTGTGTGAGGTTCGATATGCGTAAACTTCTTCTCACCCTCACCTTCTTTCCTTCCGTGGCCTTCGCCCAGCAGGCCGGATGGGGCAATGTCGGCAAGCAAGAGGAAAAAGGGTTCTCTTGGACAGATCCCCTATGGCCCGATTTCTGGATGGCATGGACGCCGGCAACGTTGGCCCTGTTCGTTGGCATCTTCTCAGCCATCGCCCTGATCGGGGTGCTCGAAGGTTTCAAGTACCGCGACGGGATCGAGCGGCGCGGTGTCCTCGGCCTGACCACCACGCTGGGTGACAGGTTGTTCATCACCTTGTTGGGCTCGGCCTACATCTTCCTGGCCTGGCTTGGACTGGTCGGGCAACCGGTCTGGACGCCGCTTTTCTTGTCCATCGGCTGGGGAATTTTCGTCTTCTGGAAAGTTTGAGCTTTGCGTAGCAGCCAAAGGATGTTTGTCTGTCAGGCATACTAAACATGACGACACCGAGATCGATGCGAAAGAAAAAGACAACAAATCTGCTGACCGAGGTCGAACTGGAGTTCATGAACGAGCTCTGGGCCCTCGGGCAAGGCTCGGTGCGCGATGTCCTGGACCGCCTGCCCTCAGAACGCAATCTGGCCTACACATCCGGTGCCACGATCCTGCGCATTCTGGACGAAAAGGGCTTTGTGGAAAGCCGCAAGTCAGGAAAGACCCTGATCTATACGCCGCTTCTGGAAAAGGACAGATATCAGGCCCGTTCGCTGCAAAACCTGTCCCGCACTCTGTTCGACGATACCCCTGCCACTTTGGTTGCTCGGCTTGTCGATGATGCGGGGCTGAGCGAAGCCGACCTAGAGGAAATTCGAGCGCTGGTAGAGAGGAGACTGCAAAATGACAGCGGTTAGACCGGTTCTCGACGTATTTATCGAACTCAACATCGTGCTGGCCTTGTCGGCCGTCATCTGGCTGGTGGCGCGTGCTGCTTTGACCCGCACAGCCTTGCGCCATAGCTATGTCGTGCAGCTGCATGCACTCAAAGCTTTGTGCGTTTGCGTTCTGATCAGCCCGTTTCTTGCGTTCGGTGTATCATCTCTGGCCACTTTTGTTCGACCGGGAAGTGCTGTGGCCCTTGGTGACATCGCAGTTGCGGCTTACCTGCGCGGCGATATCGCCATGCCCGCCACGCAGTTCGAGGCCCTGCTGAACACCCGCGAAAGGTGGATTGATCTTGTCCTGTCAGGTCAGAAACCAGTGATCATCGCGCTCGCCGTAATGCTTGCCGTTGTCGCGGCTGTGTTCGCCGCCCGCGCCCTGCGCGATGCTGTGATGATCCGTCAAACCGTCAAATCCAGTTTTCTTTGGAGGCAATCAGCCAAGGTGGATATCCGCCTTTCCGACCGCATCACCGTTCCATTTGCAGTACGCGGGCTGCGCCGCCGCCATGTCGTTCTGCCCAGCCATCTGTTGGATACCCCACGCGAACTGCGCTTCGCGTTGGCGCACGAGTTTCAGCATGTTCGGGCTGGCGATGTGGAATGGGAGCTGGGCTTTGAACTGCTGCGCCCGCTCTTGTATTGGAATCCCGCCTATCTGATGCTCAAATATCAGTTCGGCCGTTTGCGCGAACTGGCCTGCGACCAGTCAGTGGTTGCCCGCAAACGGATTGATGCGCGCGAATACACTGCGTGCCTCCTCGATTACTGCGCACGCACAATCTCGGCTAACAATCCACGTGTTCTGAATGTTGCCTTCGTGACGGGTGGCAAGGCCAAGCGCGTGTTGCGCCAGCGCGTGCTTGCTCTGACTGATGCTCAGCCGACGGTGCCCACCCTGCCTGCTTTGTTTCTGGGGATGGCATTGACCTTTGCTACCCTACTTGCGCTCGGGTCAGCTTCGATCCAGCAGACGCAGGATTGGAGCCATGATCGCCTGATGCTGTCGACGGTTGTGAATCTAGAGCGTCTGGAAGCGCGCAATCAGGGGAACTGATCGCCACTTGTCACCAGCCACGACGCCCAAACAGCGAGTGAAGCCGACCCTGATCGGTAAAAGGCTCGAGCGTTTGTGTGCGCTCCAGCCGTGCCACCACGCGCTCGACCAGAACCCACCCTATGACAGCAAAGATGATGCCTCCAAAGGCCTGGCCCAAAAGAACGCCGGGCGCTCCGGCGATCTGTGAGCCAAGCGTAGCAAAAACCCAGGTTCCAACGGTGTGGCGGCCCCAATTTATCCACGTCGAGTAAACCGGATGACCCAGATTGTTGAAGCTGGCATTCGTCACGAAGATCACACCGTTGAAGAACGAAGCCAAGGCCAGTGGGCCGCAGAACAGATAAATCAGAATCCTGGTTTCACCCTCGGCGGCGAACAGATCCGCAATCGGTGCGCGCAGTAAAAACAGGATGGCCGACATGCAAAGGACATAGATCGCCGTAAACTTGATCCCAGCCAAAAACGCAGCACGCACCCGGTCGAATTTTTCGGCCCCAAAATTCTGCCCGATGATTGGCCCAATCGCGCCAGACAGAGCGAAGATGACCGAGAACGCCACCGGCAGCAGCCGACCGATCACCGCCATACCTGCAACCGCATCTGTTCCGTATTGCGCAATTTCCCGCACCACGATGGCATTCCCGATCGGCGTGGCAACATTCGTCAATACGGCAGGGATCGCGATAGCCCTCACAGGGCGCAAATCCTGGGCCACCTGGTTCAGCGAAGGGCGCGCAAATCCCTGATGTACCCGCAACGCTGGTAACAAGGCCGTCGCCAACATGCACAGCCGCGCCAGAACCGATGCAATGGCGGCCCCGTCCAGCCCTAGCCCGACGGCAAAAATCAAAATCGGGTCCAGAACCGCATTTACCACGCCGCCGTAAATCGTCGCCATCATGGATCTCCGCGCATCCCCATGGGCACGCAACACGGCCATCGCCGCCATCGCGATCGACATCACACACATGGTTGGCAGGATGATCGACACATAGCGCGTGGCCAGCCGCAAGACCTCGCCTTCGGCACCCAGCAACGACAACAGGTAGTTCACGTTCAGCAGTACCAGAGCCGAGGTGATCAACCCAACAATCAGCCCGAGAACGGCCACACTGGACGCATATTGCCGTGCCTGTTCAGCCCGCCCTGCCCCAAGCTCACGGGCAACCAGCGCCCCGGCAGAAATCGACAGGCCGATATTGATCGCGTTGGTGAAAAACAGCAGCGTTCCGGCATAGCCGACAGCCGCCGCCAGCGCATCGTTACCCAGCATCGAGATGAAAACCATGTCCACAAAGTCGACCGCAAAGATGGCCATCAGCCCGATGCTCGTCGTCAGCGACATGCGGGCGACATGCCGCATCAGGCTGCCGCTTAGGAAAACGGCTTCGGTTTGGGATTGGCTGGACATTCTAACCCGTCATATTCCGTGTTCTACCGAGCCAGCATCACAGATCACAACCGAGCGTCAATGGTTTCGTTCCGAGCTTTCCAACTGAAGCCGGAGCCCAACGTTGCCTGCCCTTCTGTTTTGGCATCCACAGCCCCACGAGGACGTGTTAGAACGTCCGAAACACTGATGGTTCAAAGCGAAAGCAGAGCATGAAACTGGAATTCCACCACATCAACTTCGTGGCTGATGATGTTGATCGTATGCATGATTTTTACACAAATGTGCTGGGTCTGGATGATATCCCACAAGACAATTTCCCGCGCACCGAAGCCGACAACGACAGCGGCTATGACGGCAAAATCCGCTTTGCAACCGAGGGCCACATGCAGATGCATTTAGCCGAACGCGCCTTTGATGTGGCCTTCAAGAACGGGCGGGTTATCAACCCGGTCGAGCGTGGCCACATCGCCTTTCGCACCGACGATCTGCCCGCCTTCCTCAAGCTGTTGGACGAACGTGGCATACCCTATTCCGACTACGGCACCACCTTTGCGAAAGAGTGGCATCAGGTGTTCTTTCACGACCCAGAAGGCAACGTGATCGAAGTTCATCAGCAGGTCGTTCAGGACGCTTGATCAGCAAAGGGGCGGAACCAACCGCCCCGACCGGGTTTCCGTCCCTCAGACAAATCTGTTGACGTAGTTTTCCAGAACTTCCTGGCGCCCTGATCGCGGTTGTGGATTGAGGTCGTCCGCCACCACCCGCGCCGAAATCTCGTCCAACCCGGAATTCAGCATCGCCTGCGCCTCGGGCGTTTTCCAGCCCGCGTACCTGTCCGCCAGAGCTTGCTCCAAACCACCATCTTCAAGCATCGCTGCCGCTGCTTTCAGGCCCCGGGCGCAGACATCCATCCCGCCCACATGCGCGGCGATCAGATCTTCGGCGTCGATGGACTGCCTGCGCAGCTTGGCGTCGAAATTGGTGCCACCGGTGGTAAACCCGCCCGCCTTCAGGATGTGGTAATAGGCCAGCGCGACTTCGGGTGTACTATTGGGAAACTGATCCGTATCCCACCCCGATTGATAATCGTTCCGGTTCATGTCGATCGACCCCAACATCCCTTCTGCTGCGGCCACTGCGATCTCGTGCTCAAAACTATGCCCGGCAAGGATCGCGTGCCCCTGTTCGAGGTTCAGTTTGACCTCATCCTCCAGCCCATACTTGCGCAGGAAGCCAATGCAGGTGGCGGCGTCGAAGTCATACTGATGCTTTGACGGCTCCTGCGGCTTGGGCTCGACAAGGATTGCGCCCTTGAACCCGATCTTGTGCTTGTACTCGACCACCATGTTCAGGAATCGGCCCATATGATCCAGTTCGGTCTTCATGTCGGTATTGAGAAGCGTCTCATACCCTTCGCGCCCGCCCCACAGCACATAATTCTCACCGCCCAGCTTGTGGGTGGCATCTATGCAAGACTTCACTGTTGCAGCGGCAAAGGCAAAGACGTCCGGGTCAGGGTTGGTACTGGCACCGCCCATCCAGCGGCGATGGCTGAACATATTGGCCGTGCCCCACAGCAGCTTGGTGCCCGATACCTGCATCTTGTCACCGATATAATCGGTAATCTCATTCAACGTGCGTAGGTTGTCTGCAAAGTTACCCTGTTCAGGACGAATGTCTGCGTCATGCCAGCAGAAGTAAGGTTGCCCAAGGATCTGGAACATTTCAAAGGCAACATCGGCCTTCATCTTGGCCCGTCCCATATCGTCTTGCGGATGCCAGGGGCGCTCGAAGGTGGGACCTCCAAACGGATCTCCACCCTCCCACGCGAAGGAATGCCACCACGCTACGGCAAAACGCAGGTGATCCTCCATGCGTTTGCCCATAACGATCCCGTCCGGGTTGTAGTGACGGAATGCGAGCGGGTTCTTGCTGTCCTCGCCCTCGAACCGGACCTTCTCGATCCCCTGAAAGAAACCGCTCGTCATCTCGCTTACCTCATTCCGTCTTTTCGCCGGGCTTCTTGCCCAGAATGATCATCGACAACAGGTCGTCATCCGTGACATCGGCAATGTCCACTGTGCCAACCAATTGCCCATTCTTCATGACCGAGGCCCGGTCACACAGCTCCATCACCGCGTGCACATCGTGGTCGATCAGGAAAATCCCAATCCCCTGCGCTTTGAGCTGCTGGATCAGGTCTGCCACCATCTGAGTCTCGTGCGGGCCAAGTGCGGCCGTGGGCTCGTCCATGATCAGGATACGCGCGTTGAAATACACCGCGCGGGCAATGGCCACCGATTGCCGCTGACCGCCTGACAGGGCCGAGACCGGGTCATTGAACTTCTGAAAGTTCGGGTTCAGCTGCGCCATGATCTTGCGGCACTCTGCCTCCATCGCGGCATCGTTGACCAGACCGAAAGGGGTGACCATTTCCCGACCCAAAAACAGGTTCGAGCTTGCATCCAGATTATCTGCCAGCGCCAGCGTCTGATAGATCGTCTCGATGTTGTTCGCCCGCGCATCCCGTGGGTTGTTGATTTCAACCTTGTTGCCGTCGATCAGAATCTCGCCATGGTCTTTCTGATAGGCGCCCGAAAGCACCTTGATCAAGGTGGACTTACCGGCCCCGTTGTGGCCCAGAAGGCCCACAACTTCGCCCGGGTAAAGATCGACCGAAACATGGTCCACCGCCTTGATCCCCCCGAAAGAAATCGAGATATCGCGCATTTCCACCAAAGGAGGCTGGCCGGACCCACGGCCCGAAGCTTGGTTCTGTGTTTCTTGAGCTTGCATCATTTCGCCCCCAGACGTTTGCGATAGACGATGTCGATATAGACGGCGAGGACCAGTACGGTACCGACGACGATGTTCTGGAACGGCGCGTCAACGCCAACCATGGCCATGCCCGATTGCAGCGCCTGCATGATCAGCGCGCCAAGGATCGCGCCATAGATCGTACCGATACCGCCCGACAGCGCCGTTCCACCGATAACGGCAGCGGCAATCACGCGCAGCTCATCCAGCGTGCCGATATCGTTCGAGTGGTTGGCCAGACGGGCCGAGGCCACAACCGCCGACAGTGCGCACAGGAACCCCATCAGGGCAAAGATTTTGACGGTCATCATGCGGGTGTTGATACCCGACAGCTCTGCCGCGTCCGGGTTGCCGCCGGTGGCAAAGATATAGCGGCCAAAGCGGGTTTTGCGGGCCACAACGGTCAATGTCACCGCCACAAGGATCAGGATGAGGACCGAGATCGGAATGCCGTAGCCGACGATCAAACCTTCGGGCATTGTTTCACCGCGCGCTTCAAACATACGTTCCAGACGGCGTGTCGGAATTGCATAGCTGTTGACGATCAGGACATAGCCCATGATGGCGATGCCAATGATCCCGGCCAATGTTGATTCAGCCCAGATCGGTTTCACTGGGAACCCGTGGGCCGCTTTGGACCGACGACCGCTCCAAAGCGCCCAGATCGCGATGGCCGTGGCCGCAAGGCCGAACAGAAGGCTGACCGTTGTTCCCAACGTCCCGTTGGTGCCCCCGAACATCAGAAAAGTGCTGTCCAGCGGGCCGATCGTCTGACCATCGGTCATGTACCAGGCGACGTTACGCCAGACCAGAAATCCACCAAGTGTGACGATGAACGCAGGGATCGTCAGATAGCCCACCATCCAACCATGGAAAGCGCCGATCAGTGTTCCGACCAAAAGACCCACCACCAAAGTGATTGCCCAGGTTGCCGGGTGGTTCAGACCCATTCCCAGTACGTTCGGCAACAGCTCGGTCTGTGTCATTGCCATGACGGCAGATGTGGTTGCCAGCAGTGCGCCAACAGACAGGTCGATGTGGCGCATGACGATGATGAACACCATGCCACAGGCCATGATCGCGACCGAGACGGTCTGGATCGACAGGTTGAACAGGTTTCTGGGTGTCAGAAAGCGGCCATCCGTCACGATGTTGAAGCCGATGCACAGGATGATGAAGGCGCCGATCATGCCCAATAGCCGCATATCCAGTTCCAGCTGCTGGAACAGGTTGGCCTTTGCTTTTTGGGGTACCGGCTGAGACGAAGTTTCGGTCATAATCCGATCTTTCATGTTCAGCTATGGTCTCTGGCCCAGCCTTGCGGGCCAGAGACGTGATGATTTGGAACTTGGTTTAGTTACAGGGTGCAGGGCCGTTTTCGACGCCCTGGCACAGGTCTTCCAGTGGGATCCAGCCAGCATCGACCACAACCGACAGATTGTCCTTGGTGATCGGCACAGGTGCCAGGAAAACCGAATTCATCTCGGTCCCACCGGGCGAAGTCCAGCTGACCGCGCCGTCGACGTCCGCAGGGCTGGTCCCCCCGCTCAACGCAACCGCGATTTCACCGGCCGCTTTGCCCAGTTCACGTGCGTCTTTCCAGACGGATACGGTTTGCGTGCCTTTGGCAACCCGGTTCAGTGCCGCGTGGTCGCCATCCTGACCCGAGACAGGAATGCCATCCATGCCCTGTGCGGTCAGCGCGGCAACAGCCCCGCCCGCGGTACCGTCATTCGAGGCGACCACGGCATCAACGTTGTTTTCGTTCGCGGTCAGGATCTGTTCCATGTTGCGCTGTGCGTTCGCAGGCAGCCAGCCGTCAGTATAAGCCTCACCCACAATCACGATGTCGCCACTGTCAACGGCGGCCTGAATGATCTCTTGCTGACCACCGCGCAGGAAATCCGCGTTCGGGTCGGTGGGCGAACCCTTGATCATCACGTAGTTGCCTTTGGGCATTGCCTCGAACACCGCGCGCGCCTGCATCCGGCCAACTTCGACGTTGTCGAAGGTCAGATAAAACGCACGGTCATCTTCGATCAGACGGTCATACGCGATGACCGGAATGCCTTCGTCCGCCGCAGCCTGAACTGCCGGACCGATGGCCTGAGAATCCTGCGCCAGAATGATCAGCGCATCAACGCCTTGGGCGATCAGGCTTTCAATATCCGACAATTGCTTGGCCGACGATGATTGCGCATCCGACGAAATGTATTCGGCACCGCCGGCTTCAAGTGCAGCCTTGATCGCCGCTTCGTCGGTCTTCCAGCGCTCTTCCTGGAAATTCGACCAGCTGACACCGACCGTGGGCTCTGCGAATGCAACTGTCCCCATCAGGACCGCCACAGCAGAAGCGCTGAGAATTCGTTTCATGATTTCCTCCCGGTTTCATTGAGCCATCGCTTCATGATTCGTGGCCCCGATAATTCTGAGTAGCATATTTATTTCAGTCGGTAAAATATTTATGCTATCGGTAACAGAAAAAACCTCCTAGGTTGAAACGGGAATTTGATTCGCGAGGGCAAGATGCTGAAAAGCAAAGCTTCTTCAAA
Source organism: Ruegeria sp. E8 (assembly GCF_056533985.1). Taxonomy (NCBI): domain Bacteria; kingdom Pseudomonadati; phylum Pseudomonadota; class Alphaproteobacteria; order Rhodobacterales; family Roseobacteraceae; genus Ruegeria; species Ruegeria sp. E8. Next base: position 278,725 of record NZ_JBQFOY010000002.1, read on the forward strand.
CGCCACGGACCAAAGAAACGTCACCCGCTTGCGTGTGCTGGAACAGATTCGTGCAACCGGGGCCATCTCGCGGATCGATATTGCAGCGATGCTTGAGACCAGCCCCGCAACCATCACAACCGCTACAGCAGACTTGCTAACGGCCGGATTGATTCAGGAAATTGAGGGCGAAGCGAATTCGAATTCCGCGCGTCGCGGCAGACCGCGTGTGCTGCTCAAACTGCACGGCGGAAGCCATATGATCGCTGGTGTGAAAGTGGCGCGGCATCAGATTTCGGTCATTCTGGTGGATTTCGAAGGCACTGAAATAGCCGCCTACACGCATCCGCTGGACGAGGCGCGCATGGCGCCCACATCTTTCGCACAGACTATCCGCGCGGCTCTGGACCTTGCATGCGCGGCGGTAGACCGGTCCTTGTCAGACCTGTCCGGTGTTTGCATCGGAATTGCTGGATTGATCGACGCAGAGCAGAATTTCGTGCATTGGTCATCTTCTCTGACAGAACGAAACGTGGATCTGAGCCCGCTTCTGTCCGAGGCGCTCCCCTGCCCAGCCTTCATCGAGAACGACGCCAATCTGGTCGCAAAGGCGGAACAACTGTTCGGACTGGGCAAGGGTCTGAAGAACTTCCTAGTTGTGACGATCGAACATGGTATCGGTCTGGGTATCGTTCTGGATGGCAAGCTCTATCGTGGCGAGCGCGGGTGCGGTGCGGAATTCGGACACCTTAAAGTTCAGTTGGATGGCGCATTGTGCCAGTGCGGCCAACGCGGATGCCTAGAGGCTTATGTGGGCGAATACGCCCTGATCCGCGAAGCGACCATCGCCAACCAGACCACGGACCCGCGCACTCTTGTTGACATCCTCGCTGCAGCGAAAGCTGGAGACGCCCGATCCAATTCCGTTCTGGCCCGCGCCGGTCAGATGTTTGGCATGGGGATTTCAAACCTGATCAATTTATTTGATCCCGAGTGCATCATCCTGTCCGGTGCCAGAGGCAGTTTTGATTACCTGCATTCAGACGAGGTGATGGCACGTATCCAAAACGGTGTCGTCAGCGTCGACGCGCCTTTGCCGGAGATCAAAGTAAACCATTGGGGTGACTCTATGTGGGCCAAGGGTGCGGCGGCTTATGGGATTGAACAGGTCTCGATCCTGAAGGTCAGGGAATTGGCGACTCATGCAAACTAAGATCCTGGTCCTGATTTCAACGGCATCAACTGCCGTTGCCGATACCCCTGCCCCACGCTTTCAAAGCGTCGAAATGCCCAGCCATGTGTACGATGGCGGCTGGGAACATTTCGTCGGCGGAGGTGTCGCCGTCTTCGATTGTAACGGTGACGATCACCCGGAACTGTTTGTCGCGGGCGGATCGAACCCAGCGCAGCTTTTTATCAACACATCCGACGCAAGGGTCAGTTTTCGCGCGGACACGCCAAGCCAGTTGTCACTGACCGGTGTGACCGGTGCCTACCCGTTGGACATTGATGGCGACGGGCTTCTGGATCTGGCGGTTTTGCGTGTAGGCAAAGACCTCTTGCTGCGCGGCAAAGCGGACTGCGCGTTTGAACCATTCGCAGCACTTAATTTTCAGTCTCAGGATCATTGGACCACCGGGTTTTCCGCGACCTGGGAAACCGGAGAAACTTTGCCGACGCTGGCCTTTGGTACCTATGTCGACCGCAGCAACCCGGACGGGCCCTTTGAAGCCTGCGGACCAACGCTGCTGTATCGACCGGAAGGGGCTGCCTATGGCGATCCTGTCCACTTGGAGCCCGGTCATTGTTCCTTGTCCATTCTGTTTTCCGACTGGGCGCGAACAGGTCGTGCCGATCTGCGCATCAGTAACGATCGTCATTACTATGTGCGTGGCGGGCAAGAGCAGTTATGGGCCATGGAAGACACCCCGCGCCTGTATGGGCCGGAAGACGGGTGGCTGCCCTATTCGATCTGGGGCATGGGGATCGCCTCTCGGGATTTGACCGGTGACGGTTTCCCCGATGTGTACCTGACGTCGATGGGGGACCAGAAATTCCAGATTTTTGATCCCGCGGCGGACGGGCCGACTTGGCGGGATGCGACCTATGATCGGGGCACGACAGCGCACAGGCCGCATGTCGGTGAGGATGGCCGCCCCTCGACCGGTTGGCACGCTCAGTTCGGGGACGTCAACAACGACGGGCTGGACGACATATTCGTCGCCAAGGGCAATGTTGAACAGATGCCCGATGCGGCCCAAACCGATCCCAACAACCTGTTGATGCAGACCGCCGACGGTCAATTTGTCGAAACGGCTTCAGAAGCTGGTGTTGCTTCGATGGAGAAATCTCGCGGTGGTGCTTTGGCCGATCTCAATGGCGATGGATGGCTGGATTTGGTGGTGGTCAATCGGGGTTCGGACCTTGAGGTTTTTCAAAATCAACCACAGGCCGGTAATTGGCTTACAGTGGACCTCAGCCAAAGCCACACCAATCGCGCGGCTGTTGGCAGTTTTATCGAAGTGAAAACGACTGCAGGCGTTCAAACCCGCGAAGTGACCGTCGGGGGAGGGCACGCAAGTGGAATTGCCGGACTTCAACACTTTGGTCTAGGAGATGCCGAAGCTGCTGAGATCAGGGTGATCTGGCCGGATGGCGAACCCGGAGAATGGCAAACTTTCGGTGCCAATCAGGCGATCCACCTCAGCCGTTGATCACTGATCCACAGGCAATCCGCTGGGAACCGTTTCAGGCACGCCCAGTCGTACTGCCGGGTCTTCCAGTGTGCTCAGGAAACTCAGGATGGCGTTGACCTCTTCATCGCTCAGGCTGATTGGGGCCAGATCGTTTGACGCAGCAATCGCCTCGACATGCTGAGGGTCCAGCAGAGCCTTTTGGTCCTTTGCCCCTGAAAACTTTGGCAAATCAGCTTTTTCGATCGAATAATCGCGTAATGCGGCAACCGGGTCCAGATGATGACGCACGACATCTTCAAGCTGCGCGTAAGCTCCGCTGTGGCCATACGGCGCTGTCAGGGTTACGTTGCGCAGCGAAGGCGTGCGAAACGCAAAGGCGTCCTTGGCGTCCCCCGTGACGCGCAGCCGTCCGTCGTCCCGAACATGGTTTTCGAACCGCGCTGCTTTTCCGGGGCCGATCTGAGGCATTGCGATGGAATGGAAGCTATGGTCGGTCTGGAACCACCCGGAATGACAGGTGCTGCACCCGGCCTCTCCATAAAACAGCTCCATCCCTAATTGCGCTTGTTCGGGCAGCGTTTCTTCGCCCCGCATCGCACGGTCAAAAAGGCTGTTATCCGCCCGCCACTCGAAAGCAATGAAATCAGCGATGACATTGGCGATTGCGATAAAGGTGATGTCCTCTCCGGGCGCGATCTCGTCAAACCGCTTTTTGTATTCCGGTATCTCGTTCACGCGTGCGGCGATCAGGTCCCAGGCTCCACCCTCCTGAGTCAACAGGCCGAGACGTACGGCCTTGCTCACGTCGTTTTCCGAATAATGCCCCGCCATTTCGTCAGGTGACAGCACCGGGAACATCGCCTGAGCCGCCAAAGCCGACCGGAACCCCGGCCTCATATGCGTCCCCAATGGGGTTCTGATACCGTTGGGCTGAGACGGATCGGCCTCTAGGCGTCCGTCATGAAAAAACGTGGTGAATTCCACCGCTCCGAGGTTCCACATCGCGGGCGAGTTCCGGGGAATGCGCTGCTCAGGCATATTGTCCTGAGCAAGCCTGCGCTCGGCCCCCAACCCCGCGCCGCCTTCTCCGATCCCCAACGAGAGCCCGTCAGACGTTCCCAGTTTCGGATGATGGCAGGTTCCGCAACTGATGTTCCTGTTCCCTGACAGGATCGGGTCGTAAAACAGCAGTTGCCCCAGTTCCACGTTTGAAAGGTCGGGCTCGGCAAATTCGGATTGCGGGCCGAGGTCTTGTGCCTGAGCCGTTGAAAGCATCAGCCAAATGCCCACCGCACTAGCAGTGATCAGAACTCTCATGATCGACCCTCAGAAATTTCCAGTGTAAGTGTTTGTTTATACGCGTTGTCGGGCGTGTGGATGACAGACGGGAACGAAGGGATGTTCACGGCGTTCGGATATCCTGATGGCTCAATGCAAAGCCCCGCCCCCGGCTGAAATGGGTCAGACAGATGAGCCGCAGTATAAACCTGTGCGCCGGGTTGATCCGAGTAGACGTTCATTCTCAGCCCTGCAGGCGTTTCAACCTCGGCAACAGGGTGGTCTAGGTTCGCCGCCCCTTCAAACACAAAATAGTGGTCCAGTTCACGTCCATCCTCCGCGATAACGCGGGTCGACGCGTAACCCAGTGATGTATTTCCGACATTGTTCACCATCCCGGATGGAACAGATAGTTCGTCCAGCGCCAAAACCCGGTTTGAACTCAGCTTCAGACGGCAATCTTGAATGCCCTGCGAACAGCCCAAAGTATAATAATTGTGCTGTGCAATGCTGATCGGTGTGGATCGATCCGGTCGAGCCGTAATCGAATAGGTCAGGCGTGGATAGGCCAGTTCAACTCGCAGCTCGAACGTGACTTCTCCGGGAAATCCGCCTTCTCCGTCCGGTGAAGTCAACGACAGAACAGCTCTGTTTGGGGCGACTTTCTCCACGTTCCAATGTTTGTTGAAAAGCCCGTCCAAACCGCCGTGCAATGTGGTTGGCCCTTCATTTGCTGTCAGGTGATGGACACGTCCCTGCATTGCAAATTGCGCCCCACCGATACGGTTGGCCACGCGCCCTACAATCGCACCAAGGTAAAACGGGTCCGTCAGATAATCCTGCGGGTTTTCGTACCCCAAAATCAAAGGCGTTTCGCCAAGCCACCATCCCTGCGTGACTGCACCATAGCTCAACAGGGAAACGGACATGTCGCCGTCTTCAAGAAAGACCCTCTCGATGGGCGTGGAATTGAGATCACCCTTCATCGCGCAGCAAACGGGGACAGCGCGGCATAGTACTGGCGATACCGCTGGTATTCCGCATCATAAGCGTCGAACAACTCAGCACGCGGTTGAATGACTTCAGCGACGTCAGGGGGTAGCATGACGTTCTTTGGGTTAGAACCTTGTACCGCGCAGGCCGCAAGACGTGCCGCCCCGATGGCAGCGCCGAACTCACTCCCCTTGGGCAGAGCAAGCGGCGTGTTCAGAACGGTTGCGAGCGTCTCCAGCCAAAAGCGCGACCGCGCGCCGCCGCCGACAACCAACAGACTTTCCGGCTTGGTGCCTGTACGCTTGAGCGCCTCAAGACAATCGCGCATGGCAAAGGAAACACCCTCCATCACGGATTGCGTCAGGCTGGCGGTTTCCGATGCGATATCCAGCCCAAGGAATGCCCCTCGGATTGCGCTGTCATTATGAGGCGTTCGCTCACCGGACAGATAGGGCAGGAATGTGACCCCTGATGGTCCCTCCACCCTGTCCGGCAAGACCGAAGCCAATGCGCTGACCGGCTGACCCAGATTGCGGGACAACCAGTTGAGACTGTTTGTGGCCGACAGGATGACGCCCATTTGAATCCAGCGCTCCGGCACCGCATGACAGAAACAATGAACCGCAGTTTCCGGAGCAGGCGCGTAGCTTTCCTTGGCGACCAGCAGCACACCCGACGTCCCCAATGAGAGAAATCCGCTGCCCTCACCGATACTACCGATGCCGCACGCTGCTGCTGCATTGTCCCCTGCCCCACCCGCCACCACGACGGACCCGGTCAGGCCCCATTGCTGCAATATTTCTGGCCGCAGTTCACCGCCAGCAGCACTGCCCTCAACCAGCTCGGGCATCTGGTCCCGGCGCATGTGGCTTAGATCAAGCGCAGTGTCCGACCATTCGCGTTTTCCAACGTCCATCCATGCCGTACCGGCACTGTCGGACATGTCGCTGACATAGGAACCGGTCAGCCAGAAGCGCAGATAATCCTTCGGAAGCAGTACTTTGGATATCTTCGCAAACACGTCAGGCTCATGCCCCCGCACCCATTCCAGCTTGGGCGCGGTAAAGCCCGGGAAAACGATGTTCCCGGTGATCGTGCGCATTGACGAGAGCCCATCCAACTCGGCCGCTTCTATGGCAGACCTCGTGTCGTTCCAAAGAATACAGGGCCGCAGCACCTTGCCGTCCTTATCCAGCAACGTAGCCCCATGCATATGTCCGCTCAGGCCGATCCCGCGCACCGTCGAATATGCGACGCGGTTCAATTCGCGCAATTGCAAGACGACCTTTTGACAGGCTTCTACCCAATCGGACGGATCCTGTTCCGACCAGCCGGGATGCAATGTCGAAGTCTCGACACCGGCTTCGGCCTCTGCCACGACACTGCCATCTTCACCAACTATTATTCCCCGAAGACCTGACGTCCCCAAATCCAGACCGAGATACACGTGCTTCTCCCCATATGCAGCACAGATTGTCGACGCCCTACGCCCGCGTCGAACCGATGCCTGATCTTATCAGCATAGTTTGCGCTAACATAGCAATCCTAACAGACCATTGCACATAAATTTATGAGTGCCTTCCATGAATTTGCCAAAGAAATTGGCCCAAGACCGTAGCCGGAAAATCAGAGATTACCTGAGCTAAGTCAGAACAGAAAATTTTTCCGATTGCCTGACATTGTTTTCCCGTAAAGAGTTCCGGAAGTTCTCGATTAACTGATTTCAAAATGACTGCCCGTCTGAACACGAAATCAGTCGCAACAAGGAATTCGGCGAATGAAATCACATGCCAAAGTTGTCGTCGTTGGCGGCGGATGTGTTGGGGCATCAATCCTTTACGGATTGACGCAGCATGGGTGTTCAGATGCGGTCATGTTGGAACGGACTACACTGACCTCGGGCTCGACCTGGCATGCTGCGGGCCTGCTGGTCACTTTTGTGCGGTCTCACAACGTATCGAAGATGACGATGGAAACCATCCGCATCTATTCCGAGGTCGAGGAAAAGATGGGCGCTTCGGTTGGCCTTCGCAAAGTGGGTCAGCTGCGCGTTGCCAATTCGCAGGATCGTTGGGACGAGTTTCAGTCCTACATCTCGATTGCCGAAGCTGCTGGTGTGCCTTGCAAGCTGCTGACCCCGGAAGAGATTGCCGAGGTTCACCCGCTGCTGAACCAGTCCGAGAACATCCGGGGCGGTATCCTGCATACCGAAGACGGCTATGTGAATCCGGCCGATATCACCATGGCGCTGGCGAAACTGGCGCGTGACGCAGGCGCGACAGTCTATCAGAACACCGAGGCGCAATCCTACGAAAAGCTGGACAACGGCCATTGGAAGGTCACAACCAACCAGGGTGAGATCACTTGTGAGCATCTGGTCTTCGCCACCGGCAACTATGCCCGCGAAAACGCGCGCAGGGTCGGTCTGGACTTGCCCTGTATCCCTATTGTTCACCAGTATTGGACCACCGAAACCGTGCCGCTGCTGAAAGAGCGCCGCGCGCAGGGCTTACCTGAATTTCCGATCCTGCGGGATGAGGATTACGGTGCCTATCTGCGCGAGGACGTTGGCGGTATCCAGTTCGGCCCCTATGAATTCACCAAGGACCTCAAACTGTTTGCCGAAGATCGCGTGCCGCCCGAATTCGGCGCCGATCTGCTGCCCGAGGATTTCGACGCGGTGGAAACCCAGTGGGAGCGCGCTATCGAGCGCGTGCCGACGCTGGGCGAGGTTGGCATCAAGGCCAACACTCGCGGGCCGTTCCAGATGACCCCGGACGAGCTGCCTCTGGCCGGTCCTGCCCCGGGTCACGAGAACCTGTGGCTGGCCGAAGGCATGCCGGGCGGTATCCTGTGGGGCGGGACCGTGGGCAACCGTCTGGCCAAGTGGATCGTCAACGGCAATCCGGACATGGACATGTCGGAACTCGACCCGCGCCGGTTCTCGGACTATGCATCCAAACGCTGGACCATGGACAAGGTGCGTGAGACCTGGGGCACCCACATGAACGCGCATGTGCCCGGTGAAGATTTCCCCGATGCACGCCCAATGAAAACTGTGGGGTCCTATGACCTGCTGACAGCGCACGGCGCCGTCTGGGCCAGCTTCAACGGTTACGAATTCCCGCGCTGGTTCGCCAAATCGCCCAGCGAAGCGATCCCCGAACACTCCTTCCGCCGCACCAACCACATGGAACTGGTGCAGGAAGAGGTGCGCCGCACCCGCGAAGAGGCCGGTTTCATCGAAATGTCGCCGATGACCAAGTTCACGGTGCGCGGACCGGGGGCTGCCAAATGGCTGGACGGTCTGATGGCCAACAAGCTGCCCAAGGTGGGCCGCATGACCCTGTCGCTGATGCTGAACGACAAGGGTGGCATGGATGCGGAATACACGGTGGTGCGCTATGCCGAGAATGATTTCTATCTGATCTCAACCCCAAACTGGCGGGCCTATAACTGGGATCAGATGCAGCGTCTGTTGCCCAAGGACGGCTCGGTCATCATGGAGGACATCTCGGAACAACTGGGCGTGATTGCACTGGCCGGACCCAGGGTGCGCGAGATTCTGCAACCGCTGACCGACAACGACCTGTCGAACGAGACCTTCCCGTGGCTGTCGGCGCAGATGGGCGAAGTGGGATATGCCAAAGGCGTTCACCTGCTGCGCGTGTCCTATACCGGCGAGCTGGGCTGGGAACTGCACCACCCGGTCGGCTATAATCGCCATCTTGTCGATCTGCTGCTGAAAGCGGGCGTGAAGCCTTTTGGGCTTGAGGCGCTGGAATCCATGCGGCTCGAGAAATCTTATCGCGCCATCAATCGTGAGATCTGCAAGGACATGACCCCGTATGAGGCCGATCTGGGCCGCTTCGTGGCCATGACAGAAAAGGTTGGCGGGCAAGTGTGCGAACGTGACTTCATCGGCAAGGCTGCGCTGCTGGAACAGCAGGAAGAGGGTGGATACAACACTCTGGTCACGCTGAAACTGCCGCTCTGCGACACCTCGGTCATGTTTGACGAGGGCGTCTATGCCGATGGCAAGTTAATAGGGCGCGTCACGTCGGGCGGGTTCTCGTACTACTGTAACCACGATATCGCGATGGCACTGGTGCCGCAGGACATGACCGCACCGGGCACCACGATGCAGGTACTGGTCCACAATGAGATGCGCGACGCCGAGGTGATCGACGTCTGTGCAGTCGACCCCACCAGCGCCCGCGCGCGTGCCTGAGCGCACAGAGATAAAGATTGGAACTGAACAGATGACTGAACAATCAACCAAAACGCTGTCCCTTGCCGAAGTTCGAGAGCTGGCAAAGTCGGTTCTGGTGTCTGCAGGGATGGACGCGCATGGCAGCGATATCCTTGCGGATATCGTCACCCGGTCCGAACGGGACGGTCCCCGCAGCCACGGATTGCGCATGTTGCCGGTCTATGTCCAAAGCTTTGCCTCGGGATATGCCAACGGCCATGCGACGCCCAGGATCAAACAAACTGCCCCGGGCGTTCTGCGCGGCGATGCGGACAACGGTTATTATCAGATCGCAGCAGCAGAGGCCCGCGGCCAATTGATCGCGCTGGCCCGGGAAAACGGCATAGCTGCTTTCACCTGCGCAAACTGTCACCATCTGGCTGCCCTGCGATTTGATACCGAACCCTTGGCCGAGGCCGGTCTGGTGGCTTTCGCCGTTATCAACTCATTGTCCATGGTGGTTCCGCAAGGTGGGGTGCGTCCGGTCTTTGGCACCAACCCGATGTCATTTGCCTGCCCGCGTGAAGGCGGCGCACCTGTGGTTTGGGATCAGGCGTCTTCCATGGTGGCGCTCATGGATATCCGTATGGCCGCAGCCGAGGGGCACGACCTGCCCCGCCCTGCCGGTCTTGATCCTCAAGGCAACCCCAGTATGGACCCCAATGCCATCCTTGAAACCCGCAGCCTTTTGCCTTTTGGCGAACACAAGGGGGCCGCGATCGCCTTCATGGTTGAAGTGTTAGGGGCCGCGTTGGCAGGCGGAACCCTGTCCGTAAACAACGAGGAGCGCGAGGCCTTCGGAGCACTGAACATCAAAGGCGGCGCGACGCTGATTGCGATTGACCCCACCCGGTTCGGCAACGCGGCGTTCAACGAGTATGTCGCGCGCATTTGCGCGGAAATTTCTGACAACGGCAACGCCCGCGTTCCGGGTGACGGACGTCTGGCAAAACGCGCAGCGGCCGAGGCCGATGGCATCGAGGTGAGTATCGAGGTTCTGGCCGCGCTCACGTAAGAACGGCGAACATTGGCCATTGAATTTTGCGCGGCACCGGCTCGGCTTTTCCGCGGTCTGGGCTCAATGGCCACCAATACGGGCCTTGACGAAGCGCAGGTCTTTCTTTTTCAAAAGAGACGACCTGAGGCATCGCAATCGGAGGTCGCGTTCACAGCTCATGGCCGTTCGGGACGTATCGACTGACCGCATACCCAGCAAGGGCCGAAAGTGATTTGGCCACGCCACCACGCGGCAAGGGGTCAAGCGCCTCTTTTGCCTGATCGCTGTATGTTTCAGGCAACTCCCGCCGTTTGATATGGCCTGTGGCCTCGGAAATCTCCGACATGAACCTTGCCGGGTCCCGGTGCGTGATGAAAGCACGGGCCGCCGCCCCACCCCCGTGTTCCTGAGCCGCGATCAGAAGGGGTACCCCGAGCAGACCGCTCGAAAGGTCCGATGCAAAGGGCGTACTGCCCGGCGGGCGGTCAAGGGCAAGTTCCTCTTCGGTCAAAAGATACGCAAGGCCCAGGTTTTCCCCATAGCCACGAAGGGCCTGCAAAAGATCGTTTCTGCCTGCGAGTATCGCGCCGAGTTCGCAGGGCAAACGGAAAAATGCCGCCATGCACTTCCGCAATTGCGCGATACGGGTTTCAACGGCCAGATCGGGTTGCCATGCGGTCTGAAGCTCGGACACCCGCCCTTCACATGCCGAAGCCATGGTGCCCAGAATTGAAGAAACAAGGTCCGGACAGTCGCGGGCGCCAACTTCGTGGGCTTTTGCCAACAGGTAATCACCGGTGAGTATGCCCAGCTTGTCACCCCAATTGGCTTTGGTATCGGCTTCAACTCCGGTCGCCTGGATACCCCGGACGCCGCTTTGGGCAAGAAACCCCAAATAGGCCAGTTCCAGGGCCGTTGCTGCGGCGCGCCGTCTCTTTGGGTCGACGTCACCCAGATAGGACGTCAGCAAAAGCAACAGCGAAGGGCGAAACGCGATCATGTCAGCCCGTTTTCCCGCGAAAGACATGCGGGTCAGAAACGGCCAATCGGTTCGAACAATGCGATTGAGGCGCGCACCTACATCGCGCAGGTCGTCACCCAGTGGCATCTCGGGCACGCGGACAAGTGGCGAGACATCGTCCAGCATGGCGCTTTCTACATCTTCGCCCGTGCCTTCAGGCACCAAGACAGCACGGCGCAGCATGTTATGAACGGGTTTTTCGCTTTCAAACGTATCGTCTAACACGCGCCAGATGAACTCGTAACGGCGGCTTGCGCGGTTCCCGAGCGTGAAGTACCCCGCAAATCGATCGCCCAGCAAAAGCGCATAGTCATCCGCCGCCACCCAGGGGCCTGCACCGGTGCGAAGACATCGATCCGTGGTTTCTGCGGCAAGGGCACCGGATTCCAACGCAAAGCTGATCCCTTCCCCGGTAAACGGACTGATAAGACCGGCAGCGTCCCCAACCAGCAACAGGCCGGGGGTCGCGGCGCGTTCAGGTGCGAAATCAAACCTCAAGGGCGCGCCCAGCGTCGAGTCCGTCAACTGAATGCCCGAATACTCTGGATAGTCTTTGCGAAGCGTATCGAGAAACTGATCAAAAAGGTCCCGGACATTGGTGTCAAACGCCCGACAGAACAGTCCGACACCGACATTCGCCGTACCCTTTCCCGTTGGGAACACCCAGCCGTAGGACGGCAGCAAATAGCGGTCCGTAACATCGGTCAGCGGCAACATGATTTCCAGAAGCGGCGGGGTATCGCTGCACCCTTCGACATAGCCGCGAAGCGCGGTGCCATAGCCTTGCTCGGGCATTTCCCGCAACCCTGCAACTTTCGCCAATCGCGATGCAGCCCCGTCGGCAGCGATGACCATGTACCCGGTCAGTGCCAGGGCCGTGCCATCAAGCATCTGGGCACTGACGCCCGTGACTGTCCTGCTTTCATCCCGTATCAGATCCTCGGCCCGACACTTCGGCAGGAATGCCGCACCTTCTGCTCTGGCCTGACGCAAAAGGCAGTCGTCCAGCACCAGACGTGGAACAACCAACCCGTAATCGTCCGCGCCTTCATATCGAAAATCGCGATGACCCTTGTTGCGCATGTGAACGCGTACGCCCTCGACCATTTGCTGGTCGGTAAGCGCGGACAGAACGCCGAGGCGATTCAGCTGAGTAATGCCCGAGCGCGTGATACCGTCGCCACAGCTTTTGTCCCGTGGAAAATCTTCGCGATCGATCAGAATTACCTTTCGTCCGCACCGCGCCAGTTCGATGGCCGCGGCGCTGCCACCGGGACCTGCGCCAACAATAATTGCATCCCATTTTTCAGCCGCCGCTTCCGTGGGGGTCACAAGCGGCAGATCATCGGCAAGAGGCCCCGTTCCATCCATGTCAGGCCATCCTTTCGACCGATAGATGGGCGAGATTTGTAAGAGAGTCGCGCAAGACATGATCGCCAAATCCGGCGATGACCTCTGCCGCTGCCACTGATTTGTCGCGCGCCAGTTTTTCGGTGGCCTCAACAGCACCCGAGGTGCGAACAATGTCCACGGCGCGTACGATTTCCGCGTCCTGCATTTCGGCCAACCTCAAAAGCGCGCGCAATTCGTCGGCCCCCTTCCTGTTCTGACCGAGGCAGATCAGCACCGGCATGGTATAGGCACCTTCGCGCAAGTCTGAGGCAGAGCCCTTCCCCAATTCCGAGCTGCTTGCAATGTAGTCCAGAACATCGTCGCGCAATTGAAACGCAAGGCCCAGATGCTTGGAATACGCGATCAGCGCATCACGGTCCTGATCGCTCACACCGCCGATCATGGCCCCCAAGGATGCAGCGAGGACAAACAGTTCGGCTGTCTTGCCCTCGAGCATTTCCAGATGTTCTTCGATGGACCAGTCGGCGTTATAGGCGTTTTCCGCTTCGCGCAGCTGCCCGAGACACAGCGCGGCGCAGTGTTCGCCCGCCAGCTCGGCGGCTTTGGGGCTGATTGCGTCCAGCAAAGTTATTGCGCGGGCCAAAATGAAAGTTCCGGAAAAGCTGGCGATGGGCGAAGACCAGCGGTGGTTCACGCTTTCCGCGCCGCGCCGAAGCTCAGCCCGGTCCATCACGTCGTCATGGTATAGCGAGGCAACATGGATCATTTCGACTGCCGCTGCCGCCTGAATGGCCTGTTGCCGGGTTGCTTCGTCGACAACGCTCCGCGCCGTAAGCAACAGAAGAATGGGCCGCAGCCGCTTCCCGCCAGCGCCAATAAGCCAGCGGGATATTTCCTGGAATCTGGGCTGGTCCGAGGCGACCGCCTCCAACATGGACGCTTCGACATGGGGTATCGTTGCCCGGACCTGTTGGTCTTTCAACCAGTCAGACATCCGCAATCTTGCGGAATTGCGTCAGTGTCTTCTGCAAACGCTTCGACTTGAGGGCAGCTTCGGAGTTCTTGATGAAGCTGTCATAGCCTTCGTGTAATGCCTCGGAATCAGCGCGAACGACGATCTCGCCTCGATGGAAAGCATCAAGAACAGTCATTTTACCTTCCGAGATTGCCACCAGAGCTTCGGGAGAGATCGCGCCGACGCCACGGCCCTTTCCTTTTTGCTTGGCGTTCGGGTTGATGTGAACCTCGCCACTCATGACCGAAATTTCGACCGAGCCCATGCCAAAGACACCGACCGTAGCGCTGGCGCCGTCATACTGCTTGACCAGTTCGGCATACTCCTTCTTGGCATCGGCCTTGAACCCCGCCAGAGCGTCTTCGGCCAGCTTTTCGACCGCCTTGGCACCTTCTTCCGGCTGCATCCGCTGTTTATAGTCTGCCACGTTCGTATCCTCCGTTCTAAAATTTCCAAGTCAGACCGAGCCGACAGCCGCGCGGGCATCCACCCGTCCGGCGCCTTGTTGCGTGACCGGTGCGCCAATATCGACGGCGGTCGCCATAAGCACCGCTTTGATGTCGGCCGGCAGCAGCGTGGAATTTTGTTGCAACATCAGCGCTGCAACCCCGGCGACATGGGGGCAGGCCATCGAGGTGCCGCTCGCTTCAAGATGAAGCGGATCGATCACAGTTGCGCCGCCGTTCATGTCATTGCCAGTGGACGAGCGAGACGCAATGATATCCACCCCGGGGGCTGTGACGTCCGGCTTGTCGCGCCCATCGGGCGTCGGACCGGGGCTGGAGAATCCGGCCATGTTGTCGCTGTCGTCGCTTGCGCCAACGGTGATCACGGTCCGTGCAATGCCCGGGCAGCGAATGCGCGTGTCATAGGTACCGCAACTGTCATTGCCCTCGTTTCCGGCGGCCACAACAAAGGTCACCCCGGCAGCCGACGCCGCGTCGGCGGCAACACACAGAACACATGTTCCGTCCGGGTCGACCCAATTGCCGTTTCGATGCGAGAAGCCCCAGGAGTTTGACAGCACATCCATCCCGTCCGCGACAGCCTGCTGGATTGCCGACACGCAGTTGGGGGCGTTGCCACTGCCGAATTGATTCAGGAGTTTGTAATCGTGGATGATTGCACCTGTGGCGACGCCTCGAAAAGTCCCGCCGTTGCTGGCAACGACACCCGCGCAATGCGTCCCGTGCCCGTTCAGATCACCCAGTCCCTCTCCGGTAAAGTCCTGTTGGGTGCCGAAATTCCCAGCAAGTTCAGGGTGCGTCTGGTCCACGCCCGTGTCCAGAACCGCGACATCCACTTCGGCACCGGTGATCCCGCCGGCCTCAACCGCGTCGGCATTTATCAGCGGGCGGCTGTTATCCAGATCAACCAGAATTTGTTCCTTGCAATGCGCCATCTTCAGGACATCTGCGCGCCCTGCGATATCCGTCAGGCACTGGTCATCGGCCCATACAACAAGGCTGTGGTTCAACCAAAACGTCTGCTCGACCTCGATGTTTCGCTCTTCCAAACTCTTGGCAATCTTACCCACCACATCCTCGCCATAGCGGCGATGCCGCATGATCATACGGCGGCGCTGACGCCGGTCGAACGCGCTTGGCGCACGATCAGGTGAAGTCCTGCCGCTGCGCAGCAAGACCAGCACACGATGCCGGGGAAGCTGGGCGGTTTCTGTATGGCCAAGCAGGTCATTCAAGCGTGCCTCCTTTCGGTTTGCCATGAGGTCGCGCAAGAGAATGCTGTCCATTTTGGAGATGGACTCGCTGCCAAACTCGCTGCGAAGCTCTTCGATTTCACGACGCTCCGCACGTTCGAAGCGATCAACGTGATCCCGGCTTAACTCGGACATTTTGTGCTCCTTTGGATCATGGTTTTACTGGGTTTTCAGGAATGGCCTGACGCTCGGTCGAATGGGTGATCATCACCACCGAGGCGTCATTGGCGATCGTCGCAATGGCTCCGGGCGAAAGTTCAACCGCGATGCTGTCGATCAGCCAGAGTTCGGAAACACCCGTGCCGCCCAGGTTTTCAAGCGTGTCGACCAGAGATCGCGTACGTCGACGGAAGTGGTCCTCCCGCGCTTTCGTTTCGGCACGCCGGAACGCAGGTGCGTTGCCGCCCGTTTCCGGGGCCAGGCGCAAAATAACTTGCAATGACTCCTGATCATCGCTTTCTCTTACGGCCTTGGCCAATTCGGATTGAAGCTGCCTATCCAGCTTGCCCCACGCCGTCTCGGACAGGCCGAAAGGATGGGGGCTGTTGGTTCCTGTCACGGTTCGGTCCTCCTCGGTGGTTGCCGCAGAGAACATAGCCGGTGCAACGGCAACGTCGAAACGCGGGTTCACGACAATACCGGGCCCGGGCACAGGTTCAGCCGAAGGCGTGCTGTGCGGCTGTTCCGGCCGGAAACAAAATTCGATCAGCGCACCTTCCTGTGCCTGCATGACAAGGGTCACTATGCCGCTCGCCTGAACCTCAATGACCTGCACGCCCTGCTGCTGGGTTCCAGACTGCGAGGCTAAAACATTGCCGGCCGCATCCAGCGCGACAACCGTGATGGGTTTGCCGCCGCCGAAGCTCACCGTGAGGCGCACCCAATTGGCTGCAACCGGCAGATGAGCAAAGACACCGGCAATCGGAAGCATCAGTTTGGGCATGCCATGCGGCTGGAAACTGCCAAAAATCTGCAGCAGGCTGCCTTTGGCCGGCAGGAACCGGACACCGCCGACATTCAACACCGGGTGCCGAGATGGCACTTTCTGGCCTTCAAAATCGATGCAGCGTTCGCGAGGAGGAATTTCCGGATCAGATTCCGGCTCTTCCGGGCAATGCGGCTGAATGGCGATGAACGCGCAATCATCAATGTAGCCAGTCACATCGTTGCGTGGATCGTCACCGGCAAACTCCAGAAACACCGTCACGACCTCGGCTTCCGCCGTCACACGGCCGCGTAGTTGTCGCCAAGCGCCATCCAGATCGCCAGTCCACCACTCGACCCAAGGTGCGCGCGGGTCATCACCGCCGCGCGGGTCCAGCCCGAGCGCATAACCTCCGGCACTGATGGCTTCTTTTGCGAACCAACATGAAAACTCATAATCCCATCCCGGGTTTGCGCCCAGCGATTGCCAGATGCCGACGCGCAGGCCGCGTTGCGCGATGACCCGTTGTGACCGATCACCGGTGCGCACAACGCAACCTTCGCAATCAAAGGCATTCGCAGGGATTGGTGCCAATTGCGGGACAGGGTTGCCTTTACCTGTGTGAAAGGCAGCAAGGTCTGTCAGCCAGGCATATGGCGTCCAGAAACGGCCGACATTCCCCGCTGGCAGCGAACGGAAACCATCTTCGAACCCTGGGTTCAGCAAATGTACGACGCGGACAGTCAGGTCGTCCTGACCAAAGTCGCCGTCGTCATCCATGACCGTACAGATGGCCCGGAAGTCTCCGCATTTGTCATAGGTATGAGAGGCGGTCGCCGTGCCCTCGGCCTCTGGCGGTTCATTTGTTTGTTCGATCAGCGCTGTCTGGGGCTCGCTGCAATCGCCAAAGTCCCACTTGGCTGTATGTGTGTCGCACCAGCCGGGATCCCGGAAATCAGCGACCAGCGTGATCGGTGTGCACATATAGGCATACAGATCCGGGCCTGCTTCGACTTCGGGTGGAACGTTGGTGACGGTCACCTGCAAGGTATCGACAGCCTCGCCCCCATTGACGTCACGAATCCGCACGGTGACGGTGTATTCGCCATTGTCGCACCAGGCGTGGGTCACGGTCGACGTGCCCGTCGCCGCGGGAGGCGTGTTCGTTTCTGAAATCACCCCCGGTTTCGGCGCGTGGTGATCACCGAAATACCACATGGATTCGTGCGTGTCGGGGTATTCGACGTCGCGGAACCGCGCAACCAGAGTAACCTCTTCCCCCTCTTGCACCGTAAGATCGGGTCCGGCGTCCACAGTCGGCGGCACGTTTTCGACCGTTACGAGCGAGAAGCTGCGACTGCGTGCGCCCCCCGGCTGGTTGATCGTCAGCGCGTGTTTGGCAGTGTAAACACCACTGGCCGCATAGATATGCTGGATCGAAGGCAAGACGGCGGCTGGGGTTCCGTCACCCGGCAGCCATTCGTAACCCGCGTCAGGATGTTCGTTCACGGCCGAAAGCGCCATTGACGATGCCGCAGCACCCGACCGCGCACCACCCGAGTCTGCTGGAACCACGGCAGTGTCTTCACAACTGCTGATGACCGTGAAATCCCCGGCGATTTCAAGACCGTCCGTATCGATGATGATCGGATCAAAGAAAACCGCTTCGACCCGTCCGATCCGGGCCAGATTCTCGGGCCAGCCGGTGATACCCGTAACCGTATTCGTCACCTCATCAGACAGGATTTCGCTGCCCATATTCTCGGCAATGCCACGCACGACAAGCGCCACGATCACAACAACCAATGCGCCCAAAATCCCGAAAGCGCCGAAGGACAGCACAGCCGCGATGGCTGTCAGCACCCAGAGCAGAACGGATTCTTCCGGATCAACATCGCTGTCGATTTCAAAATGATCCATGTTTTGCCCACCGGTTGAGTTCAGCGCGCCATTCGGTTGCCAACGCAGACCGACATCGTTGAAAAAGTCGGCGTCCACATCGATACTGCCCAGAATCGCGTCCACCACGGTCACTTTGCCCGATATTCGGATCGCCCCTGCCCTCAGGCCGACATCCAGATCGGTCAGCCGGACTTCGCGTCCGTCAGGGGTAAACGTCACCGGAAGGTCCTCATCCGACAACCCGGCCTCATCGCGCGCGTCTTCGATGGATGCGTCGACCTGGGCCGCGCTGATGGCAATTGCAAAGTCGCGGTCGGCCGGGATGAAATTGGCCAGCGCCCCTACATCGCCAGCGCCATTGTCGTTCAAGGCAATCGCAAGGAACTCATTTGTGACGCCAATGGTGATGCTGTCGACCTGAAACTCTTCGTCGGTTGCCTCCGGCCCCCAGATGTACACAAAATCGCGGGCTTCGAGATCTTCGTGGAAAAAGTCACCAATGAAGGCTTCAATCTCTGCCACTGTCGGGGCGGCGATCGCAATCTCACCCAGGCCACTGGCCAAATCCTGACCACGCGACTGCAGCTCATTGGAAATCTGTGCATCCAGGTCAATGGGGATGAAAGGGATCGCCGCAAGCTGATCGCGATTGTTGACGTAATTGGCACCCTCGGGCCCATATTCCGGACCGGCGGGATTGATTGCGTCCACGGAAACGGTCGCCGCATTCAGGTCCGCGCGAAACTCTGACCCAACCCGGCTGAAAGGTGTGGTGATGTTGATCCGGGTTTCAATCCCCATCGGGTCCTGAGGGTCAAAGAACAGCTGAACCGTCGAGCCAACAATAATGTTGAACATCCGCAGATAGATCGGCAGCGATATCGTTATGTCACCGCCGGAAATGGTCGTTACAATATCGTGCGTCGGGTCGGAGTCATCGTTGAAAATCTCAACGTGAACATCGGTGGTCAATGCCCCCAGGGCAAAGGATAAATCGGTCTCGTCGATGACATGGGGAATGGAGGGATAGGCCGGATCAATCGGCCCGCCGGGACCACCGTTTTCATACGCCTTGTCCACGAATTCGCCCGCGAACAGTTCGATATTGCTGGCAATCGGGTCGCCGCTTGTCAGCGTGGCGGTAACCTGATTGCGCGGCAGGCCGTCCAACAGCCAGCCAACATCCTGACGCCCCGGGATCAGACCAATCGGCGCAGCGGCACTCAGGTCGGCTGTCATCGTCAGCATTTGCGCAGAAGGAACGGGCGGGTTCTCAATCTCGATCTGGATCAGGACACCCAGCTGTATTTCGGCTCCGGTGATGTCCGGGCGCAAGCTGGCGTCCAACTGGTCCTCGGGGATCTGAACCGATCCGTCGGCGACAACGTACCCGCCAAAACTCTCGCCTGCGGGAATGTCCATGAATTCCGGAATACGCCCCTCATCACCGGGGTCGTCGTCGCACTCTGCGGATTTCCAAGCACCCCGAATGACTTTGCGCAGGACCTCTTCCGAGGCTTCGACGACAACTTCAAATCCTCTGGTATTTGCCATCCTGACGTCCT
Source organism: Ruegeria sp. E8 (assembly GCF_056533985.1). Taxonomy (NCBI): domain Bacteria; kingdom Pseudomonadati; phylum Pseudomonadota; class Alphaproteobacteria; order Rhodobacterales; family Roseobacteraceae; genus Ruegeria; species Ruegeria sp. E8. The sequence continues at coordinate 298,421 of NZ_JBQFOY010000002.1, forward strand.
CGGTCTATCGGCGCGGGTGGAACAGCGCCCGGGTGTCTTCAAGCAGCGCCGGAGACAACGGCGCGGGGGGTGATATTTGCAAGCCTCCGTTTTCCGGATCGCACGGCGTGATAGAGCGCCTCGGGCGCGAAACGCGGCACCGTGGCATCCAGTTGCCTATAGGCAAGCAACGGAGAAATGATCTTGTGGGTCGAGCCCAACACTTCCAGCGGGTCTTTTATTTTTTCTGTGCCAATCAGACCTGGATCCATCTTCACGAGGGCTTTGCCCTTGGTCTTCACGCGAGTTTGACGGGCAATTTTCGAAGCCGACACCCGCGTCATTTTAATTTTGGAAGTGGAAACGCGTGCTGCACGAATGGGTATCGACAAGGGCGACAGATCGGGGCGTTTTGAAATGCCCTCGTCCAGTTTCAGCTCGTCGAAAAGCACCACCGAAAGGTCATGTTGTTGTCCGGGATCAAACTCATGCCCCGCCGCCGCGAAGATCTTTTTTCGCAAGCCTTGGCGTTCAACGATTTGCTTCTTTGAAAACCGCGCCCGATCCTCCAACTCAAGCCGACCTGCAAGGTCCAGGTCAAAGCCGAGTTCCTCAAGCGCCAATATCGGATTTATCAGCGCAGCACGAGCAAGCTCTGGTGTGACGTTCAAACGCGCAGCAATATCATGCACTGCTGCCTGAACGTCCTGAAACGTAGCCATAGCAGCCTTCCGTTTACGACTAATACGTAACTCAGAACCGTCTGGATACTAACAAAAAGAGTATTTGGGAGTCTTGCTTCATACTATGGTTGCTAGGCGATTCAGTCAATGAGCCGAGCGTGTCGACAAGCCAATTCGAGCCGATATCGATAGGCCAGAAAACCTGTCCTTTACGCATTGCCAATATCTCTTCCAACACTTCAATTTCATGCCAAAGGTCGCCGCGATTACTGGCAAAACTCTTTCAGTGAACCAGACGCGCAGGATCAAACAAGGCCAAAAACAAATGTCTGCTGAGGCAGCGACCCAGTGAATTCCGAGTTGAAAATAATCCCGGAAAACGCACAGATCAGCCTGGTCGGAGCGTAACCTGTGGTCGAAATCGTCTTCTCAGGCTGGTGGCGGGGAGACAGGGATTCGAACCCTGGGGACGCTCTCACGCCCAACGGTTTTCAAGACCGCCGCATTCGACCACTCTGCCACCTCCCCGTCGAAGGCAGGGTCTAAGGCCAAGTTCAGGCAGAGGCAAGTCGAAATCGGGAAATCTTGCCGAAGCCTGTGCAGCGGTCTTTCCATGACACTTCAGCCACGTTATGATCTGCAGGAAAGACCGTAACAGGCTGGCATACAGAACCAGCAAACCGGCAGCGGGGTTTGTGAAAGAAACCCCTTCAGGCAAGGGATAAGCAGATGAAGCGAGCGATCGAGACACGCCCGGGGCCGAAACGGCTGGCGTATCTGGCGTTGACTTTAACGATATTGGCTGGATGCGAAGAAGCTTTCTTGACGTCCGAGACGGCTGAGAAGCCTGACGACAATTCGGGGAAAACGGAACTCTTGCCCGAAGTGTCCAGCGGCTCGCAACGCGACGTCGAATCTCCTGATGTCTTTCAGGTCACCGAAGCCGGATTGTGGGATGGTCGGCCATCCCTTGGCGGGATCTGGGTTGCGCACCCGGATGTGTCCCAGCCCGAGCGGGTCGTTATCCGGAACACGTCCAACAACAAATCCGTGACGGGTGCCTTGTTCCGTCGCCAGCGCGACCTGCCCGGCCCTGCGCTTCAGGTCTCGTCCGCTGCGGCACAAGAGCTTGGGTTGCTCGCAGGTGCCCCGACCAAGATCAGTGTTGTCGCTTTACGGCGCGAAAAGATCGAGGAAGCGCCGCAAGAGGAGACCACTGAGGTCGAAGAAGCCGCAGAGGAAACCGCCGTCGCCGCGGCTGATGGCACTGCTGATGTTCAGGCTGCAAGTGATCCCGAGAAGCCTGCCAAACGGAAGTGGTGGCAGAAGAAAGAGCCTGCCGCAGCGGCGGCTGGCACGGCTACGGTTGCCACAGCGGCCGCAAGTTCTGACGACGATGCGGTCGAAAGCGCAGAAACCGCCAGTGATACTGCCGAGGCCACAGCGTCAGAGGATGAACAGGCCGAAGCCCCTGCTGAAAAACCGGCCAAGCGGAAGTGGTGGCAAAAGAAAGAACCCGCTGCCGCCGCTGCCGCCGCAGGAACTGCGGTGGCTGTAGCCGACACAGCGACAGACAGTGCCGAGCTAGCCGCCGAAGCTGCGGCGGCTGTGGCCTCTCCGGGTCTGTCGGATGCTCCGGTCGAAGCACCTGCGGAAAAGCCTGCCAAACGGAAATGGTGGCAAAAGAAAGATCCCGCAGAGATCACCGAAACGCCGCTGGACCCGATCGAAGGTGCCGCTGCCGCAATCGATGCGACCGAGGCCACACCCGCAGCCGCAGCGGCGACCACAACAGCAGCGACCTCTCTGAGCAAACCATTTGTTCAGATCGGAACCTTCAGCGTCGAGGCAAATGCCAACTCTGCCGCGCAAAAAGTACGCCGCAATGGTATGCCGACAGTTGTTCGGGAACTGAAAACCGCGAATAATACCGTCTGGCGGGTGCTGGTTGGCCCTGCCGCAACCCGGGCCGAACGCAAAGCCATTCAGAGGGACGTGAAAGACCTTGGCTTCAAAGACGCGTTCACCGTATCCGACTGATTCAGGGAGGCGCAGAATGCTATCCTCATTGCGAACATCCGTGCTGGCCATCGGAATTGCCGTGATGGCAATTCCGGCCTACGCCTTTGATACATCCGCCCGCGCGGCCTATGTGATCGATCAGACTACTGGCACTGTGCTGCTTTCCAAAGAGCCCGACCAACCCCTGCCCCCGGCGTCGATGTCCAAGCTCATGACGCTGTACGTCGCGTTCGAAGCGCTGCGGGACGGGCGTTTGACACTGAACGAAACCCTGCCCGTGTCGGAACATGCGATGAGCTATGGCGGTTCCACCATGTTCCTGAACACCCAGGACCGGGTCAGTGTCGAAGACTTGCTGCGCGGTATAATCGTCCTGTCCGGCAATGACGCCTGCGTTGTCATCGCCGAGGCGCTCAGCCCCGACGGGACAGAAGCTGGGTTTGCGCGTTACATGACCCAGCGCGCCAAGCAGATGGGCATGAACAACTCAAACTTCGCGAACTCAAATGGCTGGCCTGCAGCCGGGCATATGATGTCGGTGCATGACCTGGCCGTACTTGCGGATCGGTTGATCACCGACTTCCCGGAATACTACCCCCTCTTTGCCGAGGAGGTGTTTGAATTCGATGGTCGCGCGCCATCGAACGCCCGCAACCGCAACCCGCTGCTGCGGCTGGATATCGGCGCGGATGGCTTGAAAACCGGCCACACGCAAGAGGCAGGCTATGGCCTCGTCGGCTCTGCCAAACAGGGTGACCGGCGTGTGATCTTTGTTTTGACGGGACTGGACAGCACCGGTCAGCGAGCAGAGGAGGCTGAGGCCGTGGTTAACTGGTCGTTTCGAAATTTTGTCGAGAGGACAGTTGCCAACTCGGAAACGCCGATAGCCGAAGCCCAACTTTGGATGGGCGAGAAAAAGACCGTGGGCCTTGTGCCCGAAGGCGATCTGAACGTCCTGTTCCCAGTCTTGGGTACGCAGAATGTCGAGGCAGAGGTGGTCTATGAAGGCCCCATCAACGCTCCGGTCAAGAAAGGTCAGCAACTGGCCGAACTGGTGATCAAACCCGAAGGGCTACCGGAAATCCGACGTCCGCTGGTGGCGGCCGAAGATGTGCCGATTGGTGGATTTGTCGTGCGTATGCTGACTGTAGGCGGCATTGTTCTGAAAGACGTGATCAACAACCCACTGGAATCGATGTGACGAAAGCGGGGTTATTTCTGACCTTCGAAGGCATTGACGGATCAGGCAAGTCTACACAAGCGCGAATGCTGGCGGATCACCTGCGCGCGCAAGGTCATGAGGTCGTGCTGACGCGCGAACCCGGCGGCTCTCGGGGGGCTGAGGAAATTCGCAGCCTCGTTCTGGAGGGCGACCCGGACCGCTGGTCAGCCGAAACCGAGATCCTGTTGTTCACTGCAGCCCGCCGTGACCATTTGGAGCGCACCATCGAACCTGCGCTGGCGGCGGGGAATGTGGTGATCTGCGACCGTTTCGCCGACAGCACGCGCATGTATCAGGGCCTGTCGCGCGGCGATCTGCGCAGCCTCGTGGATCAATTGCACAGCCTGATGATCGGTCGCGAACCGGACATGACGCTGCTGATCGATATGGACCCCGAAACGGGTCTTTCGCGCGCCAAAGGACGGCAAGGCACGGAAGAGCGGTTCGAAGATTTCGGCCCCGATTTGCAAAAGAAAATGCGCGCGGGCTTTCTGGCGCTGGCCGATGAGTTCACAGACCGGTTTCGCATCGTCGATGGCAACAGAGACATGGACAGCGTTGCGCAGGATGTGACAGAAATCGTTCAGGCAGTTTTGCGGTAAACGATGAGCGACGATATCCCCTCTCCGGATCAGGTGCCGGGTGCACCGCATCCGCGTGAGACCGCGCGGCTTTTTGGTCAGGATGCAGCCGAACAAGCATTCTTGACAGCCTACAATTCGGACAGGCTGCATCACGGCTGGCTGCTGACCGGGCCGCGCGGCGTTGGCAAGGCGACACTGGCTTGGCGGATTGCGCGATTTCTGCTGGCAACGCCTCCTGCAGACGACGGCGGGTTGTTCGGCGCACCACCTCCGCCTGAGACGCTCGAGATTGATCCCGAGCATCCGGTATCACACCGCATTCAGGCCGGGGCAGAACCGGGTTTGGCGGCGATAACCCGGTCGCTGAATGATCAAGGTCGGCTGCGGGGCGAGATTGTCGTGGACGATATCCGCAAGCTCGGGAAGTTCTTTGGTCTGTCTTCTGCTGACGGCGGTCGCCGCGTTGTGATTGTGGATTCGGCGGATGAAATGAATGTCAGCGCCGCCAACGCCCTGTTGAAAATGCTCGAGGAGCCTCCGGCACGCACCACACTGCTGTTGGTGTCTCATCAACCCTCGCGCTTGCTGCCCACGATCCGCTCTCGATGCCGAACACTGCGGCTTGGCCCACTGGGTCCTGAAGACATGCAAGCCGCACTGTCGCAAACCGGCACAGACACCCCTGCCCAGACCGAAAATCTCGCCGCATTGGCTGCGGGCTCGGTGGGTGATGCCGTGCGCCTAATCAATCTGGGCGGGCTTGAAATCTATGCTGAACTGATTGCCATTCTGGGCACCCTGCCCCGTATGGACCGGCAACGCGCGCTGGCACTGGCCGAGGCCGCAGCCCAGCGCGGTGCCGCCGAGCGGTTCGAGCTGTTGCTGACACTGATCGACGTCGCTTTGTCTCGGCTGGCCCTGACCGGGGCAACCGGTGCACCGCTGGTTCCGGAAGCAGCACCAAACGAAGGTGAAACGCTGTCGCGCCTCTCCGCTTCTCCGGATCAAGCCCGTCGCTGGGCCGAGGTTGCCGCGACAATCACCGCCCGCGCACGACATGGTCAGGCGGTGAACCTTGACCCTGCCGCTCTGGTCCTAGATACGGTGTTCAAGATACAGGAAACCGCCGGTCAGAACAGATGAGCGACACCCCCCAGATTACTGACAGCCATTGCCATCTGGACTTCCCGGATTTTGACGGCCAGTTGGACGAGATTGTTGCGCGCGCCGCCGAGGCTGGCGTGACCCGAATGGTGACGATTTGCACCAAACTGCGCAACGAACCCGGCATTCGCGCAATCGCCGAAGCTCATGCGCCGATCTTCTATGCAGCCGGCACGCATCCGATGAGTGCAGCGGACGAGCCGATGGCCTCGGTCGATGAGTTGGTCGCCCTGACGCAGCACCCGAAATTCGTGGGTATAGGAGAAACGGGCCTCGACTATCACTATACAGCCGACAGTGCGGAGGTGCAGAAACAGTCTCTGCGCATCCATATCGAAGCGGCCCAGCGCACCGGGTTGCCCTTGATCATTCACGCCCGTGCGGCGGATGATGATATGGCCCGCATTCTGGCGGAAGAATACAGCAACGCGCCGTATTCCTGCGTGATGCACTGTTTCTCATCCTCTGCGGAATTGGCCAAAGCCGCGCTGGACCTGGGGTTCTACCTGTCCATGTCCGGCATCGCGGCCTTCCCCAAAAGTCAGGAGCTGCGCGATATCTTCGCAAGCGCCCCAGTGGATCGGATTCTGGTGGAAACCGACGCACCTTATCTGGCGCCGCCGCCCTATCGAGGCAAACGCAACGAACCGGCCTATACCGCACATACAGCGCGCAAAGGGGCCGAAGTCTTCGGTATGGAATACGCCGCTTTTGCCGCTCAGACTCAGGCAAATTTCGACCGCCTGTTCACAAAGGCAGCCCTGTACAAGGCCGCTGCATGACTGAGTTGCGATTTACAATTCTGGGCTGCGGTTCCTCGGGCGGCGTGCCGCGGTTGGGCGGTCACTGGGGTGATTGCGATCCTACCAATCCAAAGAACATCCGCCGACGCTGTTCGATGTTGGTTGAACGCGACGGGCCGGATGGAACGACCTCGGTTCTGATCGACACCACGCCGGATATGCGCAGCCAATTGCTGGACACGGGCACCGGGCGGCTGGACGGGGTGGTTTATACGCATTCCCACGCAGATCACGTGCACGGAATTGACGATCTGCGTATGATTGTGTTCAACATGAAAACCCGAGTGCCTATCTGGGCTGATGGCGACACACAGAACGCCCTGCTGGCACGTTTTGGATATGCGTTCGTTCAGCCCGAGGGCTCTCCCTATCCGCCGATCCTCGAACTGAAATCCATCGACGGCCCCTTTGAAATCGACGGTCCGGGTGGCCCCATCCCGTTTCGACCGTTCAAAGTAAATCACGGTTCGATCGATTCCCTCGGATTCCGCATGGGGCAGCTCGCCTATCTGCCGGATGTCGCCGAGATTTACGACGATGCCTGGCCCGAGATGGAGGGGCTGGACTGTCTGGTCATCGACGCCCTGCGCCGCAAACCGCATCCAACGCACGCGCATCTGGAAAGGACGCTGGGCTGGATCGAACAGCTGCAACCAAAGCGCGCGGTTCTGACCAACATGCATATCGATCTCGACTATGCGACCGTTGATGCAGAAACACCCGATCACATCACCCCCGCCTTTGACGGGATGGTGATCCATCAGGCGCACTAGGCCCCTGCTCCGCGCCCCTCAGATATCGCGGCAAACCTGCCGCACGGGGGCCACATGCTGCAAAGCCTGATCGATGTCATTCTTCCGGTCTTTCTTGTGATCGGTGCCGGGTACGCGGCAACCCGTACAGGGTATTTCAAAGAAGTGCATGTCGATGGGCTGATGAAGTTCACCCAAGGGTTTGCTATTCCCTGCCTGTTGTTTCTGGCCATCGCGCATCTGGACCTCAGCGCCAGTTTCGACCCCCGGCTTCTGGCAAGCTTCTATTCTGCTGCTGCGTTGTGTTTCAGCGCAGGTCTGTTCGGAGCTCGCATAATATTCGGTCGCGATTGGGAAGACTGCGTCGCCATCGGGTTCTGCTGCCTGTTCTCAAACACAGTTCTTTTGGGGCTGCCCATCACCGAGCGCGCCTATGGGCCTGAGAACTTGACGGGCAATTTCGCGATCATCGCCTTCCATTCTCCGTTTTGTTACGGCGTTGGAATTACGGTGATGGAGATTATTCGAAATCGCGGTCATGGCGGCGTGCGCATGGTGCGGTCTGTCTTGTCTGCGATGTTCAAAAACGCACTGATCCTTGGGATCGCACTTGGGTTTCTGGTCAACCTGACTGGCTTCTCTATTCCGGCCGTGGTCGACGAGGCCCTGGGGCTGATCACCCGCGCAGCCCTTCCTGGTGCACTGTTTGCCTTGGGCGGTGTGTTGGTCAAATACAAACCCGAAGGCGACCTGCGCGCCATTGCTTTTGTCTGCTGTATCTCGTTGCTGCTGCACCCTAGCCTTGTGTGGATGTTCGGTAAGTCCACCGGCCTGCCGCAGGATCTGTTCCGTTCGGGTGTTCTGAATGCCGCCATGGCCCCGGGTTTCAACGCCTATATTTTCGCCAATCTTTACGATCGCGCCAAACGGGTTGCGGCCTCGTCCGTCCTGATCGGAACTGCGGCATCCATCCTGACCGTCTGGCTTTGGCTAACCCTTCTGGGCTAACAGTAATGTTGACTTCAGGTCGAGGCGAAACACCTATCGCACAACGCAGCAGGAGATCCGCATGCCACATGCCATTATCGTCGCTCATGGCCAGCCGTCCGATCCTGAACCGGCCGAGGCTGCACTGGCTGCATTTGCCGCCAAGGTCGACGCACTGGCCGAACATGTGACGGTGCAATCGGCAACTCTGGCGGCGCCCGGCGCGTTGGAGACAAAACTGGACAGCCTGCCCGAAAACTCGGTGATCTATCCGCTATTCATGGCAAATGGCTGGTTCGTTACAAGCGCTTTACCCAAGCGCGTTGGCGACCGCGCGGTGCAGATTCTGGATCCGTTAGGCATTGATCCCGACCTGCCCGTTTTGGCGGCGCGCGCGCTGGAAGAGAAATTGGCAGAACTGCATTGGACCGCAGAGTCGACCGATCTTGTGATCGCCGCGCATGGGTCAGGTCGCAGCCGGAACCCCTCGGCTGTAACGATGGAATTTGCCGAACAGCTTGGCGAAAAGATCGCATTCCGATCCATCCGCGTTGGCTTTGTCGAAGAGCCGCCGTCTATTGCCGAAGCCGCGCAAGGTGCCGAGAGCCAGGCACTTTGCCTGCCGTTCTTTGCCTGTACAGGCGGCCATGTTCTGGAAGATGTGCCCGAGGAACTGACGCGCGCCAATTTCACCGGGATTGTGATGCCGGTCGTCGGAGAACTCGCGCCGATCCGACAACAGATCGCAAAGAAGGTGGCTGAAGCCTTCGAATCCGCCTGAGGCCCCGGGTTCCGACGCCTAGGACTGCACGTTGCTCAGCGTCGAATACAAACGATGGCAAGACCGTCCATCCCGTTTTGCCTGATACAACGCCAAATCTGCCGCGTGCAAAATGTCGGCGGCCTTGAGCGTTTGAAACTGAGTAGACAGAGCCGTACCGATACTGGCCGAAACACTGCATTGCTGTTTCTGGAATATCATCGGTTCGGTCAAACGCGCGATCAGACGTCCAGCAATGGACGCCAGAGTGCCTTCCCGCGTCAGGTCCTTGAACACAATCACGAACTCATCCCCGCCGACGCGGGCAACTGTATCGTGGCTGCGTGTCTCCTCTAGCATGACACGCGCTGCCTGCTGCAAGACGTGGTCTCCGGCGGCGTGCCCCAGCCTGTCATTCACGGATTTGAAGAAATCCAAATCCAGATGCATCAGGGCAAAAGTGGAATTGGTCGAGATCAGGTGCCCCAGCAAATGGTCCAACGCTCTGCGGTTCTTCAACCCGGTCAGCGTATCAGTATAAGCCTGTTCTTCCGCAGCAAGCATAGCACCCTGAAGCCTGAGGTTCAGAGAGCGAGACGCCTCCATCGCGGCTGATTTGGCTTCGACCAGATACAAGAGCTCGATCGCCAGATCAGTGCCCGAAAAATCCGCGCTCGTCAGCGCATAATCCCGAACCGCATCCAGAATCGATATACCGAAGGACAAGTTGATGACTGCACCGCCGGAATGCGGCAAGGGGGCGACCAACCCCTTGAGGGTTGTGCGCGGCTCATCTTTGAATTTCAGATGCAGCTTCGCCCCCGCCATCGACATCAGTGCAGGAACGGTCGTGACCGTTCTGGGGCGGATCAATTCGAACACATCCAGAAACCCCTGCCCCACCAGCGGCAGTTCCGGCCGCAGTTTCTGCAGGGTCGGGCCTGCTTGCTGAATGCAGCCACTTGGGTTCACCAAAAGGAACATTGGGCACAGCGTGTCCAAAAGACCGGCCAGTTCTTGAGTGTCTGTCATCCGCTCCGAGCCCCCAGATCAAAATGGCGGCCTTCCGCAAAGGCGCTTTCAATTAAGATGATGGAAATGACGTCGCTATCTTGTGTCTGGCCCTCATGTGACAACATCACCAAGGCGCCATAGTCGTCTGCCATTGCGCGCAAAACACCAACCATGACGCTGGAATAGCCCGGCAGACCGTGATCGCAGTAGAGTTGATATTCCGTAGCTGTAAGCTCTCTCAACTCCAGGGTCGGCAGGTTCAAATCAGACACGGCCAGCCGCACACGATCCGCCAGATCATCCAGAGAATGCAGAAACTCCACATAGCTGACACCACCAAACCTGAGCAGGCGGCGCAAGCCTTCCATATTGGGATGGGACACGAGGTATGTACCCAGGTCCTCAAAAATCTCGGCTTGCGGCCGATTGAGATCAGTACTCAACGCGTCCATAACCCGGACGGTCATGTCATTGTCATAGACAAGCATCGCCTCAAATTCGACAAACCCCAGCCGTGCGGCTTCGGTCACGCGCAACCAGCAGGATTGCCCGTAGGTCGCGCAGACAAAAGACTGTATCGCCCGATTGATCAGACCATGCATCGGATGCCCCAGATTGGTGTCCTTTGCACTGTGGCCTGAAAATCCTTAACAAATAGCCAAAATCCACCCTGAGTTGTAGCGAATGCAACCGAGTATCACTTTGGTATTCGGTTGAAATCAGAAATCCGTAGGCGCGCCACCTTCGGCTTTACGACGCTCGACAAACTCTGCCAGTTCCTCGCGAATACCCTCATCCATCGCGGGTGCCTCAAAGCTCGAGATGATCTCTTTGAACATGTGATGAGCGCGCTCGGCTGTCCAGATGCCACCGGCAACTTCCCACCCTTCGTAATTCTTCCAGTCGCTCAGGAACGGTTGATAGAAAGCCGTGGTGTAGCGGTCCTGCGTGTGCTGAATGCCAAAGAAATGACCGTCATTCCCGACCGCCCGGATTGCGTCCAGCGCGATCTCATCCGGCCCGGTTGCGGTGATTTCCGGATCCATATAGCGTTGAATTTGTTGCAGGATTTCGCAATCCATGATGAACTTTTCCGGGCTGGCTATCAGCCCGCCTTCCAGCCAACCGGCCGCGTGATAGACCATGTTGGTACCCGATTGCACAGACGCCCAGAGCGAGTTCGACGTTTCCCAAATCGACTGCCCGTCCGGCACGTTTGCGGCGCAAACACCCGAAGACCGCATCGGCAAACCGTAGAACCGCGCCATCTGGCCGGTCATCTGGGTCGAGCGCATATACTCCGGCGTCCCAAAGGCAGGCGCACCTGATTTCATGTCCACATTCGAGGTGAATGTGCCAATCACGCAAGGAATACCGGGACGCACATACTGGAAAAGCGCGATTGCGCACAGCGCCTCGGCCAGCGATTGTGCCACGGCCCCTGCCATCGTCACGGGTGCCATCGCCCCTGCCAGTGTAAAGGGCGTGACCACGATCGCCTGCCCCCGCCGCGCCAGCCGCAGACATCCATCGATCATCGGGTGGTCATGTTTCAGAGGTGAAGTCGAATTGATGTTGGTGTACATGCGCGGTGTCGCCTCGAACTCCTCGTGGCTCAAACCGCCCGCGATACGCACCATCTCCATAACATCTTCGACGCGTTCCTTACCAAGCGAGTAGGCATGCATCGCTTTGTCGGTCAGGGTCAGCTTGTCATAGAGCACATCCAAATGGCGGATACTGGCGTGGATATCGACCGGCTCAACCGGATAACCGCCCGCGAAATGGATACAGTTGAAATACTGCGTCAGTTTCAGAAGGTTCCGGCACATCTCACGATTGCCGGGTACCTTTTTTCCGATCTCCATGTCCCAGTAATTCGGCGGGGACGAGACGTTGCCGAACAGAATGTTCTTGCCCCCGATCTCAATCGTACGATCCGGGTTGCGTGGGGTGATGGTAAACTGGCTGGGGGCCTTGGCGATCATCTCCATGACAAAATCGCGGCCCATTCGGACAGTGTCGCCTTCGATGGTACAGCCCGCTTCGCGCAGGATACCAATCGCCTCTTCGTTGTAGAATTCGATCCCGATCTCTTCGAGGATTCGCATGGCCCCGTCATGAATCGCCTCAATCCCGGCCTGATCCAACGGTTCCGTGGGGCGGTCGATATTGACGGGTGGGTTCCAGGGCATCTGATCAATCGCCGCGCTGCCTCTGCGTGCAGCTGCCCCTGCACGCCCTCCGCCACGGCGCTTGCGTGTTGTGGTCTCGGCCATCGGTACCTCCGTTCTTGCTTATACAAGCAAGCCCCGAAGACACGGTTCTGGCCGCTCCGTCTGCGACAGAAAATGTCGGTTTCTTATTTCAAGCCGTCGATTGCCGGCCTAAGCCAATCAGTTTTTCGCCAACCATTCGGGAATATGCCCAATATCCGGCAAGACCACATCCGCCATTGGGGCCAGCGCGTCCGCTTCGGCCAGACCTGTCAGAACACCGATTGTGGTCATCCCGGCAGCCCGCCCCGCCTGCAGGTCATGAAGACTGTCGCCCACCATGGCGATACGCGACGGCTCGACCCCGACATGCGCGGCGAAGGCCAGCAATTGACCCGGCCCCGGCTTGAACCCGTGACCACTGTCATACCCGGCCACAAAGTCGAAATGTCCCCGTATCCCGACGGATTCCAGATGCTGAAGCGCGGGATGCTCGCTGTCATTGGTTGCAACGCCCAGCTTGATCCCGGACTTCTGTAGACCTTCCAAAAACGGAACCAGAGGAACAGCTGGTGACTGCGGAGCTGCAGCAGCCTCGGCATTCATCAGCTCGACGATCTCCTGCAAGGTCAGGGCGTCGACATGCGCGACCAGAACTTCTGCGATCTCTTCGACGGTCGCTGCGATCACAATGCTGTCTTCGAAGTATTTTCCGTTCTCGAAATCATACCCGATCACCTGGCCCAGCTCGGCCGCGCGGGTTTCGTCCCCGTTCGACAGGCGCATCAGTAACGAACGCCCAAAGGCCCCCCACGTGTTTGCAAAATCGAACAGAGTGCCATCTTTATCGAAGACGATTGCATCTATCGGCATCAGGTTCTCCTGCGGATTAGGACGTTCAGGTCCAATGTACGTCGGCGCCGCCGGACAATACCGCCCTTGCCTGGGCGGGAAGATCATAGGCAAGCGAATTGGCGTCACAAAACGCCATGACCCACGAATCGTCAAGCACCAGAAAATCCAGCACCGAGGCCAGAAAATCCGGATCCACTGCCCGGTCGCGCACATCCTCTATCGATGCGCCTGTCGAGCCCAGGAAAACAGGCAAAAGCTCGTCATTGCCCACCAACCAACCCAGGGCTGTCAGAGCAAGGGTTTCGGCGGAATCGGATGAAATCGGCATAAAATGGGCTCATTTCCGGTCTTGGAAAGGGTTTGTTAACCAGACTCATAAACACTTTGTTCACGCATGCAATCAACGGTGAGCAACTATGTCTGTGCAAGGCACTATCCTTGTCCTCGACGGGGTATCAACCAATCGCATCATGCTGAAGGTTCAGCTGACGGCGGCCTGGTATCACGTGGTGCAGGGCGAAAAGCTTGAGGGGTTACCGGCCCTTGTTCGTCGTACGCAACCTGATCTTGTTCTGACAGCACAGACATTGCCGGATGGAACGGCCGCGGACGTGAAGAAGACGATTGCGAAGGAACCCGGCCTTGATGACGTGCCGGTTGTTGCCCTTGCCGCGCAAAATGACCGGGATGCCCGATTGCGGGCGTTGAAGGACGGGCTTGACGATGTGCTGACGCACCCGTTTAAGGACACGTTGCTGCTTGCGCGCATCCGCAGTCTGTTGCGTGCGCGCGCAGCTACTCAGGACCTGCAGGTCAGCAACGGCACGCAACCCATTGGGTTTGCGGAACCGGCACCGGCCTTGCTCAGACCACCCCCAAAGGCACGGGTCGGCCTTCTGACCCATTTCGCCCGAACCGGTACCTTGTGGCACAAGGCCCTGGTTGATCAACGCCAGTTCAATTTGTCCTGGCATCTTCAATCGAACCTTAAGGGCGTTTTGTCCGGTCCCATTCCGGACGCAATTGTGGTCGAGCTGGGCACGCACCCCTCAGGCCTGAACATTCTTGCCGATCTCAGGTCACGCAGCGTGACACGACACACTGTGTTGATTGGGGTGCTGACAGATGAGGACGCCGGGCAAGCATCTGAGGCTCTGGACAAAGGAGCGGATGCTGTTTGCCTGGGCGGTTTTTGTGCGCAGGAGGTTCGGTTGAGGCTGGACAACCAGATCGCCCGCAAGGCGCGGCTTGATCAAATGCGGGTCTCGCTCAGGAAAGGTATTGCAGAATCCTGGATCGACCCTCTGACCGGATTGCACAATCGCCGATACGCCATGCGGGCCCTGGATCAGATCGCGCGGCAATCCGCCAGAACTGGGCGCAGTTTTGCCGTCATGTTGGCCGATTTAGACCATTTCAAAGCGATCAATGACGGCCATGGCCATGCCAGCGGTGATCATGTTCTAACGCAAGCGGCGGAGCGGATGCGAAAGGCCCTGGGGTCCCATGGATTCGTCGCCCGCATCGGGGGCGAAGAATTCATGATTGGCCTGCCGGATGTGTCACCCAAACAGGCGTTGAAACTGGCCGAGACTGTCTGTGACAGCATCTGCCAGTCTCCGTTCCCCCTGCCGGATCAGGGGGCGCAGGTTGATGTAACAGTCAGTATAGGGCTGAAAACGTCTCAGGCAGTGTTTACACCCCAGGACCGTGCCGCCGAACAAGTCGAGAGCTTGATAAAGTCCGCAGACAAAGCGCTTTACGAGGCGAAGAAAGCGGGGCGCAATCAGGTGAGCATCAGGCAAAGCGCGGCCTGAGGGGGTCAATCCCGTTTCTTGTGCCCATGCGGCCCGCGTTTAACGACCTCTTGCAATCTGTCTGCATACGCCTGCCGTTCCTCATCACTCATGGCACTCACGCGTGCCAGCCATTGCGTTTGCAGGGCTTGTTGTAGGTTGGCGGTGGCCTGCGCCTGTTGTTGCAACAGATCCTGAACGGCAACCGGATCAAAGGGAACCGCGCGCAAAGCCTGGCTCAACGCGTCGAAGTCCTGGGTGCGGCCCTTTAACCCTTTTTTGTGCAGGCCCGACAATTCACCCCGCATCGCCCTGCGGTCATCTTTGGGCAGGGCGCGGTACAATGCGGGGCCAAAGCCCGGCGGTGCTTTGGCGTGATCGCCACCTTTGAGGCGCAGCGCCGTTCCAACGGCGATACCGACGATCAGTAGGTTCAAAGCCAATGACACGGCCAGGACAACAGGGATCCACCTGCGTTTTGGCTTGGGATCAGCGTTCATTCCGTGCTCTCCAGAAAACTCGAGTCAAATCCTAGGTCCGCCACAAGAAAGGTCGTCTCTTGCGACGTCAGCAATGTGGCCGGGTCAGGTAGAAATGTTGGTGCAGAAAACCCAATCCAGACACCGGCTGCACTTGCGGCGACAAGCCCGCCGAAGCCCTGCCATCCCCCGACACCGCTGACCATACGATTCCAAATAGAAGGTGTCGGTTGCGGTTCCGATGCAAGGCGAGTGAGGCGGACTGCTTCAGCATCCGTCTGGATACGTACGGCCAGATCATCGGGCAGAGCCGATCGCTGCTGCCGCGCCTGAGCAAACAAATGATCCAGTTCCAGGTCTTCATCCGCCATTGTCATACCCCAGTTCTTCACGTCGTCCGGCCAGAATCGCGGTCAGGCTTCGCTTGCCCCGCGCGGTCAGGCTTTCAACTGCTTCTACCGAAATGCCCATGATCCCGGCAATCTCGGGGTTGGGCAGTTCTTCTATATGGCGCAGCACGACCGCCTGTCGCTGCCGCTCGGGCAATTCCGCCAAAGCCGACTGCAAAGCATCCTTGCGCGCTTCATCCTGCATCCGGTCAACCACGCTGGCCTTACCGTCTTCAGGTTCGGGCACATCCGATAACCTGTCGGGCGTCTTCTTACGCCGAATGTCCACACACAGGTTCAGCGTCACCCGATATAGCCAGGTTGAGACCTTGGCCTGCCCCGGCACCCAATCGGGCGCCATCTGCCATAGCCGCATCATCGCATCCTGCGTCACGTCTTCCGCCTCGGCACGATTGCCCAACATGCGCAGCGCAACCGAATAGCAACGAGGCCCAAGCCGATCCGTCAACACCCGCGCCGCCGCAGCTTCGCCATCAGCAAACCGCCCCAGCAACGCATCGTCGCTGAGCGTGTTCGCGGCGCTATTAGCACCGCGAACTTCTTGTGGGTGGGAGGTCAGGTCCTCCATCCTGCATCAGTTATCGTCAGCGTCCGACTTTTGATGCTTTTTCTTATGGTGCCGTCCCATCCGATCCTTGGCATCGGCAAATTCCTGTTCCGAGATTCCACCACTGTTATCCGCGTCCATCCGGTCAAACATCTTGTCAGCCCGGCGCGGTTTCGGCAACTCATCCTGGCTAAGGAAGCCATCTTTGTTTGCGTCGTTGTTTTCAAACAGCTTGGCAACCCGGTCGCTTGCTTTCTTCTGGGCAGCGGCCTGCATTTCCTCAAGGCTCAGCTGACCGTCCCCATCAGTGTCCGCTTTGGAGAAGCGTGCGTTGCGATGCGCCTCCATCTCCTGTTGCGTCACTTGGCCGTCGCCATCAGCGTCCAGTTCCTGAAACGACACGGGCTCGCGCCCACCTGGACCAGCAGCCAAAACAGAAGTGCCAGTGACTGCAACCGCCGACAGAACGATGGCCGAGATGAATTTCGCGTTTTTCATTTCTGTTTTCCTTTTGTTGATGCGGCCCGAGTGCCGCTGCTCATACCCATTCAAACGGGCCGTGCCGGGTTTTCCGTCGCAGAACCGGAAAATTTTTTTCTGAGGGTTTTCAGGTTGTCGCAATCCGGTTCAATCGGCAGGCGTTGCAAAGCGACGCACCCCCCTTTTAAATTCACCCGATCAGGCCCATTATCCCGCAAAGATTAACGCGCGAGTTATATTATGACGGATCAGACGATCGAGACGACCACCGAAGATGAGCGTGAAACATGGCCTGCCCTGGTCAAGGGGTTTCGGTGCAAATGCCCCAATTGCGGGGAAGGCAAGCTGTTGCACAGCTATCTCAAGGTCAACGATTCCTGCTCGAACTGCGGTCAGGAACTGTTTCATCATCGCGCTGATGACGGGCCAGCTTACCTGACGATTCTGCTGGTCGGCCATTTGCTGGCACCGGCTCTGCACGTGTCCTATGTACACTGGCGGCCGGATCCGTGGACTATGGCCATTGGCTTTTCCATCGGCTGCGTTGCGTTGTCCCTGTACCTTCTGCCACGCCTGAAAGGCGCCGTTGTCGCGTATCAGTGGGCGCGTCGCATGCATGGTTTTGACAAACCTGCGTGACCCGAGCCAGCTGATCGAATTGGACATGACACCCGACAAGACCGCCATCAGAGACGCCGCAACGGTTATTGTGCTGAGGGACAGATGGACCAAGCCGTCGATCCTTATGGGTCAGCGGGGTTCCAAAGCTGCCTTCATGCCCAACAAGTTCGTGTTTCCCGGTGGCGCGGTCGACCCGGCTGATGCAGATGTTCCTTTGGCAACAGCTTTGCCCGATCTGTGCTTTGATCGCTTGTCGGAAAAGGCCGAACCGGGCATGCAACGCGCCCTCGCCGCCGCTGCCATACGCGAGCTATGGGAAGAAACCGGTCTGATCCTGGGCCAACCGGGGACATGGCCGGGTGCAATTCCGGATGATTGGCAGAGTTTTTCCGAATTGGGTTACTTGCCGGCAGCAGCCGCACTACAGTTCGTCTTTCGCGCGGTAACGCCGCCGGGTCGTCCCCGCCGGTTCGATGCCCGGTTTTTTCTGGTCGATGCTGACGCGCTGCAGGGTGATCCGGATGATTTCAGTCACGCCTCGGATGAGCTGTCGCACCTTCAATGGGTGCAGTTGGATCGGGCGCGCGATCTGGATCTGCCATTCATAACCGAGGTGGTTCTGGCAGAAATCGCGGCCCGGGTGACCTCGCCCGAGCCGCCATCATCGGTTCCATTCTACAAGAACGACGAAGAAGCCAATCTGTTCCTGCGTCTCAGGGGCTATCCGATGCCCGAACACGACTGACAGATCGGTTTCACCGCATCCGGCTGACCACCACCGTCACTTCGGGCTTTTTGCCGATTTCCGCTTTGGCCGTCTGCCGAACGATCCGGCGCATTTCGTCTTCCAGCTTGTCGTCATCGCGCAGAGTCTTCGCCGCAGCCCGCATCAGGAACTGGTTCAGATCCTCTTCCAACACTTCGACCAACGCGGCACGAGACGTTCCGGTCTCGGGCAGGCCCATAGTATCGCACCACGGCTCGCCCAGCGGT
The DNA here is from genome assembly GCF_056533985.1 of Ruegeria sp. E8. Lineage (NCBI taxonomy): Bacteria > Pseudomonadati > Pseudomonadota > Alphaproteobacteria > Rhodobacterales > Roseobacteraceae > Ruegeria > Ruegeria sp. E8. The sequence continues at coordinate 316,788 of NZ_JBQFOY010000002.1, forward strand.
TCATCCTCTTCGTCCAGAACCACCGTCACGGTGACATGCCCGTTCAAGGCCATGCGGATACGATCCCGCACCACACCGTCCAAAGCGCCGATTTTCACCGAACCGTCCAGATAGGTTCGACCGGTTTCGACGTAATCGACGACCGCAGGAGCATTGCCGCTCAGGTCCAGCATGGTTCCGTTCACCGCCAGCGCTCCGGTTCTGCCGCCCTGTTCCGCCAGTTTTACGTGTTCACGCAGATGCCTGTGCTCACCATGCATAGGGATCACAAACTGCGGATCGATCAGCGCGTGGACCTTCTCAAGGTCGGGCCGGTTCGCATGGCCGGACACGTGATAAAGCCCCGAGCTGTCATCAACCACATCCACGCCCTTCTCGCTGAGCTGGTTCATGATGAAGATCACGCCCCGCTCGTTCCCGGGAATGGTTTTCGAGGAAAACAGGAACAGATCGCCCTCGGCCAGTTCCAGACCGCGGTATTTGCCGCGTGCGAGCTGCGCGCTGGCGGCACGGCGTTCCCCCTGGCTGCCGGTCACGATCAGCATCAGGTTCTGACGTGGCAGGTCCAGCGCTTCTTCCGCGCTGATCACTTTGGGAAAATCCGCAAGAATGCCGGTCTCGGTCGCAGCTTCGATCATCCGGCGCATGGCCCGCCCCAACAGAACGACCGAGCGCCCGGCCCGCTCACCGGCCTCGGCCAGTGTTTTGACCCGCGCGACGTTTGACGCAAAAGTCGTTGCCACAACCATGCCTTCGGCGCTTTCCACCAGCTTGACGATCTCGGGGCCGACTTCGGATTCCGAACGGCCAGGATGGCTGGAAAACACATTTGTACTGTCGCAGACCAACGCCTTGACGCCGGGCTTGGCGACCTCGGCCCACAGATCAGGATCAAACGCCTCGCCCACGACCGGAGCTGCATCCAGCTTGAAATCGCCCGAATGCACAACCCGTCCAGCGGGCGTATCGATGACCAGCGCAGCACTTTCCGGAATCGAGTGCGAAACCGGCAGGAAACCAACCGTGAACGGGCCGACAGAGACCTGCTCGGGCCAGGCGGAAACGGTCGTCACCGCCTCAGCCGGGTGGGCGTGTTCGTCCATCTTGCGGCGCGCAATATTGGCCGTAAAGGCGCGCGCATAGACCGGAGCGCCCAAAGCTTCATAGCAATGCGCCACTGCACCGATATGATCTTCATGCGCATGGGTGATGAAAACACCGTCCAGCCGATCGGCGCGCTCTTTCAGCCACGAAATATCCGCGTAGATCAGGTCAACGCCCGGCGTGGTATCCATATCGGGAAAGGTGACGCCCAAATCCACAAGAATCAGACGTTCCTGCCCCGGTTTACCATAGCCGTACACATAGGCATTCATGCCAATTTCACCCGCGCCACCCAGCGGCAGGTAGATCAATCTTTCACTGCTCATGCGGAGCCACTATCCTTGTTATAGCGATGGATCACAGTCAGACCGTGCATCGTCAGATCATCTTCGATTGCGTCGAACCCCACGTCGGCCTGATCGAACAAGGGGGCCAGCCCTCCGGTTCCAACGACTTTCATCGGCATTCCGTATTCGGCCTTGATCCGGGCGATAAGCCCCTCAATCAGGCCGGAATATCCCCAATACACACCCGATTGGATACAACCAACCGTATTCGTACCGATCACCTTGTCTGGTCGGGTGATATCAATATGCGGCAGCGCCGCAGCCCCCTGATGCAGGGCCTCGAGGCTCAGGTTCACACCCGGAGCGATAATGCCGCCCACATAGGCACCATCGGCCGCGACGACATCGAAATTCGTCGCGGTGCCAAAATCCACCACAACCACATTGCCGCCGTGGCGGTCAAACGCACCGACCGCATTGGCCAATCGATCCGGACCGGGCACTGTCCCTTCATCCACACGCGGCGGGACGGGCAACAGGCAATCGGGTTTGCCCACGACCAGTGGGCGACACCCAAAGAAACGGTCTGCAAAGATACGCAGATTGAACACCACCCGAGGCACGGTCGAAGCTATGATCACATCGGTGATATCCGCCTCAATGCCGTAGTGTTTCACCAGCGTCGAATACCAGGTGAAATATGCGTCAGCCGTACGTGCGTGGTGGGTCGAGGTGCGCAGGGTGCACAGGAACGCCTCACCGTCCCAGATCGAGAAAACGGTATTGGTATTGCCGCAATCAATGGCCAGAAGCATCTGCGCCCCTCTCAGAAATAGACATCTGCCGCAGGAATGCTAACGCGGCCTTTGGCGGTGTTTAAGACAAGGTTACCGCTTGCGTCCACCGTTTCGAAGGTCCCAACCGTCTCTGACGTGCCGGTACGTGCCGTAATGACCTCGCCCAGACGGGCCGCGCGGGACAGCCAGGCGGTGCGGATCGGCTCGAATCCATATGTGACGAATTGGGTTTCATAGGTGGCGTAGGCCGCCGCCAGTTCAGTCAGAAAATCCTCGGGCGAAACATGCGCCCCGGTTTCCGACAGCAATGAGACAGGCCGGAGCGCACCGGGCTCCACAGCACCAGCGTCCGGGGCATTGGCCAGATTCACGCCGATACCAATGGACAAATGCGCCACACCTCTCCCCTGCCCCGTGCTTTCCAGCAGGATACCGGCCAGCTTGCCCCCGTTCAGCAGCACATCATTGGGCCATTTCAGCGACAGTCCGGCAGTCCGTCCGGTCACGGCAACACAGGCATCAAACAGCGCCAGCGCTGCCACGAAACTGCGCAACGCCGCCTGCTCCGGTGCGCCTTGCGGGCGCATCAGCAATGTCACGGCCAGATTGCCCATGGGGTTGGCCCAGGTCCGCCCACGCCGCCCACGCGCTGCGGTTTGGTGGTGCGCCATAATCCAGACCGGACCACGGGCATTGGGGGCGATCCGCGCCGCCTCGTTCAGTGTGCTATCGACTTCCTGCACCTCGTGCAGGCCGTACCCCTGGGGCCACTTGGTCATATCAAAAAGGCCCGGTCACACGACCGAGCCCCTCCTGCCAGTTGTTCAAAACGTTCAGTTGACAAGTGTAGCCGCCGCAGCTGCCGCCGCGCCCTCAACACCGAATTGATAGAAGATACCGACCAGCATCAAAGCGGCTGAACCCATCAATGCAACCCAAAGCACAGGCGTCGACCGGGTTTCGATCGGGTCTTCGTTTTCCTCTCCGAAATACATGTAGAACACGATCCGCAGGTAATAGAATGCGCCGATGACTGAGGCGATGGCCGAGACGATAACCAGACCGGTCAAGCCTGCGCTGACACCGGCTTGCCAGACACCGAACTTCGCAAAAAAGCCCAACATCGGTGGTACACCGGCCAGTGAGAACATCAGGATCAGAACGGCCAGCGCCTTGCCCGGATCACGTTTGGAATACTGGCGCAGCGCGTCAATGTCGGTGATCGGCTTACCATCGCGCTCCATCATCAGAATGAAGGCGAAAGTACCGATATTCATGGTCACATAAATCGCCAGATACATCAGCATCGCTTTGATACCCAGTTCGGTCCCTGCCGCCAGACCGATCAGCGCATAGCCCATATGGGCAATCGACGAAAACGCCATCAGTCGTTTGATGTCGCGCTGCCCAATCGCAGCCACGGCACCCAGCAGCATCGACAGCACCGAAAGCAGCACGATCACCTGCTGCCAGTCTTTGACAACGCCGCCGAACGCGTCATGCAGCAGACGCGCGAACAGCGCCATCGCCGCAACCTTGGGCGCGGTGGCAAAGAAGGCGGTGATCGGCGTGGGCGAGCCTTCGTAAACGTCCGGCGTCCACATGTGAAACGGAACCGCCGAAACCTTGAAGGCAAGGCCCGAGATCAGGAAGATCAGGCCAAACAGCAGACCAACCGAGACGTCTCCGTGATGGACAGTCTGGATAATGCCCGAGAACAGTGTGGTGCCGGTGAAGCCGTAAACCAGCGACGCACCATACAGCAGCAGACCCGAACTGAGCGCGCCCAGCACAAAGTACTTCAGACCCGCTTCGGTCGATTTCGCGCTGTCCCGACGCAATGCCGCCACAACGTAGAGCGAGAGCGATTGCAGTTCGAGCCCCATGTAAAGCGACATCAGATCGCCTGCGCTGACCATCATCATCATACCCACGGCGGCAAGCGCTACCAGCAGCGGGTATTCAAAGCGCAGTAGGTCCCGGCGCGCCATGTATTCCTGGCTCATGACCAAAACAGCGCCTGCGGACAGCAGGATGGCGACCTTGGAAAAGCGGGCAAAGCCGTCATCCACGAACATCCCGTTGAACGCGACATTGGTGCCATCGCCCTGGGTGGCAATCCAAATCGCCAGAAGAGCCATCAGACCGGCCGTGGTCCAGACCAGCAACGACGCCAGCCCGTCTTTCGACGTGTAGACAGCCCCGATCAGAGCCGCCATCGCATACACGGCCAGAACGATTTCCGGCAGGATTATTGTCAGATCAGCCTGGATCATGTCTCCAAAGCCTCCTTAATGCGAAGCGGCCGTCTGGGTCGCAGCCTCGGCTGCGGCCAGAGCCGTGTCATAGTTCGAGATCAGCGCGGCGGTCGAGTTGCCGATCACATCGGTCACCAGCGACGGGTAAACCCCCAGCAAGATGGTCATCACGATCAGCGGTGCAAAGATCAGCCGCTCGCGCGAGCTCATGTCGGTCATCGCCTTCAGGCTTTCCTTGATCAGATCGCCAAAGACCACCCGGCGATACAGCCACAGCGCATAGGCCGCCGAGAAAATCACGCCCGTCGCCGCCACGGCCGTCACCCAAGTGTTGACCTGGAAGGCTCCCATCAGGGTCAGGAATTCTCCGATGAACCCCGAGGTTCCCGGCAGGCCGACATTGGCCATGGTGAACAGCATGAAGACCAGCGCGTATGCGGGCATCCGGATGACCAGACCGCCATAGGCCTCAATGTCGCGGGTGTGCATCCGGTCGTAGATCACGCCGACACAAAGGAAGAGCGCCGCCGAGATGAACCCGTGACTGAGCATCTGGAAAATCGCGCCGTCGATGCCCTGCTGGTTCGCCGCAAAGATACCCATGGTCACAAAGCCCATATGCGCGACCGAGGAATAGGCGATCAGCTTTTTCATGTCCTCCTGCACCAGCGCCACCAGCGAGGTATAGACGACCGCAATCGCAGACATCCACAGCACCAGATCGGTCATCACCGCCGAGCCCACAGGGAACATAGGCAGGCTGAACCGCAGGAAGCCATAGCCGCCCATCTTCAGCAAGATTGCCGCCAGAACAACCGAACCGGCGGTCGGCGCCTGAACGTGGGCATCCGGCAACCAGGTGTGAACCGGCCACATCGGCATTTTCACCGCAAACGAGGCAAAGAACGCCAAGAACATCAGCGTCTGCATGCCGCCGACGATATAGACGCCCAGCACGCTGAACCCTTCGGACGAGAACTGATGGTGCATCAGTGCCTCGATATCCGTGGTGCCCGCATCGGCATACATCGCCACCATCGCCACCAACATCAGCACCGAGCCGAGGAAGGTGTAGAGGAAGAACTTGAAGCTCGCGTAGATACGATCCTTGCCGCCCCAGATACCGATGATCAGGAACATTGGGATCAGTCCCGCTTCGAAGAACAGGTAGAACAACACCAGATCCAGCGCCATGAATACGCCCAGCATCAGCGTTTCCAGCAGCAGGAACGCCACCATGTATTCCTTGACGCGGTCAGTTACATGCCAGCTGGCCAGAATGGTCAGCGGCATGATGAAGGTGGTGAGCAGCACGAACAGAACGCTGATGCCGTCGACACCCATCTTGTATTTCAGACCCAGCAGCCACTCGCCTTCTTCCACCATCTGGAAGCCGGTGTTGGACGGATCGAAGCCGGTATAGATACCAATCGAGACCAAAAAAGTAACGGTCGTGGCCAGCAGCGCGATCCACTTGGCATTCCGCTGAGCCGCCGCGTCGTCCCCTTGCAGGAACAACGCCAGGATACCCGCTGCGATGGCCGGGATGAAGGTAACGATCGAGAGGATGTTGTCCATTACTGCGCTCCTCCGCCAATCGACATCCAGGTGACAAGGGCTGCGATGCCCAGCACCATCCAGAACGCGTAAGTAAAGATGTAACCCGTCTGCGCCTTGCCTGCGAGGCGGGTGAAGAAGGGAACAACGCCCATTGCAACTCCGTTCAGGAAGCCATCGATCGTGTTACCGTCCCCGCGTTTCCACAGGAACCGGCCGAGTGCCACGGTAGGTTTGACGAAGACCGCATCGTAAATCTCGTCAAAGTACCACTTGTTCAACAGGAACAGGTAAAGAGGACGCTGGTTCGCTGCCAAACGGGCAGGCAGCGACGTGTTCACGATGTAGAACCAGTACGCCACAACAAAGCCCAGCAGCATCGCGACAAACGGCGAGACCTTGACCCATTTCGGAGCGGCATGCGCATCGTCGAGGACATGGTTATCCGGCGCGATATAGATCGCCCCTTCACCCGGCTCGCCCGCAAACGCATAGTGGTGGTCGCCACCCTTCGCGGGTTTGTCATCGTGCGCGGCGTCATCGGCGTGGCCATCGTCGGAGTGGCCGTCATCTGCGTGCGTATCTTCCGTTCCATGATCGCCCGCCTCAGCATGTTCCGACGCCTCGGCCACAGGGATTCCATAGAACTTGCCCACCTTGTCCGTATGGCCAAAGAAATTACCGTACCAGATCATGCCCGCAAACACCGCGCCCAGAGACAGAACGCCCAGCGGCACCAACATGGTCATCGGGCTTTCGTGCGCATGATCATGCGTATGCTGATCACCGCGTGGTGTGCCGTAGAAGGTCAGGAAGATAAGACGCCAGCTGTAGAAAGAGGTAAACATGGCCGCGATGACCAGCATCCAGAACGCATAGCCGGTACCGCCCGCAAAGGCGCTTTCGATAATCGCGTCTTTTGACAGGAACCCGGCGAACCCGATCTGGGTCAGCGGAATGCCCACACCAGTGATAGCCAGCGTCCCGATCATCATCGCCCAGAACGTATAGGGGATTTTCTTCCGCAGGCCGCCGTATTCGGTCATCTCCTGCTCGTGATGCATCGCATGGATCACCGAACCGGCACCAAGGAACAACAGCGCCTTGAAGAACGCGTGCGTGAACAGGTGGAACATCGCCGCCGAGTACATGCCGACGCCAGCAGCCACGAACATATAGCCCAGTTGCGAACAGGTCGAATAGGCGATGACGCGCTTGATGTCGGTCTGCACCAGACCCACGGTCGCGGCAAAGAACGCGGTCGAGGCCCCGAGGAAAGTGATGAACCCGGTCGCCCCCGGCGCGAATTCCATCAGCGGTGACATGCGGCAAACGAGGAACACACCAGCAGTCACCATGGTCGCGGCGTGGATCAGAGCCGACACGGGCGTCGGACCTTCCATCGCATCCGGCAACCAGGTGTGCAGGATCAACTGCGCCGATTTACCCATCGCTCCGATGAACAGCAGAACACAGATCACTTCGACCGCATTCCACTCTCCCCAGAGAAAGTTCAGCTGCGTTTCCGAAAGTGTCGAGGCCGACGCAAAAATGTCCGAGAAGTTGATGCTGTCAGTCAGGAAGAACAGCGCAAAGATACCCAGCGCAAAGCCAAAATCGCCCACCCGGTTGACAACGAAAGCCTTGATCGCAGCAGCGTTGGCCGACGGTTTGCGATAATAGAACCCGATCAGCAGATAGGACGCGACGCCAACGCCTTCCCAGCCAAAGAACATCTGCACCAGATTATCCGCCGTCACCAGCATCAGCATCGCGAAAGTAAAGAAGGACAGATAGGCGAAGAAACGCGGCTTATAGCTCTCGCCCTCGCGCCACTGTGGATCGTGATCCATGTAGCCGAAGGAATAGAGGTGTACGAGCGCCGAAACGGTCGTCACCACAATCAGCATGATTGCGGTCAGACGGTCCAGACGGATGGCCCAGCTTGTCGACAGCGATCCGCTCTCGATCCAGCGCATGATCTCGATCTGCTGGGTCACCCCGTCAAACGTGAAGAACACGATCCACGACAGAAGACAGGCCAGAAACAGCAGGCCGGTGGCGGTCCACATGGCGGCTTTTTCACCAATGAACTTCCAGCCGAACCCGCAGAGCAGCGCGCCCACCAGCGGGGCAAAGAGGATGGTGGTTTCCATGTTCCCTTACCCCTTCATCATATTGACGTCTTCAACCGCGATGGTGCCGCGGTTGCGGAAGAAGCAGACCAGAATGGCCAGCCCAATCGCCGCCTCGGCCGCCGCCACGGTCAGAACGAACAGCGTAAACACCTGCCCGACCAGATCGCCGAGAAAACTGGAGAACGCCACGAGGTTGATATTCACCGCCAGCAGCATCAGTTCGATGCTCATCAGCAGGATGATGACGTTCTTGCGGTTCAGGAAGAGACCGAAGATGCCGATGACGAACAGCGTCGCTGCCACAGTCAGGTAATGTTCAAGTCCGATCATTTTCTTTCGGTCCCATTCGTTTCCTGTTCTTCGCTGCCCTATACCCGACCCAAGCAAGTATGAAAGGCACCGCAACTAGTAGTTTCAGCAGCCAGTAATCCACAGAAAGTACCAGCGGCAATGTCAAAGTCCCTGCCCCGGTTTCACATCCTTCAGCTCCATCGCCTTGGCCGGGTCGCGCATCATTTGGCCGACGATGTCCTGACGCTTGATGTCCTGACGGTGGCGCAGGGTCAGCACAATGGCGCCGATCATGGCGACCAGCAGGATCAGGCCCGCAAGCTGGAACAGAAGGAAGTATTGATCATAAAGGATGACGCCGAGCGCCTCGGTGTTGTGGCGGTCTGTTGGGACCGGCTGGGCCAGATTGGCCTCAATGCCCTGCGCGCTGTCCCATGCGCCAAAGGCCATGACGAACTGCATCAGGATGACCAGACCGATCAACAGGGCCAGCGGCATATAGCGCGCCATCTCGGCCTTGAACTCGGCAAAGTCCACGTCCAGCATCATCACCACAAACAGGAACAGCACCGCGACCGCGCCCACGTAGACGATGATCAGCAGCATCGCCACGAACTCGGCCCCCAGCAGCACGAATAGCCCCGCCGCGGACAGGAAGGACAGGATCAGCCACAGCACCGAGTGCACAGGTTGGCGGCTGATCACCGTGAACAGCCCGCCGGTGATGGCGCTGATAGCAAACAGGTAGAAGGCAAAGACGGTCATTGATCCTCATCCTCGTTGTCGCCCATGGCCTCTTGCGCCAGATCCAGCGCGCGGGTCATGGCCGGGATGCCGGCAAAGACCGACATCTGACCGATCGTTTCCACGATCTCTTGTTTCTTGGCGCCGGCCTCCAACGCGTGGCGCACGGTCTGGCGTACCGCCGCGTCCGCCTGTGCGCCCTGACAGGTCAGCCCGGCCAGCGTCAGCAAAAGCCGGGTCTTGGCATCCAGCCCGTCCTTGTTGACGGTGTTGCCGAACATCATCTCCATGACCTCTTTGGGCATGGTCGGCCACAGCGCCTCGAACCCTTTAGGCGAGAAGCTTTCCATCGCCGGGTTCATCGCCTTGGCCATGTCCTGAGCTTGGCGCATCATCAGCTCGAACGGATTTGTCGGATTATCAGTCATTGGGGGCGCAACCAGTAAGCCGTCGATGCGACAAAAATGAGAATATACAGATAGACGTCTAATCCCGGTTTCTTGTACTTCGACAAAAATAGATCAGTCGCAAATAACGACGCGCACAATACGAGCCCAAAAAGAACTGCTTCAACGGCTCCATCGAAACCCATTTGCCACCTAATTAAGGCAAGTATCGAGAAACCCGTGAGCAAGACGAGATAAAACTTCCACTGCGATAAGAACACTTTCGTCATCTGTACGGCGCGTCCATTTCCAGGTTGCGGGCGATCTCGGCTTCCCAACGTTCGCCATTATCCAGCAGCTTTTCCTTGTCGTAGAACAGCTCTTCCCGGGTTTCGGTGGCAAACTCAAAATTTGGGCCTTCGACGATGGCATCGACCGGGCAAGCTTCTTGGCAGAAACCGCAATAGATGCATTTGGTCATGTCGATGTCATAGCGCGTGGTGCGGCGGCTGCCGTCTTCTCTTGGCTCGGCATCAATTGTGATGGCTTGCGCCGGGCAGATCGCCTCGCACAGTTTGCAGGCGATGCAGCGTTCCTCGCCATTCGGGTAACGACGCAGAGCGTGCTCCCCCCTGAACCGCGGTGACAGAGGGCCCTTTTCGTGCGGATAATTCACGGTGGCCTTGGGCGCGAAGAAGTATTTTAGCCCAAGCTTCATGCCGACCCAGAAGTCCTGCAACAGGAAGTACTTGGCAGCGCGGGTATAGTCGATTTGGGTCATATCAGCCTCCTACGCTCCAACGGGCAAACGCGCCCCAGAACCAGTCGAATTTCGCCGCAAAGGCCACGAAGACCACCCAGGCCAGCGAGAACGGCAGGAACACTTTCCAGCCCAGACGCATCAGCTGGTCATAGCGGTAGCGGGGCGTGATCGCCTTGACCATCGCGAAGATGAAGAAGAAGAACGCCATCTTGGCGACCATCCACAGCACGCCATCGGGCAGGCCGGGGATCGGCGACAGCCAGCCGCCGAAAAACAGCAGCGTGGTCAGCGCACACATCAGGAAGATGGCGATGTATTCACCCGCCATGAACAGCAGGAACGGCGTGGCTGAGTATTCGACCTGATAACCGGCGACCAGTTCCGATTCCGCCTCGGGCAGGTCGAACGGGGGCCGGTTGGTCTCGGCCAGTGCCGAGATGAAGAACAGGAAGACCATCGGGAAATGCGGCAGCCAGTACCAGCTGAAGAAGCCAAACGAGCCATCCTGCGCCCGCACGATGTCGCCGAAATTCATCGAACCGGTCGAGATGATGATGCCGATGATGATCAGACCGATCGAGACTTCATAGGAAATCATCTGCGCGGCCGAGCGTAGCGAGCCAAGGAACGGGTACTTTGAGTTCGACGCCCAACCGCCCATAATCACGCCATAAACCTCCAGCGAGGACACGGCGAAAACATAGAGGATGGCGACGTTGATATCTGACAGCACCCAACCATCGTTGAACGGGATCACCGCCCAGGCGATCATGGCCAGAACAAACGAGGTCAGCGGTGCGAGGATAAAGACGGTCCGATCAGCCCCTGCCGGGATCACCACCTCTTTGACCACATATTTCAGCGCGTCCGCCACCGATTGCAGCAGGCCATAGACGCCCACCACGTTGGGTCCGCGACGCATCTGTACCGCCGCCCATATCTTGCGGTCGCCATAAACGAGGAACAACAGCGAGATCATCACAAAGGCAACAACGGCAAGCACTTGCGCCAAGATGATGATGGCTATTCCGCCTGGGGTGTTAAAGAAATCAGCCATTGGTCCTCACACCGTGGGTATTCCGTTTTCCGCGCGCGATGCAAAGGCCAGATGCCTGCGCAAATTGCGGCTGGGTCGGCGCGTTGGTGTAAACAGCATCTGCTGCCATTGCGCCACCCTTTTTGTTGCGTTTCTTGCGCAATTCTCCGGCCACCATAGCGCCGATGTCAAAAAGCGATATGAAACGGGTCTGGATCATTCCGCCGCAATCTTCTCGGCTTTGCGCGCCTGCGCCTGCGCGGAAAGCTCGGCCATCAGCTGCGACGCGCGCGCGATCGGGTTCGTCAGGTAGAATTCCTTGACCGCATTGCGGAATGTCGCCGCGCCCAGAGATCCAGCCTCGAGCGCCTGAACTTCATTCTCGATCACTTCGTCAATGCGCGACAGGTGCGGCACCGCTTCGATCAGTGCGGTACGCAGTTGCGCCAGCGAGTCAAAGGGCAGCGTCGCGCCCAGATCTGCCGAAAGCGCCCGCAGGATGGCCCAGTTTTCCTTCGCCTCTCCCGGCGCGAACCCGGCGCGCATCGCCAATTGCGGGCGGCCTTCGGTGTTCACGAACAGACCGTTTTCCTCAGTGTACGCCGCACCCGGCAGGATCACGTCGGCGCGGTGCGCGCCCCGGTCTCCGTGGCTGCCCTGATAGATGACAAATGCCCCATCGCCGATTTCGACTTCATCCGCACCGAGGTTGTAGATCACGTCTGCGGCGTTGATTGCATCCATGCCGCCTTCGTTGGTGGCATCCACATCCATCGCACCGACGCGAGACGCAGCCGTGTGCAGCACGATCAGGCCACTTTCGGTATTGCCAGCAATGGCTTGCGCGGCGGCCAGTACGGCGGCGCCATCCGCCTCTTGCAGCGCGCCCTGCCCGACGATGACCAGCGAGCGTTTGCCCTTGATCTCATCATCGCCGCCCATGTCGACAACTTTCTGCAACGCCGCGCGGTCATCGCCCATGTGGTGGTACGCATATGTCAGATCGACCGCCGACCCAACCAGAGCCACCTCGGCCCCATGCGCCCAAGCCTTGCGGATGCGCGCGTTCAGAACCGGAGCCTCATCCCGCGGGTTGGTGCCGATCAGCAGAATGCGCTCGGCCGTATCGATATCTTCAATCGCGGCGGTTCCGGCATAAGCGGCACGATTGCCCGCAGGCAGCTTGGCACCATCAGTGCGACACTCAACGACACCGCCCCGCCCCTCGATCATCTGTTTCAGCGCGAATGCGGCCTCGACCGGCACCAGGTCACCCACGATCCCGGCGGGTTTCTCAGCGCCTTTCAGCGCTTCTGCGGCCTTGGTCAGCGCCTCGGGCCATGAGGCCGGTCGCAGCTTGCCATTCTCGCGCACATAGGGCTTGTCCAGACGCTGACGGCGCAGCCCGTCCCAGACAAAGCGGGTCTTGTCGCTGATCCACTCTTCGTTCACGCCATCATGGTTGCGCGGCAGGAAGCGCATCACTTCGCGCCCTTTGGTATCGACTCGGATGTTCGAGCCCAAGGCGTCCATCACGTCGATGGACTCGGTCTTTGTCAGCTCCCACGGGCGCGCTGTGAAGGCATAAGGCTTGGAGGTCAGTGCCCCGACTGGGCACAGGTCGATGATATTGCCCTGCAAGTTCGAATTCAGCGTCTCGTTCAGATACGAGGTAATCTCGGCATCCTCACCGCGCCCGGTCTGGCCCATCTGGGTGATCCCGGCAACCTCAGTCGTGAACCGCACACAGCGGGTGCAACTGATACAACGCGTCATCGCGGTGCCAACCAGCGGACCCAGATCCAGATCATCCACCGCGCGCTTGGCTTCCTTGAAACGCGTGCCCGAGAGGCCGTAGGCCATCGCCTGATCCTGCAGGTCACACTCGCCACCCTGATCGCAGATCGGGCAATCCAGCGGATGGTTGATCAGCAGGAACTCCATCACCCCTTCGCGGGCCTTCTTGACCATGGGCGAGTTGGTCTTGACCACCGGCGGCTGGCCTTCCGGCCCCGGACGCAGATCACGGACCTGCATCGCGCAGGACGCCGCGGGTTTCGGCGGACCACCGACAACCTCGACCAGACACATCCGGCAGTTCCCGGCGATCGACAGGCGCTCGTGATAACAGAAACGCGGCACCTCGACCCCGGCCTGTTCGCAAGCCTGGATCAGTGTCATAGCGCCATCGACTTCGATTTCCTGCCCGTCGATATTGATCTTGCGGAGGTCAGACATGGTCTAGTTCGCCCTCAAATACACGCCGATGGCGCTGTTTCTTTGAATTTCCTTCTGCCCCAGCGTGCAGAATGTGTTGGGGTTGTCATAGGTCACACCGTTCGAGGCCAGATACGCCTCGCCCTTGGTGCGCATCCGGTCTTTCTCGGCATCCGACTCGACATACGAGCGGATTTCAGTGTCCGAATACCCCAGTTTGTTTGCTTTGGACCGCAGCCCCCACATCACGCTGATCGCTTTCAATCGCCGCCCGCTGATCGACGGGCAGTATTCCGAAATCTCATTTGCGATGGCGATGTAATAGAGTTCGTTGTCGATCTCTTTGACATCCCTCAAGGGGGGCTTTGCTTCTGCAACAGCAGGGAAAGCCATCAGAGCAGCCAGAGCGGCCATTTTTGCATAAGACATGAGGTTTCCTTTCGTTTTGGAAGTTCCAAAACGAATTGGTCTGGTCTTGCTAGGCAATAACACCCTGCAACCCATGTCGTGATATGCAAATGCGCGTGTCATGGACGCTGGCATTTACCTGCAAATGTCAGTTGGTCATCACTGATACGAAGGTTTTGCGGCTCGGTATCCGGCCCCACCTTCCAATCGATTCGAGACGATCCGAAATTCTGAATACAGAATTTGGTGCCTTCATGACGACCGGCCTCGCGCGCGCCGTCCAGGGACGCGGAAACGCCCTTCACAACAACGGTAAAGTCGGTCGGCGACACTTTCTTGTCGACCACCTTCGCCTTTGCCCTGAAAGATTTTCCGTCGAACAGAAGACGATCTTCTGAGGGGGTGATCAGACCGCAAGCTGACAGACTTGCCACAGCCAGCACGACAATAAGGGTTTTTTTGGGCTTCATTCTATCCCTCTTTGGGTTCTTATCCGCCGTGTCCCTATCAAAACGCCGCCACCAATGCCATCAATCCCATCACGACCATGCAGGCCCAGGCCACGACATACAGCACGGACCGCAAACCGCTGTGTGGCTTGCCTATGCCTTTGATATGCACCACCAACATTACCAATCGAGCGACCAAAGCAATGGACGCCAGCAGATTGACCCAAAACGGGCTGGCACCCAGCAGCACTGCCGCCGTCACAACGGTCAGAAACGCCGGAATCGTTTCCGTTCCATTCAGGTAAGCCCGGTTCAGACGATAAGCTTGATCAGCATAGTCTTGATCCGGGGTCGCTCCGGGTGCGAGGCCCTTGCCCTGCTTGGCCAGTGCCGAAAAAGGGGCCAGGAACAGTACGACCAGTGTAAAAAGCACCACCGACGCAATCGCGTGGCCATATTCTGCAAATACGTCCATTCCGTTTACTCCGCTGCCATCGCACCCATACGGCCCGATTTCTGAGCCTTGATGCGATCTTCGATTTCTTCCCGGAAGTTGCGGATCAGGCCCTGGATCGGCCAGGCCGCCGCGTCGCCAAGGGCGCAGATCGTGTGGCCTTCGACCTGTTTGGTCACGTCGAACAGCATATCGATCTCTTCCAACTCGGCCTCACCGCGCACCAGGCGATCCATCACGCGCATCATCCAACCGGTGCCTTCACGGCACGGCGTGCACTGGCCGCAGCTTTCGTGCTTGTAGAACTTCGACAAACGCCAGATCGCCTTGATGATGTCAGTGGACTTGTCCATCACGATCACCGCTGCCGTGCCAAGGCCCGAGCCAAGATCGTTGCGCAGATAGTCAAAATCCATGATCGCGTCGCGCATGTTTTCGCCGCGCACGCATGGCACCGACGAACCGCCGGGGATCACCGCCAGCAGATTGTCCCAGCCGCCACGAATACCGCCACAATGGGTTTCGATCAGTTCCTCGAAGGATATCGACATCGCCTCTTCGACGACGCAGGGGTTGTTCACGTGGCCCGAGATCGCAAACAGCTTGGTGCCCGCGTTGTTCTGACGGCCAAAGCCCGCGAACCAGTCGGCACCGCGGCGCAGAATAGTCGGCACAACGGCGATGGATTCTACGTTGTTCACGGTGGTAGGGCAGCCATAAAGACCCGCGCCTGCCGGGAACGGAGGTTTCATCCGCGGCATGCCCTTCTTGCCCTCAAGGCTTTCGATCAGGGCGGTTTCCTCGCCACAGATATAGGCCCCGGCCCCGTGATGCAGGAACAGATCGAAATCCCACCCCGAACCGGCAGCATTCTTGCCCAGCAGTCCGGCGTCATAAGCCTCATCAATCGCGGCCTGTAGCGCCTCACGCTCGCGGATGTACTCGCCGCGCAGATAAATATAGCAGGTATGCGCGTTCATCGCGAAAGACGCGATCAGGCAACCTTCGATCAACGTATGCGGATCATGGCGCATGATCTCGCGGTCTTTACAGGTGCCGGGCTCGGATTCGTCCGCGTTCACAACCAGATAGGCCGGGCGCCCGTCGCTTTCCTTGGGCATGAACGACCATTTCAGACCGGTGGGGAAGCCTGCGCCGCCGCGCCCGCGCAGGCCTGAATCCTTCATCGTCTGAATGATCCAGTCGCGGCCCTTTTCGATCATGCCAGCGGTGCCGTCCCAATGCCCCCGGGCCTGCGCGCCTTTCAGCGTGCGCTCATGCATCCCGTAGATGTTGGTAAAGATCCTGTCCTGATCCTTCAGCATCGTGTCTAACCTTCAGCTGTCCTGGCGCATGCGCCAGAGTTGAAAAATGTTCACGCCCGCATAGATGAACCCCGCCAAGGCGGCGAAATCAAACAGCAGCGCGTGGCGCGTTGTCAGTCCCAACGCGGGGCCGATGAACATGTTCATGGCAAGCCAAAGCACCATAGTCACAGCGATGACTATGCCGATATGTCGGCCCTTTCGGGCTATGGCCTGTTCCTTGTCCTTGTCCATCTCACCTGGGATGCCCCGGACGGGCACCGTCATTTAGTCTTTGTAAGTGCCGTCTTCCTTGGCACGTTTGGCAAATTCGGTTTCTTCGCCCTGCGCCAGTTGGGCGGCCTGTTCGATCCACCCATCCCGTTCGATCCGACCCTTGAACTTCAGCCGGGCATCCACCCAGGCCACTTGTTCCGGCGTCCACGCGGCGATCTGGTCGTAGTGGTAGAAACCCAACCCGTTCAGAGTTTCCTCCAGCTTCGGCCCGACGCCTTTCAGCATCTTGAGGTCATCCGGCTTACCGTCTCGCGCACCCGTCAGCGTCTCGGGCTGGTCTTCCTTGACCTCCGCCGGCGCGGCTTTGGCTTTCGCCTCCGCAGCCTGCTTCACTGCCGGTTTCGGAGCCTCAGGCGCTTTCGGGGGTTTCGCAGCCCCCGACGCACCGGCCTGTTTGCCATCCTTGCCCAGCCAACGGGTCAGGATCGGAACCTCGGTCCCGTCGATGCGTTTGACCGTGTCGCTCAGGTCCGTGGCGAGTTCGACACTGGCGTTGTACTGAGGCTTCCCCGCCTCATGTTCGTTGAGACTAGTCAGACCACTGAGCGGTTCGGCCGCATAGCGACCGTTCTGTGGGCCCGGAGTCGGAACCTTGCCCGCTGCCAGATCGTCGATGATCTTGCCAAAGCTCTCGGCGGTCAGGTCCTCATAGTAATCCTTGCCGATCTGCGCCATCGGAGCGTTGGTGCAGGACCCGAGGCATTCCACCTCTTCCCAGCTCAGCTTGCCATCGGTGGACAGTTCATGCGGCTTGGCGGCAATCTTGTCCTTGCAGACCGCGATCAGGTCCTCGGCCCCGCAGATCATGCAGGAAGTCGTGCCGCAGACCTGAATATGCGCCACAGATCCAACCGGTTGCAGCTGGAACATGAAGTAGAACGAGGCCACCTCAAGCACACGGATATAGGCCATACCCAGCATGTCGGCCACGGATTCAATCGCCGGACGGGACAGCCAGCCCTCCTGCTCCTGCGCGCGCCACAGCAGCGGGATAACCGCGCTGGCCTGACGGCCCTCGGGGTATTTGGTGATCTGTGCTTTGGCCCACTGCTGATTGGCAGCCGTAAAGGCAAAGCTATCGGGTTGTTCGGGGTGCAGACGGCGCAGCATTAGCAGGCATCTCCAATCACGATTATATAAGGGTCTTCCTGCCGGGCGCGGCCATCGGCAATCAGGCGTTCAATCAGCTCCGGGGTTTCGGTCCTGGAAAAACCGGCGGGCCGCAACTTGATCTCGGTCTCTTCTTCGCCCATTCGGCATCCGTTCAGACGAACGAAATCATACAGCGCATCTGCCCGCCCCTCGGTATCCTCGGCAGCCAGACCATGAGCGCCGCAAATTGCCGGAGCGATCTCAAAGATCGGCCCATCCAGCCCGGCCAGTCCTTGTTCGGCCCAGCCGTTGATCACTGAACTGACATCCTCTGGGGTCAACCCGCGCGTCGAAAATGCGCTTTCGGCGTCCGCTGTGTTCAGGCGACACCCGTTTTCCCGCATCACGTCCAACACCTGAGCCGTCGGGTGCGGAGTGGCGGCTGCGCCTGTTGCGCAGGCGGCCGCAACGATACTCAGGATCAGCGCTGCCCTGGTCACCGGTCAATCTCCCCGAACACGACGTCCATGGTGCCGATAATGGCCGCAACATCAGCCAGTTGGTGTCCACCGGCCACATGGTCCATCGCCTGCAAATGCAGGAACCCCGGCGCACGCAGCTTGGCGCGGTAGGGTTTGTTGCTGCCGTCAGCAACCAGGTAGACGCCGAACTCACCCTTCGGGGCTTCGACGGCGGCATAGACCTCGCCGGCAGGCACGTGGAAGCCTTCGGTATACAACTTGAAGTGATGGATCAGGCTTTCCATCGAGGTCTTCATGTCCGAGCGTTTCGGCGGGGTGATCTTGCCTCGGGCCAGAACGTCACCGGGGCAGTCGCGGATTTTGGCGATGGCCTGACGGATAATCAGAAGCGACTGGCGCATCTCTTCCATCCGCACCAGATAACGGTCATAGCAATCGCCGTTCTTGCCGACGGGGATCTGGAACTCGAACTCGTCATAGCATTCATAGGGCTGCGCGCGGCGCAGGTCCCAGGCCAGACCCGACCCGCGCACCATCACGCCCGAGAAGCCATACTTCTGGATGTCATCCTCGGTCACGACACCAATATCGGCGTTACGCTGTTTGAAGATGCGGTTTTCGGTCAGCAGACCGTCGATGTCGTCCAGAACAGCAGGGAATTCGTGGCTCCATGCCTCGATATCGTCCAGCAATTCCGGCGGCAGGTCCTGGTGCACACCGCCGGGGCGGAAATAGGCGGCGTGCAGGCGTGCTCCACAGGCACGCTCATAGAACACCATCAGCTTTTCGCGTTCCTCGAACCCCCACAGCGGTGGGGTCAGCGCCCCGACATCCATCGCCTGCGTCGTCACGTTCAACAGGTGATTCAGGATGCGCCCGATCTCGGAATACAACACCCGGATCAGCGAGCCACGACGCGGCACCTCAACCCCGGTCAGCTTTTCGATGGCCAGACACCAGGCATGTTCCTGATTCATCGGCGCCACGTAATCCAGACGATCGAAATACGGCAGGTTCTGCAGGTAGGTGCGGCTTTCCATCAGCTTTTCGGTGCCACGGTGCAGCAGGCCGATATGCGGGTCGCAACGTTCGACGATCTCACCGTCCAGCTCAAGCACAAGACGCAGAACCCCGTGCGCCGCAGGGTGTTGCGGGCCGAAGTTGATGTTGAAGTTGCGGATCTTCTGTTCTCCGCTCAGCGCATCCGTGCTGCCATCATCGTATCTTGAGCCGTCCATCAACGCCCTCGTTTCTTCTTTTTCGCCTCGGCCCGCACCCGGACCTTTTCGGCTTCGGCCGCTTTGGCAGCGACGCCTGCAAGCAAGACGCCCAAAGCGCCCAAAATGATCAGCTCACCCATCATGTCAGCGCCGCTCCATCTCTTGCAGTTTCATCGCCATCATCCAAAGCAGGACGATCACGACCGGAGAGATGACGCAAGCAAACGCCCAGTTCTTGTTGATCCCGAAATGCGGCAGCAGCTTGATCATCGGAACGACCGTTGCCACCACCAGAACAATCCAGATCAGGAACTCGAACATGATTAGGTCTCCTGTTTCTCATCCCCTGGCAGAATATAGTTCGCACCTTCCCAAGGGGACATGAAATCGAACTGGCGGTATTCCTGCACCAGACTGACCGGTTCATAGACCACGCGCTTTTGTGCCTCGTCGTACCGCACTTCAGTATAACCGGTGGTCGGGAAATCCTTACGCAGCGGATAGCCGCGGAAGCCATAGTCGGTCAGGATGCGCCGCAAATCCGGATGGCCCGAGAACAGGATGCCGAACATGTCGAACACCTCACGCTCGAACCAGTTGGCCGAGGGGTGAACATCAACGATTGAGGGCACCATGTCTTCTTCGCGGATCGAGACCCGCAGGCGAATGCGCTGGTTCTGGTACATCGACAGGAAGTGGTAGACCACGTCGAACCGCTTGGCCCGTTCGGGGTAGTCGACACCGGTGATGTCCACCAGGGTCGAGAATTTGCAACTTTGATCAGTCTTCAGGAACTCGATGAATTCCACCAGGTTCGACGGGGCGACGTCCACGTTCAACTCGCCATGGGTAAAATCCCAGGACAAGACACAATCAGATCGTTTCAGTTCCAGCTGCGCGCCGAGTTCCTTGAGTGCTTCGCTCATCTGCTCTCTCCTCAGCGTACGATGGTGCCGGTGCGGCGGATTTTGCGTTGCAGCTGCATCAGACCATACAACAACGCCTCAGCCGTCGGAGGGCAGCCGGGGACGTAGATATCCACCGGCACAACGCGGTCACAACCGCGCACAACCGAATAGGAATAGTGGTAATAACCACCTCCATTGGCGCAGGACCCCATCGAGATCACATAGCGTGGCTCGGGCATCTGATCGTAAACCTTGCGCAGCGCGGGCGCCATCTTGTTGGTCAGCGTTCCAGCCACAATCATCACATCGGACTGACGCGGGGAGGCGCGTGGCGCGATGCCAAACCGTTCCGCATCGTAACGCGGCATGGAGGTATGCATCATCTCAACCGCGCAGCATGCCAGACCGAATGTCATCCAGTGCAGCGACCCGGTGCGGGCCCAGTTGATGATGTCCTCGGTCGAGGTCAGCAGGAACCCTTTGTCCTGCAACTCGGCATTCAGGGCCTGGGTGGCGACTTCCTTGTCGACGCCGGCGGTGTTTGCGCCCGTCATCACTCCCATTCCAAGGCCCCCTTCTTCCATTCATAGGCAAAGCCGATGGTCAGCACCGCCAGGAACACCATCATGGACCAGAACCCGACGTCGCTGATGTCCTTGAACCCGACGGCCCACGGGAACAGGAAGGCGATTTCCAGATCGAAGATGATGAACAGGATCGACACCAGATAGAATCGGACGTCGAATTTCATCCGCGCATCGTCGAACGCATTGAAACCACATTCATATGCGCTGACCTTTTCAGGGTCGGGATTGCGGACAGCCAGCACCACGGCGGCAAGAATCAGGACGATTCCAAGGCCTACGGCAACGGCCAGAAACACCAGAATCGGGAGGTACTCCCGCAGCAGGTCTTCCACGAATAGCTCCTTTCCTGCGCATGCCCCGATCCGGGTGCGCCGTCAATTGGCGTGTTGACTGGACATTCTCTATCCCCGCGGGGTCAGAGGGTCAACCGAACTCAACCCCCTTCGCGATCAAACCTGCGCTTGACAGCGCGTCATAGAATCGCAGTGGGGATTCTCGCCAAGGTCCAATGGAGCCTTGTAAAACCTACATATTCCATGTGGGTTTTCGTTTGTCGAAAAACGCCGCAATCCCTTCGCGCGCCTCGTCGGTTTCCCAGCGCTCGACCAGTTCGCCTATGGTCTGGTCGATCACGTGGTCGTCAATGCGCGGCCCCAAGGACTGAACCAGCGCCTTGGCAGAGGCGACCGCCCCCGGCGCACATGACAGATAGGGCTGAATTTCGTCCTCTACCGCTTTTGAAAGCTGATCTGCCGGAACTGTTTTCGCCAGCAATCCCAGATCAACAGCCTCAGCAGCATCGAACAATCGGGCTGACATGAAGACCCGCCGCGCGCGCGCTTCACCCATTCGGGCAATGACATAAGGGCCTATTGTTGCCGGGATCAGCCCCAACCGCGTCTCGGTCAACCCCATCTTCAGATTGTCGACTCCAATCGCGACGTCGCAAACGGCAGCCATTCCCACGCCACCGCCAAAGGCATTGCCTTGCAGCGCCCCGATCAAAGGCTTGGGCATCATGTTCAGCGCCTGCAACATTTCGGCCAGCTTGCGCGCCTCGACGAAACGTGTGGCTTTGTCAGCGGCCATCTGGTCCTGCATCCACCCCAGATCACCACCGGCACAAAAGCTCTTTCCAGCAGCTGCCAGAACAACCACGCGTACCCCATCGTCCTGCCCCAACTGCGACGCAGCCTCGGTCAATTCTGTGATCATTTGGCCCGACATTGCGTTGTGCTTTTCCGACCGGTTCAGGGTCAGTGTCGCAACACCCCGCGCATCTGTCGAAACCGTAATTGTTTCAAACATGTCAGCCCCTTAGCGCCCTTGCCACCTGCGCGGCCTCTTCCACCACATCGATGTCCAGACCCGTTTCATACCCCAATCGCTGCAAGTGGGCGACAACGGCCTCGGTCGCGACATTGCCCGCAGCACCCGGCGCATAGGGGCAACCGCCCAATCCGCCCACGGCGGCGTCGAACACGCGCACGCCCAGCGCAAGGGCCGCATCGATATTGTCGATTGCACGCCCGTTGGTGTCATGGAAATGCCCCGCCAGCCGCGTCACCGGCACCCGTTCGCGCACCGCCAGAAGCATATGCGCAACTTTGTCAGGCGTACCTTGCCCGATCGTGTCACCCAGCGAGACTTCGTAACAGCCCAGCGCAAACAGCTTGTCCGCGACCTCTGCCACTTTCTCGGGCGGGGTCGGCCCGTCATACGGGCAATCCGTCACGCATGAGACATAGCCACGAACCGGCAAGTCGATATGGCGCGCGGCTTCAAGGATTGGAGTGAAGCGTTCAATCGACTCTTCGATCGAGGCGTTGATATTGGCCTTGGAAAAACCCTCTGAGGCCGAGGCAAACACCGCAATCTCATCCGCTTTGGCCGCCAGCGCATCTCCGTATCCGTGCATATTCGGCGTAAGAGCAGCATAACGCACCCCATTCGCGCGCGTAATCCCACCCAGAACCTGTCCCGAACCCGCCATCTGAGGCACCCATTTCGGAGAGACAAAGCTTGCGACTTCGATCCGGCGGAACCCGGCCTGACTAAGGCGGTCGATCAGTGCAATCTTGTCGGCAACTGGTATCTCTCTCTTTTCGTTCTGCAGCCCATCGCGCGGTCCAACTTCGTAGATTTCGACCAGATCACCCATGCAAGAGCCCCTCCCGGCTTTTTTTCGTTCCAAATACTGTTAGCCCAACCGTGCCACGTCGTGCGGCACGGGTACAGGTCACTCTTCTTCCAACCTCACCAGCGCTGCACCGGCTTCAACCTGTGAGCCGTCTGCCACCAGCACCTCGGCTACCACGCCGTCGCGCGCCGCCAGCAGAGAATGCTCCATTTTCATCGCCTCAAGAATGGCCAATCGGTCGCCCTCCTGCACGGCCTGCCCTGCGGATGCAAAGACCGCTTTGACCAGACCCGGCATTGGCGCCTCGATCACGTTGGTGTCGCCGGTGGCGCTGGTATCCCGGTCCAACGGGTCGATCAGATCGAAACTGCGGCCATAATCCAAGAACACCGTCAGTGTCGCACCGCTGACCGCGACCCGTGGCATCGGCGCGCCGTTCAGCGACCAGCGCCCCGAGACCCGTTCGGCCACGAAGCGATCCTCACCAATTTGCCAAATCTGGCGGTTCGCCCCGTCGACCTGCACATCCAGATCCAAAACCTCGCCCTGATCCAACAGCTGCACCGCCCGGTGCAATGGGGCCCATAGCGAAAACCCCGTTTCAGGCGCGATATCAACAAGGTTCAGCGCGGTCATCGCAGCGGCGACAGCGGCTGTGGCTGAAGGCCCGGGCTGGTACACCAATGCCTCAAGATCACGCCCGATCAGGCCTGTATCCACATCGCCTGAGGCAAAGCCCTGATGTCGGGTCAACGCCCCAAGAAACGCCAAATTCGTCACGGTACCCGCCACTTCAGTCTGCTGTAGCACCCGGTTCAACGTCTCAAGCGCGACGGCGCGGGTCGATCCATGCACCACCACCTTGGCAATCATCGGATCATACCACGGGCTGATCGTATCCCCGGCCCGCACGCCACTGTCGGCGCGGCAATTGGCCGAGAAAGCCAGATGAGTCAGCGTTCCCGTCGCGGGCAAGAACCCTTTCGGCACGTCTTCCGCATAAAGCCGTGCCTCAAACGCATGCCCGTTGATCGACAAATCACTTTGTTGTTTCGGAAGGCTCTCGCCCGCTGCCACACGCAGCTGCCATTCGACCAGATCAACACTGGTGATGGCCTCTGTTACCGGGTGTTCGACCTGCAGGCGCGTGTTCATCTCCATGAACCAGAACCTGTCCGGGCGCAGTCCGTCCGACGCATCGACGATGAATTCAACCGTCCCCGCGCCTTTATAGCCGATCGCCTCAGCGGCGCGCACGCCCGCCTGCCCCATCGCCTCGCGCATTTCCAGCGTCATGCCAGGGGCTGGTGCTTCTTCAATGACCTTCTGGTGCCGGCGCTGCAGTGAACAATCGCGTTCGAACAGATGCACCGCATGGGTGCCATCACCGAACACCTGAACCTCGATATGCCGGGGCTTGGCGACGAATTTCTCGACCAGTACAGCGTCATTGCCGAACGCGGTCTTCGCCTCACCGCGCGCGCTGTCCAAAGCCGCTCCGAAATCCTCCGCGCGTTGGACAAGACGCATCCCCTTGCCGCCGCCACCCGCAACCGCCTTGATCAAAACGGGATAACCGATGGTGTCTGCGGCCCCCGCCAGATGCTCGGGGTCCTGATTGTCACCGTGATAGCCGGGCACCACTGGCACGCCAGCCTGCTCCATCAGCACCTTGGCCGCATCCTTGAGGCCCATCTTGCGGATCGCATCCGCCGACGGCCCTATAAAGGTCAGCCCTGCAGCCTGAATCGCATCCACGAAATCCGGATTCTCAGACAGAAACCC
Source organism: Ruegeria sp. E8 (assembly GCF_056533985.1). NCBI lineage: Bacteria > Pseudomonadati > Pseudomonadota > Alphaproteobacteria > Rhodobacterales > Roseobacteraceae > Ruegeria > Ruegeria sp. E8. The sequence continues at coordinate 341,492 of NZ_JBQFOY010000002.1, forward strand.
ATAGCCCGGATGGATCGCCTGCGCGCCCGCGTCCAGCGCAGCCTGAATGATCACGTCGCCCTTCAGGTAACTTTCCGCTGGGGCAGCACCGCCGATATGCACCGCCTCATCCGCCATCTGCACATGCTTGGCCGCGGCATCAGCATCTGAATACACCGCAACACAAGACACACCCATCTTCTGAGCGGTTTCCATGACACGGCAGGCGATTTCGCCCCGGTTGGCAATCAGGATTTTGTTGAACAATTAGTTGCCTCCCCTCAGAAATTCGGCATGTAGTCCTTCCCAACCAGCCCATAAATCATGACAAAACAGGATCAAGAAGACTGCTCCCAGCAAAACAGGAACAAAATTCGCTAGCGTTGCTGCACTGGTATTGAATTTGGGCTTCGGAATAGGTGGCTTACCATTCACTGAATTATAGTAAGCGCCTGAATAGTCGGCTAACCGAGCTACAAGATGTAAATAAAAGAACATCGCCAGAACACCGATTAAGAGAACACCAAGAGATGGGATCAGCGCGCCGGATTGACGAAGCGTGTACCAGCCTACCAATATTGTTGCGCTAAAGATTGGAGTGGACAGTACAACTCGCCACCTCAGTTCGTTGTGACTGAGCCAAATGTCGACGGCTTTGTCATTGGTCAACGAACCTTGCAAAGCAGTTATCTCGGCTGATTGCGTCTCTTCAGGTTTCATTTGTCACATCCTGAACACGCCAAAGCGTGTCTCTTCAATCGGCGCATTCAGCGCGGCGCTCAGCGACAAGGCCAGAACATCGCGGCTTTTGCGCGGGTCGATGATGCCATCATCCCATAACCGGGCCGAAGCATAGAGAGGGTGCGATTGTTCCTCGAACATTTCCAGCGTCGGGCGTTTGAATTCTGCCTCTTCCTCGGCCGACCACGTGCCGCCCTGCCGCTCGATCCCGTCGCGTTTGACGGTGGCCAGAACGCCCGCCGCCTGCTCTCCGCCCATCACGGAAATGCGTGAATTCGGCCAAGTCCACAGGAAGCGCGGCTGATAGGCGCGACCGGCCATGCCATAGTTCCCGGCCCCGAAGGACCCGCCCACCAGCATGGTGATCTTGGGCACCGAGGTCGTCGCCACTGCCGTCACCATCTTGGCACCATGCCGCGCGATGCCTTCGTTTTCGTATTTCCGACCAACCATGAAACCGGTGATGTTCTGCAGGAAAACCAGCGGTGTTTTGCGCTGTGAACACAACTCGACAAAATGCGCGCCCTTCTGCGCGGCCTCGGAAAACAGCACACCGTTATTGGCGATGATCCCCACCGGACAGCCTTTGACATGGGCAAAACCGGTCACCAGCGTCTCGCCAAAGCGCGGCTTGAACTCATCGAACCGCGAGCCGTCGACCAGACGCGCAATCACTTCACGGATGTCATAGGGCGTGCGCAAATCAGCAGGAACAACGCCCAGAATCTCTTCGGGATCGTATGCAGGCTCCTCGGGCGCTTCAAACTGTAGGCCGGGCTTCAGCCCGGCACCGCCTAACGACCCGACCGCGCGCCGCGCGAGAGCCAGTGCGTGAGCGTCATCTTCGGCCAAATAATCCGCCACGCCTGAAAGACGCGCATGTACGTCGCCACCACCCAGGTCTTCGGAACTGACGACCTCACCCGTCGCCGCCTTGACCAGAGGCGGCCCGGCCAGAAAGATCGTCCCCTGCTCTTTCACGATGATCGTCACGTCCGACATGGCCGGAACATAAGCCCCGCCCGCCGTGCAAGACCCCATCACCACAGCGATCTGAGCGATCCCCTTCGCGCTCATCCGCGCCTGATTAAAAAAGATGCGGCCAAAGTGGTCGCGGTCGGGAAAGACCTCATCCTGATTGGGCAGGTTCGCACCTCCGCTGTCGACCAGATAGATGCAGGGCAGATGATTTTCCTCGGCAATCTCCTGCGCGCGGAGGTGTTTCTTGACCGTCATCGGATAATAGGTGCCGCCCTTCACGGTGGCATCGTTGCACACCACCATAACCTCGCGCCCCTGCACCCGGCCAATGCCCGCGATGACCCCGGCACAGGGCGCGGCATCGCCATACATCCCATGCGCCGCCGTCGCCCCGATTTCAAGGAACGGAGACCCCGGGTCCAGCAGGTTCGCCACCCGTCGCCGGGGCAACATCTTGCCTCGGGATTCATGCCGCGCGCGGGATTTTTCACCCCCGCCCATACGGGCCGCTTCAGCGGCCTCCGAGATTTGCGCCAGCGCGTCCAGATGGGCCTCGCGGTTTGCTTTGAAGCCCTCAGAGGCGGGCATGGCTTTGGATATGAGTTTCATAACGCCTCTATTCAGTACTCTCAGTTTCGGATAACCAGGATCGTTCAATTATTCTCGATGCGCGCCAACCTGCCAAAGCATCAGCGTAAGAGCATACTGCCTCTTCTGAGACATCCCCGGCGTCAATCTTCCTACAGTCAGGCAGCGACGAAACAGGCCCAAAACCAATTTCGCTTTCAACGAGTTCTTTTGCTGTAGGAAGGCTTTCGAAACCTAGCTTTTGCTCTTCAGGAAGTCGCTGCCAGCGGATGTCAGCATCACGCCGCATCCAAGCAGTGACCTCAACAAGACAATATTCGTCCCTTGCAAGGTCGAATGCATATTCACACATTTTGCGAACGTGGCTAACGCACTCACCGTCCATAACAATCGCCAATTCAGTATTGGGAATATTGTCTGAACAGAATTGCAGAAGGGAACCGATGCTGAGATTGACCTCCTTGGCAGCCGGCACGCTAGGTATCTGTACAATCCCTAACACTGCTAATAGCAATGTCTTCACAATTGCTTTCACTGACTTACCTCCCCCGCCGCCCGCGCTTTCAATTCTTTCCGGATCACCTTCCCCGTCACCGTCATCGGCAGTTCCTCCAGAAACGCCACCTCGCGCGGATACGAATAATGCGCCAGACGGTCCTTGACCCAATCCTGCAATTCCCGCTCCGCAGCCTCGGCTCCCGGCTTCAGCACCACGTAGGCCTTGACGATCTCGGTCCGCAGCGGATCGGGTTTGCCGACCACGCCTACCGTCGCCACCGCCGGGTGGGTCAGCAGACAATCCTCGATCTCAGCCGGGCCGATGCGGTAGCCCGCCGAGGTGATCACGTCATCATCACGACCGACAAAGCGCAAGTAGTCGCCTTCCCACACGCCACGGTCTCCGGTGATCAACCAATCACCCCGGAACTTCTCAGCCGTGGCCCCGGGCCGGTTCCAGTATTCCAGCAGCATCGAGGCCGAGCCGCGCCGGACGGCCACATCGCCTTCTTCGTCAGTCGGGGTGCCCGCGTCGTCGATCACCGAAACCTCATGCCCCGGCACCGGTTTGCCGATACAACCGGGCTGCACCGGGAAGTTCTCGGCACAGGAAGACACGACCATGTTGCATTCGGTCTGGCCGTAGAACTCGTTGATCGTCAGACCAAACGCCTTCTGTCCCCAGGCCAGCATCTCGGCCCCCAACGGCTCACCCCCGGACGCGACCGAGCGCAAACCGGGGATCGTCTGATCCGCCGCCTTGAGCATCCGCAGTGCGGTTGGCGGGAAGAACACGTTCCGCACCCCTGCGCGTGCGATCACTTCGGCGCAGGCTTCGGGGGTGAACTTCTCAAGCCGCGCCGCGACGACCGGGATGCCCAGCGCAAGACCCGGCATCAGCACGTCGAACAATCCGCCGATCCAGGCCCAATCCGCCGGGGTCCACAGGCAGTCACCTTCGCGCAGATGATTGTGGCTGATCGAGACACCCGGCAAATGCCCGGTCAGAACCCGATGACCGTGAAGCGCACCTTTCGGGCTACCGGTGGTGCCCGAGGTGTAGATCAGAACAGCCGGGTCTTCCGGCCTGGTCGCTGCAAAAGGCAGATCCGGGCCTTCCTCGCCAATTTCGGATGCAATCAGAGGCTCAGCCAGATCACCCAGCATATCAGCCCCTTCAGCATCGGTCAGAACGATCTGAACGCCCGCATCTCCAACCCGCGACCGCAGCGCATCCTGCTTGAACAATTTGAACAGAGGCACCGATATCGCGCCAATCTTCCAGATCGCCAAATGCGCCGCCGCGCACCAAGGCGACTGGCTCAGCAAAACCCCAATGCGATCCCCGGGCTGCACGCGACGCAGCAGCGCGCGGGCGATATCGTCGGTCATTTGCGACAACTGCCCATAGCTTACACACCGCCGGTCCGATCCGGTCAGATCAATAAGCGCGACCTGATCACCTGGATGGTTCAGACACTGCTGCGCCATGTTCAGCCGGTCCGGTATGTCCCAGGCTCCCTCTGGGCGCAAACCCGGTATGCGCTCAGCGTTTGGCACCGCGAATTCCCCTTGTTTTCCTGATGTTTCGCAACGTGACTTCACGTGAATTCCTCGCGTGAATTTGATGCAGATCAGGGTTGCCGGATGCCGCCTTTGCGAAACCACGGACATCAACATAACCAAAGGCAAGAATATGACAAAGAAACTCGCCGCTTTGACACTGTCTACCGCATTGGTCGCTCTGGCTGCCCCGGCCCTGGCCCAGTCGCAAGGGGACTGGACGCTCGGCATCGGCGTTGGTTACTTGGACCCGAAATCCAACAACGGTACGCTGGCTGGCGCGGCTGCGACGATCGACGCAGACACCCGCCCGATTTTCACCGCAGAATACTTTGTGCGCGACAACCTGGGTATCGAACTTCTGGCCGCGACCCCGTTCAAACACACCATCGCCCTCGGCGGTACGGACGCGGCCACGGTCAAGCACCTGCCGCCCACCCTGTCGCTGAACTATCACTTCCCGACCAACAGCGCCTGGAAGCCTTATGTCGGCGCCGGTGTGAACTACACGATCTTCTTCGATGAGCAGTCCGCGCTGGGTAACCTCGACGTCGACAACTCTGTCGGCCTCGCGCTGCAGGCCGGTCTGGACTACATGGTCACCGAAAAAGGCGCAATCCGTCTGAACGTACGCTGGTTCGATATCGACTCGGACGTCTCGCTGAACGGCAACCCAATCGGCACCGCGGAAATCGATCCCTGGCTGGTCGGTGTTTCCTACGTCCATCAGTTCTGATCCCATAGCCATAGCGCCCCGCAGTTACCTCGTCTGCGGGGCGTTTTTCTTCAGAGCATTTCATTCATCAGTTCACGCCCGATCAGCATCCGGCGGATTTCACTGGTGCCTGCACCGATCTCCATCAGCTTGGCGTCACGGAAAATCCGGCTGACCGGTGCATCCGACAGGAACCCGGCCCCGCCCAGCGCCTGAACCGCCTGATGCGCCTGCACCATCGCCTGTTCCGACGCATAAAGGCAGCACGCCGCAGCATCCTGCCGGGTCACATCCCCCCGGTCGCACGCTTTGGCGACCTCGTAGACATAGGCCCTCGCCGAGTTCATTGCGGTGTACATGTCGGCGATCTTGCCCTGCATCAACTGGAAGCTGCCGATGGGCTTGCCGAACTGTTTGCGCTCGGCCAGATAGGGCATCACTTCGTCCAGACAGGCGGCCATGATGCCGGTACCAATCCCGGCCAGAACCACGCGTTCATAATCCAGCCCGGACATGAGCACGGCCACGCCCTTGCCCTCTTCCCCCAACACGTTCTCGAACGGCACCTCGACATCTTCAAAGATCAGTTCAGCCGTGTTCGACCCGCGCATCCCCAGCTTGTCGAAATGGGGCGAGGTCGAAAATCCTTTCATTTCCTTTTCGATCAGAAAGGCCGTGATCCCTTTTGACCCCGCATCCGGGTCCGTTTTGGCGTAGACGACCAGAGTATCCGCATCCGGCCCGTTGGTGATCCAGTATTTGTTCCCGTTCAAACGGTAGTGATCGTTCCGCTTTTCAGCACGCAGTTTCATCGAAACCACATCCGACCCGGCCGAAGGTTCCGACATGGCCAGCGCGCCAACATGCTCTCCTGAAATCAGGCGCGGCAGGTATTTCTGCTTCTGCTCATCATTGCCGTTCAGCTTGATCTGGTTCACGCACAGGTTTGAATGCGCCCCGTAAGACAAAGAGACCGAGGCGGAGGCACGTGCAACTTCCTCAACAGCGATTGTGTGTGCCAGATAGGACATACCTGCACCGCCATATTCTTCAGGCACGGTGACACCCAGCAGCCCAAGCTCTCCCATCTCTTTCCACAGCTCGTTCGGAAAGGAATTTGTCGCATCGATCTCAGCCGCCATCGGCTTAACCCGCTCTTGTGCCCAGCGATGCACCATCTCGCGCAGGGCATTCACGTCTTCACCCAGATCGAACTTCATCGTGGCCATGAACATCTGCGTCTTCCCTCCGCGTTAATGAACAAGTGTTCAATAAATATCTAACAGCGAATCTTTTGTCGGTCAATATTTGTGACTGCCCTCCCGAAAACGGAAAACGCCGCCTCTGCGGGGCGGCGCTTCAAAGGATCGAGCGTGCGCCGTAGGCGCACTCCGCATGATTACGACTGATAGACCGCGCCCACCTCGGCCCGGATGATCCGGGCGATCAAACGGCAATCCTCCAGTGAAAACGTCAAAGGCACGCGCATATCCATGACGCCTGCCAGAACCCGGTCACTGTCAGGCATCCGCTCGCTTTCGAAATACCGCCAGCTGTCATAGCGCGACGTGAACCCCGTCGGCTCTGCCCCACCGAACCATTTCAGTTCGACGCCTCGTGCCGCGCAACGGCTGATGACGTCGGCGATCCGCTCGGCCGACCAATCCAGCAGCAAGAACTGGATCGAAGACCCGACATAGATTTCCTCCTCTGGCCGTTCAACAATCGTCAAGCCCGGAGTATCGCGCAATCCGGTCTCGATCTCGCGATAGCGTTCGTTCCACCGTTGCACCTGCCGGTCCAGATCCCGCAACTGTGGGCGCAGGATCGCCGCGCGCAAGTTGTCCATTCGGCCAGAAACGTTCGGAGTGGTGTATTTGATCCGCTCAAACACCTCGGGCCCCGGCGCGGCCAGATGGCGTTCATACAGCATGTATGAACCCGACAGCATTGTGGCCTTGGCCGCCAGTTCCTCGTCATCGGTGACCAACAAACCACCCTCGCCCGAGTTCACATGCTTGTAGGTCTGACAGGAATAACATCCGATCGCGCCCTGCCGCCCCGACAACTGACCGCGCCAGGCCGCGCCCATCGTATGAGCGCAATCCTCGATCACGATCACTCCGGCCGCGTCACACATCTGCATCAACCGGTCCATGTCGCAAAGATGCCCCCGCATGTGGCTGAGCATCAGCACACGCGACTGATCCAGCTTGCTCTCGAGGTCATCAAGATCGATGGTCAGATTTTCCGTAACACCAACAAAGATCGCCCGCCCCCCGACCGAAGCAATCGACCCCGGCACGGGGGCCAGCGTGAACGCATTGGTCAGAACCGGGTCGCCGGGCTGGACCCCAACAGCTCGCAAAGCCGTAGCCAGCGCATAACCGCCAGAGGACACCGCCAGACAGTATTTTGCCCCCATCTGCGCCGCAAATTCCTGCTCCAACAGGGCCGTTTCCCCCAATTCGCCAGGGGCCACATTATAGCGATGCAGCCGCCCATGGCGCAGAACGGCCAGCGCCGCCTCAATCGCGTCTTCCGGAAGGGGTTCTTGCTGCGTGAAATTGCCAGAGAATACTTCGGTCATGGTCTAGTTCTGGGGCTCCGAAACTGTCCGGTCAAGGTCTCAGGCTGCCGCACCGATCAGATCGGGCACGAGGCCGGGTAAATCGTCAAAGTGATGCAGCAGGGCCTCGGGCTCCAAAGCCGCCATATCATCCCCCGATGGCCCAAAGGTCACCAGAACCGAAGGGACCCCCGCCGCTTTGGCGGTATTGCGGTCTGTGTCAGAGTCTCCGATTAGCACGCACCAATCCGGATCACCACCGGCGCGCCGCGCAGCTTCGCGCAACGGGGCCGGGTCAGGCTTGCGCACCGGAAGCGTATCCGCCCCGACCAGCGAGGCAAAACGGTCCCGCACCCCCATGCGCGTCAGCAACAATTCGGCCAGATGTTCCGGTTTGTTGGTGCAAATGCCAATCCCGTAACCCGCATTGCTCAGCATCTCCACCGCCTGCAACGCACCAGGATAGAAACTGGTGTGGGTGTCGATATCCTGCGCATACGCCTCAAGCAGAACCGGATAGTAGGCGTGGACGGTATCTTCATCATAGGCTCCAACGCGCTTTAGCCCATGGGTCAACATCATGCGTCCGCCACGCAACGCTATACCGGAATCTGGCCCGTGGACCAGCACATCGCCATGCCCCATTTCGCGAAAACAATGGTTCGCCGCGGCCAGCAAATCGCCCGATGTATCCGCCAAAGTGCCGTCCAGATCGAAAATGACTGTGCGCATTGAGCCTCCTTGTTCGGCAGGTTTTCGCCGTGTCCTGTTTCAATCGGCAATCTTGTTTGATGGCCGAACGGCTTGCGCCTTTGACCTCAGCGGATAAAACGGTCGGCAACAAAACACAAAGAGAAAACGATTTCATGAGCACTTCCCTTGTCATCCTCGCCGCCGGAAAAGGCACCAGGATGAATTCGGATCTTCCCAAAGTCCTGCACCCCATCGCTCAAGCCCCGATGCTTGTCCACGCAATGCGGGCGGCAGCTAGCCTGTCCCCCGAACGGACCGTTATCGTGGCAGGGCATGGTGCCGAAGCTGTGGAGAAGGCCGCCTGGATCGAAGATGAAGCCGCTGTTGTTGTCCGTCAGGAAGAACAGTTGGGTACAGCGCATGCCGTCGCGCAGGCGAAAGATGCATTGGCCGGGTTCAAGGGCGACGTGATTGTGCTGTATGGTGATACACCGTTTATCGAACCCGATACTCTGCGGCGTATGATAGACGCTCGGGCCTCGTTTGATCTGGTAATGTTGGGTTTCGACATCGCGGAAGTTCAGCCTCGATACGGTCGTCTAATCATGGATGGCGACCGTTTGATAGAGATCGTTGAATACAAGGATGCCACTGAAGAGCAACGAGCCATCCGCTTCACCAACAGCGGCCTTTTGGCTTGTGATGCGCGACTGCTGTTTGATTTGATTGATCAGGTTGGGAATGAGAACGCTTCGGGTGAATACTACCTCACCGAAATCGTCGGGATCGCCAACGCTCGCGGTCTGTCGGCAACAGCTATCAAATGCGACGAAGCCGAGACTCTGGGTGTGGACTCCCGAACCGATCTGGCCGCTGCCGACGCCGAGTTTCAGGCGCGCGCCCGTGCGGAACTGTTGGATTTGGGCGTCACACTGATGGCTCCCGAAACCGTATACCTGTCTGCCGATACCATCATCGGGCGCGATACCGTTGTCGAACCTAACGTCGTTTTCGGCCCTGGCGTCACCGTCGAAAGCGGCGCGACCATCCGGGCGTTTTCACATCTTGAGGGCTGCCACGTCAGCCGCGGTGCCATCATCGGCCCCTACGCCCGACTGCGCCCTGGTGCAGAACTTGCCGAAAACACGCGGGTCGGCAATTTCGTCGAAATCAAGAATGCCGACATTGCCGAAGGCGCGAAGGTGAACCACCTCAGCTATATTGGTGACGCGTCAGTGGGTGCTGCGACAAATATCGGCGCGGGCACGATCACCTGCAACTATGACGGCGTGATGAAGCACAAGACCACCATCGGTGAGAGTGTTTTTATCGGGTCGAACACCATGCTTGTGGCCCCCGTAACCGTGGGTGATGGCGCAATGACAGCGACGGGCACAGTCGTGACCAGGAATGTGGAACCTGACGCGCTGGCCGTGGCCCGAGCCAAGCAGGAAAACAAGCCCGGATATGCGCGTAAATTGTTTGATATGTTGAAGGCGAAAAAGGCTCGCCGCGATAAAGAGGCCTGAGATATGTGTGGAATTGTAGGTGTTTTGGGGCAGCACGAGGCCGCCCCTATTCTGGTAGAGGCTTTGAAACGGTTGGAGTATCGCGGCTATGACAGTGCCGGGATTGCAACCGTAAACGACGGTGCATTGGGCAGGCGGCGCGCCGTCGGCAAGTTGGTCAATCTCAGCGACCTATTGGTGCATAACCCGCTGCCCGGGAAATCCGGCATTGGCCACACCCGCTGGGCCACCCACGGCGCGCCTTCGGTCAACAATGCACATCCGCACAAGGCTGGCCCCGTTGCAGTCGTTCACAATGGCATCGTCGAAAACTATCGCGATCTGCGGGCCGAACTGGCGGAATATGGCGTCGATTTCCAGACCGAGACCGATACCGAAACAGTCGCCTTGATGACGGAACATCACCTCAATTCGGGCCTGTCCCCGGTTGAGGCTGCATTCAAAACCATCGACCAGTTGGAAGGCGCCTTTGCTTTGGCGTTTCTGTTCGACGGTGAGGACGACTTGATCGTTGCTGCCCGCAAGGGGTCTCCGCTGGCCATAGGTCATGGGGATGGTGAGATGTATGTGGGCTCTGACGCCATAGCGCTGGCTCCGCTTACCAACCAGATCACGTATCTTGAGGAAGGCGATCGCGCGGTTCTGACCCGTACCTCGCTGGAAATCCGCAATGAGGCCGGTGAACTTGCCAACCGTGAAAAGCGCAAGATCAAGCTGGATCACGCGCGCGCCGACAAGGGCGAGCACAAGCACTTTATGGCCAAGGAAATTGCCGAACAGCCCATCGTTGTGGCCGAAGCGATCCGGTCCTATCTGCCCACCGGTGGCGACCAGGTGGTGCTTCCGGACACGGATCTGGACTTCACCAAGCTGGACCGTTTGACCATGGTGGCCTGCGGCACGGCGTTTTACGCCTGCCTGACCGCGAAATACTGGTTCGAGCAACTGGCCAAGATGCCCGTTGAAGTCGATATCGCCAGCGAATTCCGCTATCGCGAACCTCCGATCACTGACCGCACATTGGCGCTGTTTGTCAGCCAATCGGGGGAAACCGCCGACACGCTGGCCGCGCTGCGTTATTGCGAGGGTAAAGCGGATAAGATCGTTTCGGTCGTCAACGTACCCGAAAGCTCGATCGCGCGCGAAAGCGATATTGCCCTGCCGATCCATGCCGGTGTCGAAATCGGCGTTGCCTCGACCAAGGCGTTTACCTGCCAGCTCAGCGTGCTGCTGATGCTGGCTTTGAAGGCCGCCGCCGACCGGGGCACGCTGACGAATGAGGAAATCGCCGATCACGCGGCCGCACTGCGCGGGTTGCCGACGGTTCTGAACGCCGCACTCGATCAGAACCGGGCGATCCGCAAAGCCGCCCAGCGTCTGTCCGAGGCCCGGGATGTTCTGTTTCTGGGCCGTGGCCTGATGTATCCATTGGCCATGGAAGGCGCGCTGAAGCTCAAGGAAATCAGCTATATCCATGCCGAAGGTTATGCTTCGGGCGAGTTGAAACACGGACCTATCGCCCTGATCGACAAGCACATGCCCGTGGTCGTCATGGCCCCGCGTGACACCGTGTTCGACAAGACCGTGTCGAACATGCAGGAAGTGATGGCGCGCAAGGGCAAGGTGATCCTGGTCTCGGATGACGACGGCATTGACGAGGCCGGCGACGGGGTCTGGAGCACCATCCGCATGCCGCATATTCACACCAGCCTTGCGCCGATCCTCTATTCGGTTCCCGCGCAATTGCTGGCCTATCACACGGCCGTTGCCAAAGGCACTGATGTGGATCAGCCGCGCAATCTGGCCAAGTCGGTCACAGTGGAGTAACCCATGTCCAAACAGTTTCCACAGCTGGAAGACGCCCATCAAAAATTCATCGAAGATCAACACATGTTCTTCGTCGGTTCGGCAGGGGCTGAGGGACGGGTCAATATCTCCCCCAAGGGAATGGATTCGCTGCGGGTATTGGGGCCAAACCGCATTGTCTGGATGAACCTGACAGGTAGCGGCAATGAAACGGCGGGTCATCTTTTACAAGTCAACAGGATGACCCTAATGTGGTGTTCCTTCACCACACGCCCAATGATTCTGCGCACTTATGGCACGGCTCGTTGCCTGCATGTCGGGGATGAGGGCTGGGACGAACTTGCCGATCTGTTCCCCAATCACCGCAGTGCACGACAGATCTATGACCAGTCCATCGACTTGGTGCAGACCTCATGCGGCTATGCCGTGCCTTTCATGGAATTCCAGTCCGACCGTAACACAATGCAAAAATGGGTGGATGGAAAATCAGATGAAGAAATCCGTTCTTATTGGGTGGAGAAGAACGGGAAAACGATTGATGGAAAGCCAACAGGCGTTCCTGTCTGATTAAAATGCTGACTGATTTTCTTGATCAAATCAAAGCCCATGCCGATCCGGATCGTGCGGCTCAGATGGCGACATATCACAAGGTGGATCGCCCCTATCTGGGTGTTGGGAACCCGGTTCTGAACGACCTGACCAAAGCGTGGCGGCAAGAGCTGGATGTTCCCGCGCGTGTCGCTCTGGCAGACGCCCTTTGGCAGACCAACTTTCACGAAGGCCGCCTTGCTGCCGCCAAACTTCTGACCCAGGCGCGTATCCGCCCTGACGACGCGGTCTGGACGTTACTGCAAAGCTGGCTACCGGATTTCGATGCCTGGGCGGTTGCCGATCATGCCTGCATGGCGATGCAAAAGCGGCTTTCAGCCGATCCTGATCGATTGGACGAAGTTGAGCACTGGACCCAATCGGACCATATGTGGACTAGGCGCGCGGCCATGGTCGCGACCCTGCCCTGGACAAAGCAGAACCATCCCAAACCTGACGACGTTCAGCGCCGTGACCGTATCCTTGGATGGGCCGCCGGTTATGTTCCGGACCGCGACTGGTTCATTCAGAAGTCCATCGCCTGGTGGCTGCGTGAGCTTTCCAAACACGACCCGGATCGCGTCATCGCGTTTCTGGATAAGCACGGCGACGCAATGAAGCCCTTTGCCCGCCGTGAAGCAGGCAAATATCTGAAAAATCAGTCGGCATAGACCTCAATTTCAACCAACTCATCAAAGGGCACCAACAAGGCCCGCATGGCGTCCAGCGACATGCGGCTACCGCCACTTTCAGGGCCAGAGGCCGGAACGAGCGTGATGTAGGCCTGCGCTCCGGTTTTGGGCACGACGACCCGTGCCGTCACTTCACTGTCCACCAGCGGTGTCTGCATCCAGCGCCCCGGAGTGGTCGGATCGCCAAGCCCTGCAATGGTTGTTTTCGCTCCGGTCCAGCTGGGACGCGTGGAAACGGGTTCGGGTTGCAGCACCTCTTCGGCCACTTCAGTCACAGCTTCGGTGTCAGACGCCGTCTGCGCAGGCGCGTCGCCTCCGCCGAACACGCGGTCCGTCGTCGACCGTATTGCGTCGCATCCGGCCGTCAGCACACATAATAAAACAAGTATTTTCTTCATGCGCGAAACCTACAGGCCTGCGCTCATCTGTTCCAGCGCAAAGCGCAGTTCGCCCTTGTCGCGGGCAGGTTCCGGCTTTACCTATTACGCCATGACAGCTCCGCTTATCGACCCGTTTGCCCGCGCCATCACCTATCTCCGCGTCTCCGTCACGGACCGCTGCGATTTCCGCTGCGTGTATTGCATGTCCGAGAACATGACCTTTCTGCCCAAGAAAGACCTGCTGACGCTGGAAGAATTGGACCGGATGTGCTCGACCTTCGTGAAAATGGGCGTCGAGAAACTGCGTATCACGGGGGGCGAGCCCCTTGTGCGCCGCAATATCATGACTTTTTTCAATGCGATGACCCGCCATCTGGATAGCGGCGCGCTGAAGGAATTGACGCTGACGACGAACGGCTCGCAACTGCACCGCTTCGCGGACGACCTGTATGCCGCTGGTGTGCGGCGGGTGAACATCTCGCTGGATACGCTGGACGACGACAAATTCGCCAAGGTGACGCGCTGGGGCCGCCTGAAACAGGTGCTGAACGGTATTGACGCCGCGCAAAAGGCGGGTCTGCGCATCAAGATCAACGCAGTTGCTCTGAAAGGGTTCAACGAACCCGAACTGCCGAAGATCACACAATGGTGTGCCGAGCGTGACATGGACCTGACCTGGATCGAGGTCATGCCCATGGGCGATATCGGCAACGAAGACCGTCTGGATCAGTATTGGTCCCTCAAGGATGTGCGCAAAGAGTACGAAAACCACTATAGGGTCACCGATCTGGCCGAACGCTCCGGTGGCCCGGCCCGCTATGTCCGGCTGGAGGAAACAGGTCAGAAAATTGGTTTCATCACACCGCTGTCGCATAACTTCTGTGAAAGCTGCAATCGCGTCCGCCTGACCTGCACAGGCGAGCTTTACATGTGCCTCGGACAAGAGGATATGGCCGATCTGCGCGCTCCGCTGCGCAATCATCCGGATACCGAGCAGCCGCTGGAAGACGCAATCCGCGCCGCCGTCAATCTCAAACCCAAAGGGCATGATTTCGACTATTCCCGTCAGGCAGTCGATGGCCGGATGAGCCGCCACATGAGCCATACAGGCGGCTGATATGCCGGATCACAACGGTCGCCCCACGGCGCTGTACCGTATGTACTGCGCCCTCACATCCCTTGCCGCACCTTTGGCCTGGAGGACTGTTCGGAAAAAGTTGCAGGCCGCAGGCGTTCCGGTCGAACGCCAACAAGAGCGCCTTGGCCATGCCAGCCTACCCCGTCCCAATGGCCGTCTGATCTGGTTTCACGCCGCCAGCGTCGGCGAAAGCCTATCTGTCCTCAGCCTGATCAAACGGCTGGCTGAGCGCCTGCCCGATGCCGAGTTTCTGATTACTTCGGGCACCCCGACTTCAGCTGCCATTATCGCAAAGCGCCTGCCCGCCCGGACCCGGCATCAATACCCACCACTGGACACATCGGATCCTGTGAAGCGATTCCTCGACCATTGGCAGCCAGACGCAGGCATTTTCGTGGAAAGCGAGATCTGGCCACAACTGATCGTGGAAAGCGATCAACGAAACATACCGCTGGCGCTTCTGAACGCGCGCCTTTCAGACAAATCAGTCGCCGGCTGGAAAAAACGTCCGGACACCGCGCGCTTTATTCTGTCCCGCTTTCGGCTGTTCCTGACCCAGAACGAGAATACCGCGTCCAATCTGATCGACATCGGCGCCCCGCCCGAGCGCGTGCAACCCGGTACAAATCTCAAGGCAATGTCGGACCCCTTGCCTGTGGATCAACACACGCTCAAGGACATCAAGGCACAAGTCGCGGATCGCCCCATCTGGATCGCCAGCTCGACCCACGCGGGCGAAGAAGACATCGTCTTACAGGCGCATAAGTCGTTGCTGGAACGATGGCCTGACCTGCTTTTGCTGCTGATACCGCGCCACCCCGAGCGCCGGGACGAAGTCGCCACTCTGATCGAAAAAGCCAATGTTACGGCTTCATTTCGGTCCAGGAACGAAAAGATCGATGAAACCACCCAAGTCTATGTTGCCGACACATTGGGAGAGACCGGAACATGGTACGCGCTCTGTCCAATTGTGTTCCTCGGTGGCTCTCTGAAAGAGATCGGAGGCCACAACCCGTTTGAGCCGGCCCAGGCCGGAGCGGCAGTCATCACCGGCCCGGGTTACTTCAACTTCGCCGAAACCTTTGCCCCGCTGATTGGAACCGGCGGCGCAATCGAAGTCCGTACCGCCGCCGATCTTTGCGAGATCGTAGCTCAATGGCTGTCAGATCAGACCACCCTACAGTCAGCCCAAGATGCGGCCCAATCCTGCGTAAACACGCAGTCAGATGCTTTGGAATCAGTCATCGAAACCCTGTGCACAGAACTTGATCTGTAAACCCGGGATCCCCTCTTCATCTGGCTAAAAATATCCCGGGGGTGTGGGGGCAGAGCCCCCACCAACTGCCTCAAGCCGCAGGCATCCTCTGTTCAACAA